>CAZUCW010000026.1:0-29109 GCA_964618825.1 uncultured Aquabacterium sp.
TTGCAGTGCAATAACTTCGAGGTGGTGAACATGGGCGTGATGGTGCCCGCGCAAGACATCCTCAACAAAGCCAAAGAGGTGGGCGCCGACATCATTGGGCTGAGCGGCCTGATCACGCCCAGCCTCGAAGAGATGCAGCACGTGGCTGCCGAGATGCAGCGTGATGAATATTTTCGGGATCGCGCCACGCCGTTGATGATTGGCGGTGCCACCACCAGCCGCGTGCACACGGCCGTCAAGATTGCGCCGCACTACGAGGGGCCGGTGGTTTATGTGCCTGATGCCTCACGCAGCGTGGGGGTGTGCGCCGATTTGCTGTCGCCCGAAAAATCGGCGGCTTTTATTGGTGAGTTGCGGCTCGATTACGAGCGCGTGCGCCAGCTGCATGCCAACAAAAAAGCCACGCCGCTGGTGAGCCTGGCGCAGGCGCGATCCAACAAAACGCCCATCGATTGGGCGGCCTACACGCCGCCGGTGCCCAGGGTGCTGGGCCGGCGCGTGTTTAAAAACCAAGATCTGGCCGAGTTGGCCGGGTGCATTGATTGGTCGCCGTTTTTTCAAACCTGGGATCTGGCCGGGCGCTTTCCGGCCATCCTCGACGACGCCACCGTGGGCGAGCAGGCCCGCAAGGTGTATGCCGACGCACAGGTGATGCTCAAAAAGATCATCGACGGACGCTGGCTCAACGCCAGTGGCGTGATGGGGCTGTATCCGGCCAACACGGTGGGCGACGACGATATCGAGATCTACGCCGACGAATCGCGCACCCAGGTGGTGATGACGTGGCATGGGTTGCGCACGCAGAGCGAGCGTCCGGTGATTGACGGCGTGCGGCGCCCCAACCGTTGCCTGGCGGATTTTGTGGCGCCCAAAACCGGCCCCGGCGCCAAGCCCGATTACATCGGCTTGTTTGCCGTGACAGCTGGGCTGGGCGTTGAGACGCGCGAGCAGCAGTTTGTGGCGGCGCACGATGATTACTCTGCGATCATGTTCAAGTCGCTGGCCGATCGGCTGGCCGAGGCCTTTGCCGAATGGCTGCATCGCCGTGTGCGCACCGAGTTGTGGGGCTATGCCGCTGGCGAGCAGTTGAGCGGCGACGATCTCATCGCCGAGCGCTACCGTGGCATCCGCCCGGCGCCGGGCTATCCGGCCTGCCCGGATCACTTGCCCAAGCGCGAGATGTTCAGGGTGCTGGCCGCAGAAGAGATCGGCATGACGCTCACCGAGAGCCTGGCCATGTGGCCGGCAGCCAGCGTGAGCGGGTTTTATTTGGCCCATCCCGAGGCGAGTTATTTCAATGTGGGGCCGATCGGTGCCGATCAGCTGGCCGATTGGGCGCAGCGCAACGGGCTCAGCGAGGACGACGCTCGCCGCGCACTGGCGCCGCTGCTGTGATCGGTGTCCGGCGGTGAAGGGTGGCTGAGGCGGCGAGAGGTGCGCTTCAGCTGGCGGTTAGCACGCGCCGGTATTGAATCGCTTCGGCTACGTGGGCCGTTTGCACTCGCGCGGCATCGGCCAAATCGGCCACCGTGCGGGCCATGCGCAGCACCCGGTGATAGCTGCGCCCCGACCACCCCAGCCGCGCAGCAGCAGCACCCAAGAAGGTGAGCGCTGCGGGCTCGGCGTTGGCGTGGGTATCGAGGGCATCGCCGTGCAGTGCGGCGTTGAGCCGCCCTTGGCGGGCCTGCTGGCGCGCGCGCGCCTGGGCCACGCGCTCGGCGATGTGGGTGCTGCATTCGCCATCGGGTAGCGCACTGAGCACCTCGGGCGCCACGGCGGGCACCTCGACCTGCAGATCGATGCGATCGAGCAGCGGCCCACTGAGTTTGCCTTGGTAGCGCAGCACCGCCTCGGGCGTGCAACGGCAGCTGCGGGTGGGGCTGCCAAGGTGGCCGCAAGGGCAGGGGTTCATGGCGGCGAGCAGCTGAAATCGCGCCGGAAACTCAGCCTGCCGCGCCGCGCGCGAGATCGTGACGCTGCCGGTTTCGAGCGGCTCGCGCAGCGCCTCGAGCGCGGCGCGCGGAAACTCTGGCAGTTCATCGAGAAACAGCACTCCATGGTGCGCCAGCGAGATCTCGCCCGGGCGCGGGGGTGAACCGCCGCCCACGATGGCCACGGGCGAGGCTGTGTGGTGTGGCGTGCGAAAAGCGCGGCTCGTCCAGCGCTGCAAATCGAAGTGGCCGCTCAGGCTCAAGATGGCGGCGGATTCGAGGGCCTCGGCCTCGCTTTGCGGCGGCAGCAGGCCGGCAAAGCGCTGCGCCAGCATCGATTTGCCTGTGCCCGGCGGGCCCACCATCAGCAGGCTGTGGCCACCTGCAGCGGCCACCTCAAGCGCTCGCTTGGCGGCAGTTTGCCCCTTAACTTCGCGCAGATTGGGGGCCTGCAGGGGGGCGGCGGATGCTTCAGCGCGCGCGCGCGGCAGAGGCGTGGGGGCCTCGTGGCGCAGCGCGGCAACCACATCCAGCAGATGCGGCGCGGTGTGGATCGGCACCCCGGCCACCAGCGCCGCCTCGCGGGCGCTGGCCTCGGGCAGCACCAATGCCCGGGGGGCGGGCTCGCGTTTGAGTGCCAGCGCCATGGCCAATGCACCACGCACGGGCCGCAGCTCGCCGGCCAGCGACAACTCGCCCGCAAACTCAAATTGCGCCAGCCGCTCGGCATCGAGTTGCTCGCTGGCCGCCAGCAGGCCCAGCGCAATCGGCAGATCGAAGCGCCCCGATTCTTTGGGCAGATCGGCGGGGGCGAGATTGACCGTGATGCGTTTGTTGTGCGGAAAACTCAGCCCGCTGTTGTGCACGGCGGCGCGTACTCGCTCGCGGGCCTCTTTAACCTCGGTGTCGGCCAGCCCCACCAGCGTGAAGCTGGGCAGGCCGTTGGCCAGGTGGACTTCGACGGTGACGGGCGGGGCGTTCAGGCCGTCGAGGGCGCGGCTGTGGACGATGGCAAGCGACATGGTGGCTGGATATTTGTACAGTATTTTGGCGCACTGTAGCTGCGCGTTGGGCGCGGTGGCATCCCACTGGCGGGGGTGTTCACGACGGCTCGCGCCAACTTGGGGCGTTGCCCGAACCAGTGCGGTGCGCGTGAGGTGGTTTGGGGCGTGATGGGCCAGATCGGGGCGTGGCACGGATCGTGCAGAAGCTCAGGCACGGATTTTTTCCTCCCTTTTATCAACCGGAGCAAACGTATGAAAAAGCAAGCCCTTGCCATCGCGGCCCTGAGTCTGTTGTCGGTGTCGGCCTACGCCGCCGAGGCCAAATCTGATTGGACGATCACGGGCAATGCGGGCCTGTTCAGTGATTACCGCTTCCGTGGTTTCACGCAGACCGCCTACAAGCCGGCGTTCCAGGGGGGATTTGATCTGGCGCACAGCTCGGGCTTTTATGCCGGCAACTGGAACTCGACCGTCGAGCAGTCGCTGTATCGCGGGGCTTCGCTCGAGATGGATTTTTATGGCGGCTACAAATACAACGCCGGCGCGGTGGCGATCGATGTGGGGGCGATGTATTACTACTACCCCTCGTCGGATCACAACTACAACAACACCGCAGGCAAGCAGGTGCACCAAGATGAGCTCTACATTGGTGCGAGCTACAGCTATTTCACGGTCAAGCTGTCGTACGCCCTGTCGAACTACTTCGGCGCGGGCGATGGCACCAGCACCGACACCAAAGGCAACTACTACCTCGATCTGGGCTTTGCCTACGATCTGGGCCAGGGCTACGGTCTCAATGCCCACTACGGCTACCAGAAGGTGCCCAACGCCAAAGATCTGGGGTTCGTGGCCAACAGCGTGTCTGATTACAAGATCGGCCTGACCAAAGATTTCAGCGGTTGGGTGGCGGGCGCATCGCTTGTCGGCACCAGCAAGAAAGAGTTCGCCGTTACGGGCGTGAACACCGATCGCGCGGCGGGCAAGACCGGCCTCGTGTTGTCGCTGTCGAAGTCGTTCTGATCGCCCTACACACCACAAGGAGCCAACCATGAAGATGGTGACTGCAATCATCAAGCCCTTCAAGCTCGATGAAGTGCGCGAGGCGCTCTCCGCCATTGGCGTGCAGGGCATCACCGTGACCGAAGTGAAAGGCTTCGGTCGCCAGAAGGGGCACACCGAGCTGTATCGCGGCGCGGAGTACGTGGTCGACTTTCTGCCCAAGGTCAAGATCGAAGCGGCGGTGGATGACGCCATCGTCGATCGAGTGATCGAGGCCGTCGAGACGGCTGCCCGCACCGGCAAGATCGGCGACGGCAAGATCTTCGTGACGCCGATCGAGCAGGTCGTTCGCATCCGCACCGGCGAAACCGGCAACGAGGCGCTGTAAGCCTTGCGCCCGGCACCCTCTCTTGTGAACCGCAATACGAAAGTCCTCCCATGAGAAAACTCATCGCTTCTCTGGCGCTGGGGTTGGCCGTCTTCGGATGGGCATCCCCCAGCCTGGCCGACGAGGCCGCCAGTGCCGCTGCCGCCGCATCTGCGCCGGTGGTGGCTGCTTCTGCCCAAACGTCCACCGAGCCGGCTTCGGCTGCGGTGGTGGTGGCTGCCGAGGCTTCGGCCCCTGAGGCTGCAGCGCCCGCCGAGGCCGCTGCCGCACCGGTGCAGAACGTCAACAAGGGCGATACCGCCTGGATGTTGGTGTCGACGCTGCTCGTGATCTTGATGACGCTGCCAGGGCTGGCGCTGTTTTATGGCGGCTTGGTGCGCAGCAAGAACATGCTGTCGGTGCTGATGCAGATCATGGTGACGTTCTCGCTGATCGTTGTGCTGTGGTGCCTTTATGGCTACAGCCTGGCGTTCACTACGGGCAATGCCTTCATCGGTGGCACGGATCGTTTGTTCCTCTCGGGCATCTTCGATCCGGCCACGGGCGTGTTTGCCAACGCGGCCACGTTCAGCAAAGGGGTCTATATCCCCGAGCTGGTGTTTGCGGCGTTTCAGGCCACGTTTGCCGGTATCACCTGCTGTTTGATCGTGGGGGCCTTTGCCGAGCGTGCCAAGTTTTCGGCGGTGCTGGCTTTTATGGTGCTGTGGTTCACCTTCAGCTACACGCCGATCGCGCACATGGTGTGGTTCTGGGCCGGCCCGGATGCCTATACCAACGCTGAAACGGCGGCGGCGGCCAATGCAACGGCGGGCCTGCTGTGGCAGTGGGGCGCACTCGACTTTGCCGGCGGCACGGTGGTGCACATCAACGCTGCGGTGGCGGGTTTGGTGGGTGCCTACATGATCGGCAAGCGCGTGGGCTATGGCAAAGAGGCCTTTACGCCGCACTCGCTCACGCTGACGATGGTGGGCGCCTCGTTGCTGTGGGTGGGCTGGTTTGGCTTTAACGCCGGCTCGGCGCTCGAGGCGGGTAACTCGGCAGCGCTGGCGTTCATGAACACCTTCTCGGCCACGGCAGCAGCCGTGCTGGGCTGGTGCCTGGGTGAGGCGCTGCTCAAGGGCAAGGCGTCGATGCTGGGTGCGGCGTCGGGTGCGGTGGCTGGCTTGGTGGCGATCACGCCGGCAGCGGGCAACGTGGGCCTGATGGGCGCGATCGTGATCGGCCTGATCGCCGGGTTGGTCTGCCTGTGGGGTGTTACGGGGCTCAAGAAGCTGCTGGGCGCCGATGATTCGCTCGATGTGTTTGGCGTGCACGGCGTGGGCGGCATCCTGGGGGCATTGCTCACGGGGGTGTTCAACAGCCAATCGCTGGGCGGCCCCGGGCTGGTGACCGACTGGATCACCGCTACGGTGGGCTCTAACGGCATCCTCGATCAGGTGCTGGTGCAGGCCAAGGCTGTGGGGCTGACGGTGGTGTGGTCGGCGGTGGTGTCGATCGTGGCGTTCAAGATCGTCGACATCGTGATCGGTCTGCGCGTTACCGAAGAAGAAGAGCGCGAGGGGCTGGATATCACCTCGCACGGCGAAACGGCGTATCACCACTGATCGCATCGCTGCGCTGCAATCACGGGCCGCTCCTTCGGGGGCGGCTTTTTTTTGGGCTCAGCGCGCTGCAGATGCGGGCGGTGCCGCCGGCGCGGGCCACGCCGAGAGGCTGCGCGCAAGCCCCGGCATGATCACGCGCGGCAGGCGGTGGCGGTCGAGCCATTCGTCGTCGCGCACCAGGCCGTTGAGGTGCAGCAGGTGGGCGGTGAGGGCATAAACCTCATCGGCGCTCAGGCTCTTGGGGGCGTGGTGCGGCATGGCACGGCGCACGTAATCGAACACCGAGGTGGCGTAAGGCCATTGCGCGCCAACCGACAGCACGAGCAGCGGGTGTCGACGAATGCGCAGCACGCGCAGCGGATCGCGCCACGAGAAAAAACCGTCTGATCCGGCCAGGCGTGCCGCCGGGCCTTCGATGCCGCTGGGGCCGTGGCACATGGCGCACCGCTGCGCGTAGAGCGCGGCGCCTTCGATCGCCCGCCCCGCACCGGGCGGCAAGCCTTGGCCGTCGGGATAGATCGTGATCGACAGCGCTTCGATCTGGCGGGCGTCGATGGCTTGCCCCCAGCGCGGCACCAGCTCATGTTGAGCCCCCGCTGTCGAGTGCAGGGCCAGCACGAGGGCGAGGGCCGCCACGCGCCCAACGTTACGCATACACGTTCTCGATCCGGCCATCACGATGCACGCGCCACGCCTGCACGGCGTTGTAGTGGTTAAAAGCGTGTGCGGCGTAGCGTTGTTTCCAGGCGGTGCGCGTCGGCTGTGTGTGGCCGAGCTCATCGGTGGCCCGGCTCAACAGTGTGGTGGCTTGCCCGTTCCAGCGCCACAGCAGGCTGAACCGCGTTAGGGCTTTGGACAGCACCGGCGCATGCAGCGCAGCCTCGGCCCAAGAGCGTCCCGCATCGGTCGAGATTTCGACGCGCGCGATGCGGCCGTGCCCCGACCAAGCCAGGCCGCTGAGCTCATACACCGCGCCCGGCTCGGGCAAGCGTTGCTGCCCTGAGGGGTGCGTGATCAGTGATTTGACGCCCATCGCAAAAGTGAAACGCTCGATGCGTCCGTCGGCCAGCACTTCGCTGTACAGCCCCGATTCGTCTTTGGTGAACGCCGGGCGATCGGTGATCTCAAGGCGATGCAGCCATTTCACGTTGACGTTGCCTTCCCAGCCGGGCACGAGCAGCCGCATCGGATAGCCTTGCGATGGGCGCAACCGCTCGCCGTTTTGATACAGCGCGATCAGAGCGTCGTCCATCAATTTGGCCAGCGGCAGGCTGCGCTGGTGCGATCCACCATCGGCGCCTTCGGCGATGGTCCATGCGGCATGCGGCTTCAGGCCGGCTTCGCGCAACAACGTGGCCAGCGGCACGCCCGTCCACTCTGAGCACGACAGCTCGCCAAACAGGGTTTGTGCGTCGGCGTCCATCGCCAGCGGCGACATCGCATTGGCCGCCGTGTTGCCCGAACACTCGATGAACTGAATGCGCGACACCATGGGATAGCGCAGCAGGCGCTCGACATCAAAGCGCAGGGCGCGATCCACGGCGCCATGGATCACGAGCGCATGCCGCTCAGGATCGATGCGAGGGATGCCGTTGTGATGCACGGCGAAATGCAGCCCGCTGGGTGTGATGGTGCCGCGCAAGGCCTGAATCGGTGTGCGCCAAACAGAAAACCCAGCCGTCTCGGGGGCGGCAGCCTGAGCGGCGCGTACCACACCGGCCTCGTGAGCTGCGGGCGCGCCGTAGGCCAGATCGGGCTCGCCCAGCGTGCGCATCCACTCGGGGTGTGCTGGCTGGGGGGCGGCATGGCCTGTTGCTGTGCGCCCGGCGGCCCACAACGGCACGGCCCACGCCAGGCCGGCGCTGCGGGTTAAAAACGAGCGCCGCTGCGTGGCCAGCTCAGCAGCGTTGGCGGATTCGGCAGCGTTAGCGCGATCCATGGCGAGCCTTTGTGGTGGGGGCTGAGGGGGGCGCCACCACGGCCACCCCTTGACAGCATGAGGCCCTGAAGTGCGCCCACGCCGCCTCGATCAGCACGAAATCGGGGCGGCAGCGCACCTCGCGGCCGAGGCGCTCTTGCTGCACCAGCCCGGCATCGACCATGCCCCGCAGATGGTGCGCCAGCGTTGAGGCCGGCATGCCCAGCGCATTGCGCAACGCACTCACCGACAAGCCCTCGGGGCCAGCTTGCACGAGCAACGCAAACACACGCAGCCGGGCGGCGTTGCCCAGGGCGGCCAGGCAGGCGGCGGTTTTTTCGAGATCCATGCGCGGCATGCTAGGGGCAGGGCCCGAAAAAAGCAACTATTTTTCTAGTTATTTGGTTTTGTCATGCGGGGCACCTAAAATGCCTCACCCCGCAACACGCACGCGCCCGAGGCCTCTCGCGACACCATGGTTCCACACCTCATTACTGCGCTCAACGGCCCCATCAACGAACTTGAGCAGCGCATCCTCGAATCGATGCCGGCCATCGAGCGCTGGTTTCGTCTCGAGTGGATGGAGCACACGCCGCCCTTCTACACCTCGGTGGATGTGCGCAACGCGGGTTTCAAGCTTGCGCCGGTCGACACCAATCTTTATCCGGGGGGATTCAACAACCTCACGCCCGAGATGTTGCCGCTGGCGGTGCAGGCGGCCATGGCGGCCATCGAAAAGATCTGCCCCGAGGCCAAAAACCTGTTGTTGATCCCTGAAAAACACACGCGCAACACCTTCTACCTCGCCAACGTGGCGCGGCTCATGGAGATCTTTACGCTCGCGGGCCTCAACGTGCGGCTGGGCACGCTCGACGACAGCATCACCGAGCCCACCGATATTGCGCTGCCCGATGGCAGCACGCTCACGCTCGAGCCTTTGGTGCGCAGCAAGCGGCGCCTCGGGCTCAAGCACTTTGATCCCTGCACCATCTTGCTCAACAACGATTTGTCGGCTGGGATACCCGAGGTGCTGCGCGGCCTGCATGAGCAATATCTGCTGCCGCCGCTGCATGCCGGCTGGGCGGTGCGGCGCAAGAGCCAGCACTTTGAGGCCTACGAAGAGGTGGCCAAAAAATTTGCCAAGCTGCTGGGCATGGATGCGTGGTTGATCAACCCGCTGTTTGCGCGTTGCGGCGAAGTTAACTTTGCCGAGGGCGCCGGCACCGAGTGTCTGCAAAGCAATGTTGATGCGCTGCTCACCAAGATTCGCCGCAAATACAAAGAGTACGGCATCAACGAAAAGCCGTTTGTCATCGTCAAAGCCGACAACGGCACCTACGGCATGGGGATCATGACGGTGCGCGACGCCAAAGAGCTGGCCGATCTCAACCGCCGCACGCGCAACAAGATGAGCGTGGTGAAAGACGGCCAGCCCGTGAGCGAAGTGATCATTCAAGAGGGGGTGCCCACCTACGAGCAGATCAACGAAGCTGTGGCCGAGCCGGTGGTTTACATGATCGATCGCTATGTGGTGGGCGGCTTTTATCGCGTGCACGCCGAGCGCGGCATCGACGAAAACCTCAACGCGCCCGGCGCGAGCTTTGTGCCGCTGGCGTTTGCCGAGCCCATGCACCTGCCGCGTCCCGGCGCCAAGCCCGGCGCCAGCGCGCCCAACCGTTTTTATATGTATGGCGTGATTGGCCGCTTGGCCATGCTTGCTGCCAGCTACGAGCTCGAAGCCACCGACCCCGACGCCGAAACCTATGACGCTTGAATGACAGCTTCGGCGTGTTTGATGCACGCCAAAGCTGTGAGATTCAGGGGGGTGTTGTCGGCTTTGCATGCGCCCAAACACGCGGCGCAGCGGCACAATCGCAGGCTTTGGTGATCCCAGAAGAGTTTTTGTGCAGCATCCCCCCAAAGAAAAGCTCACCTCATCGCAACTGGCCGCGCTCACCCTGGGCGCCGTGGGTGTCGTTTATGGCGATATCGGCACCAGCCCGCTGTATGCCCTCAAAGAAGTGTTTGCGCACGGCCATTTGCCGCTGACGCCCGACAACATCTTCGGCATCCTCTCGATGATGTTCTGGACGCTGACCATCGTGGTGACGCTCAAATACGTCACCCTGATCTTGCGGGCCGATAACAACGGCGAAGGCGGCCTGATCGCCATGCTGGCGCTGGCCTCGACGGCGGTTAAAGATCGTCCGGCGTTGCGCGCCAAATTGCTGGGCGTGGGCATCTTTGGCACGGCCATCTTCTTTGGTGATGGTGTGATCACCCCGGCCATCTCGGTGTTGTCGGCGGTCGAGGGCCTTAACGTGGCGGCACCGGCGCTGCAGCGTTATGTGGTGCCGATCACGCTGGTGGTGCTGGCCGGCCTGTTTACGGTGCAAAAACACGGCACGGGCGGCATTGGCAAATTCTTCGGGCCGATCACCGTGGTGTGGTTTGTGGTGCTGGCGGTGCTGGGTGTGATGCACATCGCCGCCAACCCCACGGTGCTGCTGGCGCTGAGCCCGCATTACGCGCTGGGGTTCTGTGCGGCGCATCCGGGGGCGGCTTTTGTGGCGCTGGGCGCCGTGGTGCTATGTGCCACCGGGGCCGAGGCGCTCTATGCCGATATGGGGCACTTTGGCAAGCAGCCGATCCGCCTGGCCTGGTTTGTGTTGGTGATGCCGGCGTTGGCGCTCAACTATTTCGGGCAGGGGGCGATGCTGCTCGCGCATCCCGAAAACGTGAGCAACCCATTTTTTGAAATGGCGCCGCACTGGGCGCTGTATCCGCTGATCGGGCTGGCCACCTGTGCCACGGTGATTGCCTCGCAGGCCCTGATCTCGGCGGCGTTTTCGGTCACCAAACAGGTGATTCAGCTGGGCTACCTGCCCCGGCTGCGCATCTTGCATACCTCGGTGAATGAAACCGGGCAGATCTACATCCCCTTTGTGAACTGGGCCCTGTTTGCCTGCATCGTGTTGGCGGTGGGCTTTTTTGGATCGAGCAGCAAACTGGCGGGTGCGTATGGCATCACGGTCACCATCGACATGCTTATCACCACGGTGATGACATTTTTTGTGATTCGCTTTGCGTGGGGCATGGCGCTGCCGCTGTGTCTGGCGGCCACGGGTTTTTTCTTTGCGATCGATGTGCTGTTCTTTAGCGCCAATGTGCTCAAGATCGTCGATGGCGGCTGGTTTCCGCTGATGATCGGCATGGTGATGTTCACGCTGATGATGACCTGGAAACAAGGGCGCCGCTTGCTTAGCGAGCGGCTGCGCGAGGATTCGATCGAGCTGGCGCCGTTTCTTGATGCGGTGTTTGCCAACCCACCCACCCGCGTGAGCGGCACGGCGGTGTTCTTGAATGCCGATGTGGGCTCAACGCCCAATGCACTGCTGCACAACCTGAAGCACAACAAGGTGCTGCACGAGCAAAACCTGTTCGTTACCGTGAAATCACACGAGGTGCCCTGGATCGGCTTTGATCGCCGCATCGAGATCACGCCGCTGGGCCACAACTGCTGGCAGGTGGTGCTGCATTTCGGTTTTAAAAACGAGCCCGATGTGCCTGAGGCGCTGGCCTTGCTCAAGCAGCATGGTGTGAGGCTCGATGTGCAAGAAACCAGTTATTTCTTGTCGCGCGATATCGTGATCCCCACCATCGGCTCGGGCATGGCGCCGTGGCGCGAGAAACTGTTTGCCAGCTTGCACCGCAATGCGTCGGCGGCGGCTGATTTCTTGAGCTTGCCGGCCAATCGCGTGGTAGAGCTGGGCTCGAAGGTCGAGATCTGAACCATGCAGTTGCTCTTCGTGGCCGATGCGCTCGACGGCTTCAAGATTTATAAAGATTCGACCTTCGCAATGATGCGCGAAGCCGCGCGGCGTGGGCATGCTTTGTTGGCGTGCGAGCCGAGCGATCTGCGCTGGCAGGCTGGGCAGGGGGTGCAGGCAGCCGTGCGCCCCATCACGCTCACAGGCGATCCGCTGGCGTGGTATCGGGCGGGTGAGCCGCAGATGCTGGCGTTGCGCGAGGCTGACGCCGTGCTGATGCGCAAGGATCCACCCTTTGATGCCGAATACCTCTACACCACCCATTTGCTGACGCAAGCCGAGCGTGAAGGGGCGAAGGTTTTTAACAAGGCGCAGGCGCTGCGTGAGCATCCCGAAAAGCTCGCCATCATGGCGTTTGCGCCGTTTATCGCTCCCACGTTGGTGAGCCGCGATATGGCTGCGTTGCGCGCGTTTCATGCCGAGCATCGCGATGTGATTTTCAAGCCGCTCGATGGCATGGGGGGGGCGGGCATCTTCAGGGTGCGCGACGATGCGCTCAACCTGGGCGCGATCCTCGAAGCGCTCACACATGAGGGCGCGCAGACCATCATGGCGCAGCGCTATCTGCCGGCCATCACGCAGGGCGACAAACGCATCTTGCTGATCGATGGCGAGCCCGTGCCCTTTGCGTTGGCGCGTATTCCGCAAGGCGGCGAGGTGCGCGGCAATCTGGCGGCGGGCGGCAAGGGCGTGGCGCAGCCGCTGTCGGCACGCGATCGCGAAATCGCCGAGGCATTGGGCCCCACGCTAGCAGCGCGCGGCTTGCTGCTGGTGGGGCTCGATGTGATCGGCGATTGCCTCACCGAGATCAACGTCACCAGCCCCACCTGTTTTCAAGAGATCACCCAGCAAAGCGGTTTTGATGTGGCCGCGCGGTTTGTGGATGCGTTGGAGGCAGCGCTGCATGCGTGAGTGGGGGCGACAAGCGGCGCTGGCATGGGGGTTGGCTCTGGCGCTGTGGGGCGCGATGCCCGAGGGGGCTCAGGCCGGGCCGTTGCGCGAGCGCTTGCAAGCGATGCAGCAGGCGCGGCAGGCGGCCAAGGCGGCAGAGGCGGCAGGGCAGAGCGATCTGCCTGCTGGCACGCGCGTGCTGCGCGATCAGCCCTATGGCCCGGCGACGGCGCAGCGTTTTGATGTGTATTTGCCGCCTCAGCCGGTGCACGATGCTCCGGTGATCTTGATGGTGCATGGCGGGGGGTGGTCGCGTGGCGACAAGGCCGTGGCCGGGGTGGTGCAAAACAAGGCGACGCGCTGGCTGCCGGCAGGGGTGGTGCTGGTGTCGGTGAACTACCGCATGGGGCCTGAGGCGCCGCCTCTCGAGCAGGCGCGTGATGTGGCTCGCGCGCTGGCGGTGGCGCAACGGGCGGCGCCGCAGTGGGGCGCGAGCGCGTCAACGTTTGTGCTGATGGGGCATTCGGCGGGGGCGCATTTGGTGGCGTTGCTCAATGCCCAGCCGTCGCTGGCCACCGAGCAGGGCGCGCAGCCTTGGCGGGCGGTGGTGTCGCTCGATAGCGGGGCGCTTGATGTGCCACAGATCATGGCGCGCCGCCACTTCGGGCTGTACGACGCGGCATTTGGCGACGATCCGGCGCAGTGGCGCGCGGCATCACCTTGGCATGTGTTGAGTGCGGGCGGCGCCCCTCTGCTGGTGGTGTGCTCTACACAGCGTGCCGATGCATGCCCGCAAGGCCGAGCCTATGCCGACAAGGCGCAAGCGCTGGGGCTGCGGGTTGAGCTGCTGCCCCAAGATCTGAGCCATGGCGACATCAACAAGCAGTTGGGCCGGCCAGGTGCTTACACCGAAGCGGTCGAGGTTTTTCTGCGCAGTGTGGGTGGTTTGCACTAGCGCGGGCGTCGACAATCGCGCCCTATGGCATTGATCACTCTTTCGGATGCGTGTCTGGCCTTTGGCCACGTTGCGCTGCTTGATCACGCGGCGTTGTCTATCGAGGTGGGCGAGCGCGTGGGGCTTATCGGGCGCAACGGCACGGGCAAATCTTCGCTGCTCAAAATTTTGGGCGGGCTCGACAAACTCGATGATGGCTTGCTGCAGCGGGTGCAGGGGCTGCGCATTGCCACTGTGGCGCAAGAGCCGCAGTTTGTGCCCGGGGCCACGGTGTTTGATGCCGTGAGCGAGGGCCTGGCTGAGGTGCGCGATTTGCGCGCGCGCTACGAGGCCCATGCCCCCGGTGAAGATCTCGATGCACTGCAAAGCCGCATTGAGGCGCTCGATGGCTGGATGTGGGAGCAGCGCGTTGATGCCACGTTGCACAAGCTGCAGATCGACGCGGCGCGGCCCGTGGATCAGCTCTCGGGGGGCATGAAAAAGCGCGTGGCGCTGGCGCAGGCCCTGGTGGCGCAGCCCGATGTGCTGCTGCTCGATGAGCCCACCAACCACCTCGATCTCGATGCCATCGCCTGGCTCGAAGAGCTGCTGTGCGCCTATCGCGGCAGCATCGTTGTGATCACCCACGATCGCGCTTTTTTGGACAACGTGGCCACGCGCATTGTTGAGCTCGATCGTGGCCAGCTGCGCAGCTATCCGGGCAATTTCGCGGCCTACGAAACCACCAAAGAACGCGAGTTGATGGATGAATCGCTGGCCAACGCCCGCGCCGACAAACTGCTCGCGCAAGAAGAGGTGTGGATCCGCAAGGGCGTTGAGGCACGCCGCACGCGCGCGGTGGCTCGCATTAAACGGCTCGATGTGTTGCGTGCACAACGTGCCGCGCGGCGCGATGTGGTGGGCCGCGTCAAGCTCGATCTCGATGCTGGTGCGCGCAGCGGCAAGATCGTGGCAGAGCTCGAGAACGTGAACAAAAGCTTTGGCGACAAAACCGTGGTGCGTGATTTCAGTGCCACGATTTTGCGCGGCGACAAAGTGGGCCTGCTGGGCCCCAATGGCGCAGGCAAAACCACGCTGCTCAAGCTGATTCTGGGCGAGCTCGCCCCCGATGGCAGCACGGTGAAAACGGGCAGCAATCTCACGGTGGCTTATTTCGATCAGATGCGCGATGGCCTCAACCTCGATGCCACGCTGGCCGACACCATCAACCCCGGCAGCGAGTGGGTTGAGATCGGTGGCCAGCGCAAGCATGTGATGAGTTACCTGAGCGATTTTTTGTTTTCGCCGGCGCGCGCCAACTCGCCGGTGCGCACGCTCTCGGGCGGCGAGCGCAACCGATTGCTGCTGGCGCGCCTGTTTGCGCGGCCCGCCAACGTGCTGGTGCTCGATGAGCCCACCAACGATCTCGATATCGACACGCTCGATCTGCTCGAAGATCTGCTGCAAACCTACGACGGCACGGTGTTTTTGGTGAGCCACGATCGGCGTTTTGTCGACAACGTTGTCACCTCGATCATTGCCTCTGAGGGGGATGGCCGTTGGCGCGAGTTTGAGGGCAACGTGCAGGATTGGTTGGTGCAATCGCAACGCAGCCGTGCGGCGGCGGCCAAGGCGGCGCCAGGGGGGGCGTCGGCGATGGCGGCTGCAGTGCCGGCCACCTCGCCAGCGGCGGCAGCGTTGGCCCCTGCTGCGGCGCCATCCCCCCAGGGGTGTGCGGCACCCAAACGCAAGCTCAGCTACAAAGAGCAGCGCGAACTCGATGAGCTGCCCGCGCGCATCGAGGCGCTCGAGGCCGAGCAAAAGACGCTGGGCGAACAGCTTGCCGACCCCGAGATCTACAAGCGCGAGCCGCAGCGTGTGCCGCAGATGCAGGCGCGCTTTGAGGCCATCGACGAAGAACTGTTGACGCTGCTCGAGCGCTGGGAGGCGCTGGGCGCGGGGTGATCAGGGCGCGCGCGCTCAGCCGCCGGCGGGGGCGAGCCGCGCATCAACGCGCGCGAGCAGGGCGCGCAGCAGCGAAATCGCCTCGTGGGTGTCGTTTACAAAATAGCGCGCGGCGGCGGCGCGGCGGGCCGGGGGCGCTGCACCGATCTGCACCGTGAGCCATTCGTGCGGGGCGTCTTCAAACAGGGTTTGATTGCGCTGGGCGTCGCCCACAAACATGAGGCCGTGGCAGCGGCTGTGCGCCAGCAGGGTGTGTAGCGCTTCGCTGCGATCGGTGGGGGTGGATGCGGCAGTGGGGGTGATCAGGGATACGGCTTCGGGCAGCATGGCGCGCAGCGCAGCGTGCGGGCGCTGGCTGAAGGCGGCCACCCGCGCATGCTGCGCCAGCTGCTGCAGCGCCGGCACGGCCCCGGCAGCGTCGAGCCAGCCATCGACATCGAACGCAAACAGGGTGCGGCCAAGGGTGGCGAAATCGAGGGCTTGCGAGCCCTGGGCACAGAACAGGTAGTCCATGCGGCGGTGTGGCGCAAGCTTCGTGCCGGGGTGCTGCACAGCGGTGGTGCGTGGGCGTAATCCCTTATGTGGTTGCCCCGGGGTTGGGGGGCGATGTGTGACGCCACGGTGGGCGGCGGTGCAGCGCTGTCCTACAGTTGTCGGACGGCTTGCCGTGGCGTTTCAGGTGCTGCGGTGGGCATGTCTGATCACAAAGAAGGACGATCCACATGCCATCCGATGATGCAAGGGGCAGCGATGCTGCGCAGCGCCGCCACGCTTGCGGTGTGAGCGCCTGGGCGCGGCATTGGCGCCGCGTATCAGGCCCGCTGCGCGAGGGCTGGCGCATCTCGGACGATGCGCCGTTGATGCGTGAGCGCGCCCGTTTGGTGGCGCGCAACGTGCAGGCCGCTGCCTGGAGCTACGTGTTGGTGGTGGTGCTGCTGGTGGCATCCATGAGCCGCACCGCTGCGTTCGACAGCATGCTGGTGTGGGGCGCCGTGGCGGTTGCCGTGGCGCTGCTGGTTGAGCGCGTGATGCGCCGTCTGCCCGAGCGTGAGATAGAGGCGCGCCGCCAGGGCCACGTGCTGATGCTGTGCACCGGCACGCTGGGGCTGGTGTCGGGGCTGGTGGCGATTCCACTGGCGCTGTCGGGCTCTGAGGGCGCCATATTGTTCGCCGCGGTGGTGCTGGCCGGGGTGTGCGCGGGTGAGTTGGCCTATATGGGCAGCTTCTATCCGGCCTTCATGGCGTTTGTGGTGCCTCAGGTGCTGCCCTTGATCGGTTTGTTTTTCTGGCTGGGTGAGCCGGGGTATTTTGTGGCGCTGGGCTGGGCGGCGCTGTTCTACATCGGCTGTCTGGGGCTGTTTGGGTTGTTTGCGCAAGATGTGATCTTGCAGGGCATTCGGTTGCGCTTCGAAAATCTGGCGCTCATTGATCGGCTGCAGCGAGAGTCTGAGGCGCTGGCGCATGCGCGCGAGGTGGCCGAAGAGGCGAACCGCGCCAAATCGCGTTTTCTGGCTGCGGCCAGCCACGATCTGCGCCAGCCCCTGCATGCGCTGGGGTTGTTTCTCGAAACACTGAGCCACGCCGCGCTGCCGCCACGAGCCACCGATATCGTCGGCCATGCCCGATCCGCCTCGGGCGCGGCGCACCAGATGCTCAACACGCTGCTTGATTTTTCGCGCCTTGATGCGGGGGTGATGTCGGTGCAGGCACGGGTGTTCGAGCTTGAGCCGCTGCTGACAAAACTGCGCCACGAGTTTGAGCCGCTGGCACAGGCCAAGGGCTTGCGCTATCGGGCGCCGCCCACGCCGTTAACGGTAAACGCCGATCCTGCTCTGGTTGAGCTCATCGCCCGCAACCTGATCGCCAACGCGATCCGCTACACCGATGTCGGCGGCGTGCTGGTGGGGGCACGGCTGCGCGGGGGCTGCGTGGTGGTTGAGGTGTGGGATACCGGCGTGGGGATTGCGCCTGAGCATCACGCCGAGATCTTTCGCGAGTTTCAACAGCTGGGCAACCCCGAGCGCGACCGCCGCAAGGGCCTGGGCCTGGGGCTGGCAATTGTCGAAGGGCTGTGCAACACGATGGGCACGCATGTTGAGCTGCGATCCGAGGTGGGGCGGGGCTCGATGTTCAGGTTGACGCTGCCGTGCGGTGAGCGCGGGCAGCTTGAGCCGGTGCCGGTGGTGGTGCCGGCCACCCCCGCGAGGCTGCAAGGCGCACGGGTGTTGATGGTGGATGACGATGCCACGGTGCGGCTGGCCGTGTGTGAGCTGCTGGCCGATTGGGGTTGCGCGTGTGTGGCCGTCGATACGCTCGATGAGGCACAGGTGGCCGCGCAGCAGGGGGCGCCCGATCTGTTGATCGTTGATTACCGCTTGCGTGGCGAGCAGACGGGAGCACATGTGATCAGCGCGTTGCGCCAGGTGTTTGGGCGCGATCTGCCGGCCATCATCGTTACGGGCGATACCGCGCCCACGCGGCTGCGCGAGGCACAGGCCGTGGATGCCGTGTTGCTGCACAAGCCTTTGCAGGCGCAGGCTTTGCTGCGGTCGATGAACGCCCTGCTGGCGCGACGTCTGCAGGGGCAGGCGGCAGGCTGAGGCCGACGCAGGGGCAGCGGCTAGGGTCTTTATGGATCGTCCGCGAAGTCAATCTATTAATAATTTCGGACAACCCTCTTTCGCCTGATTTCGGGAGCGCCCAACAATGGCCCGATGGGACTTTCGACGCAGCACCGCCAGCGTACGTTTGATGATCGACTTTGCCGCCGAGCGCGGTTGGTCGGCAGCGCAGATGCTGCGTGGCAGCGGCATCAGCGAGCCGATGCTGCGCAATGCGCAGGCCGAAATCGAGGCGGCGCAAGAGCTGCAGGTGGTGCGCAATCTGGTGGCGTTGTCGGGCCACGAGCCGGCGCTGGGGCTGCAGGTGGGCGAGCGCTATCGGCTCACCACCTACGGCATCTGGGGCTATACGCTGCTGTCGAGCCGCACTTTGGGCAGCGCGGTCGAGGTGGCGCTGCGCTACTTGAGTCTCACCTACGCTTTTGTGCACATCACCTTGCGCCTGAGCGATGCCGCGGGCGAGCTGGTGCTCGACGACAGCGAGGTGCCGTCAGATGTGCGCACGTTTTTGTTCGAGCGCGATGGCGCGGCCATGTTGGCGCTGGGGCGCGAGTTGATGGGTGGGGTCGACATCCTGCAGCCCATGCAGCTTTATGTGACGCAGCCGCACGAGCCGCAGGTGCATGCGCGCTATCAGCAAGCCTTTGGGCACGCGCCGGTGTATGGCGCGCGCGAAAACGTGGCGCGTTTTCCGCGTGCGGTGTTCGATCTGCCGTTGCCCATGGCCAACGAGCACACGGCGCAACACAGCGAGGCCTTGTGCCGCAGCCTGATCGAATCACGCCAGGCGCGCACCGGGCTGGCGGCCACCGTGCGCGATCACCTTTTGCGGCAACCCGGGCGCATGCCCGATATGGAAACCATTGCCGCTGCGTTGTGCCTCACCAGCCGCACGCTGCGGCGTCGGCTCAACGACGAGGGCGTGTCGTTTCGCAGCCTGCTCGACGAGGTGCGCGCCACGTTGGCCGTCGAGATGCTGCGCCAGCCGCAGCTCACGCTCGACGACATCGCCGAGCGCCTGGGCTACGCCGAGGCCGCCAGCTTCATCCTTGCTTTCAAACGCTGGAAGGGCGTGCCGCCATCGGCCGTGCGCCGCGATATGGGCTTGAGTGCGCGCAAGGTGCGCACCGCGCGCAGCGTCAGCCAGCACCGCCCTCCCGACTGAATCTGCGCTCTGGTGTTGGCGCGGCACGGTCGGGCGGCTCGCACAGCGTCTGCCCACCTGGAGCACGCCCATGAGCGTTCAACCTTCTTCGCCTGCCGCCACACTGCTCAGTGAGGCCGATCACCGCGCCCTGCTCGATGCCGTGCAGCGCGTGGCGCGCACCGAGCTGGCCGCACTCGTCGACCGCCCCGAACAGCCGATGGCGCCTGAGCAACTGGCCCACGCCATGCATCTGCTGGGCGAGATGGGGCTGCTGCCTTGCGGCGCCGAGCCCGGCTGCAGCCTGTGGGACGACCCCACCGATGCTTCGCTGCGGCGCTTCAGCGTTGAGGCGCTGGGGGCGCTGGCGCAGGTGTCGCCTGCCGTGGCCTATCTGGCGCACCAGCAGGCATTGGGGATGCGGCTCGATCGCTGGGCCGGCGCACGGCTCGCCGCCCCCCTGGGCGCAACGCCGGGGCGGACGCTGGTGGCTCTCGATGGTTGCTGGGGTGTGGGCCGACAGGCCTTGGCTCTCACGCTGGCGGGCCAGCCGCTCACGCCGGGGCAAGCCGAGTGGCTGGCCGATGTGTGGGCGCCTCCGCAAGGTGGGCGCGAACGGCTGGTGTTTGTTTCGTCGGCCACGCCCAGCCCGGCGCTGTGGTGGCCGCAGTGGACGCCCGCCCAAGGCTGGGTGTGGTGCCGCGCCGAGCCGGGCACTTTGGCCTCGCTCAAGCATGAGCAGGCGCATGGCCTCGATGAGTTGCGCTTGCTGAGCTGGCAGGCACGCGGCGCCGCGCTCACCTGCCCCGATGCCGATGCGGCGCTGCTCACTGAGTTGCTCACGCTGCATGGCCTGGGGCTACTGGCGATTGCGCAGGGCACGGCCGAGCGGGCCATTGCGCGGGCCCGCGATTACGCACACATGCGCCGCCAGGGCGCGCGGCTCATCATCGAGCACGCCGCCGTGCAGCAGCTGCTGGCCGAGGCCGCGCAATCGGCATGGCTGGCACGCACCACGCTTGATGCGCTGTGGGCTGCGCCGCCCGGGGTGTCGGCCCTGCATGCCGTGTGGCGCGCTCGCGCCCGGCTGCAACCCCAATTGGTGGATGCCGCCAGCCGCGCGCTGCAGGTGTTTGGTGGCATGGGCTACATGCGCGATACCGGCGCCGAAAAAGATCTGCGCGACGCCAACACCTTGCGCCAGCTGGGGGGCTCGCCCACCGAGCTCACGCTGTGCTGCGCCGCGCTCGATGGCCTGCTGCACCCCCCCGCCGCGCAGCACCCGCACGAAGGAGCGCTCGCATGAGTGGCGTACCCCCCCGACATCTGCAGCTCGCCATGCCGGGCGCTGCCGTGGCACTTGAGGGCCACGTTGCCGCCACCCATCCGCTGTCGCCCCGCGTGGCCAGCGGGCAACTGCCCGGCGTGATCCGCGCGCTCTACCGCTATCCCCCTCAAAGCCCGTGGGATATCGACACCGCGCGCCTGCCGCGCGAGCTGCGCCGGCTGCGCGCGCGGGCGCGTCAGTTTGCCGATGAGGTGCTCGCCCCGCTGGCGCTGCAAATCGATGCCTTGCCGCATTGGCCTGTTGGCCAGCAGCCCGCCGCACTCGATGCCCTGCTCGTGCAGGCCGGGCGAGCCGGCTGGCTCAGCGACATCCTGCCGTGGCCGCTGGGCAGCATGTCGCCGCTGCAGGCGCGGCACTCGCTGCAATGGGCGGCCAGCGTCAAGGTCGAAGAATTCTCGCGTGCCTGTGGCGGCCTCATGCTGCTGCTGTCGGCCCACATGCTGGGCATCGCCCCGGTGCTGCTGTCGGGCAACGTCGGCACCCTTCGGCGCTTCTTGCTGCCAGCGCTGCGCGACAACTTGCGCGGCCAGCCGCACCTTTTTGCTTTTGCCATCACCGAGCCGCACGCTGGCTCAGATGTTGAAGACGGCCACGGCGCAGCGGCGTCCAAGCCCGCCCTCGTGGCCCGCCGCGCGCCCGGCGGCTGGGTGCTCAACGGACGCAAATGCTTCATCAGCGGTGGCGATGTGGCGCAAAGCTTCACCGTGTTTGCTGCCCTCGAAATCGAAGGCCAATGCGAAGGCTATGCCTCGTGGACGTGTTTTCTCGTGCAGCGCGGCACGCCTGGTTTTCGGCCCGTGCGCACCGAGCTCAAGATGGGCATGCGCGCCTCGGGGGCGGCAGAGCTTGAGTTTGTCGACGTCTTCGTGCCCGACAGCCACGTTGTGGGCGATGTGCGCGGCGGCTGGGCGCTCAACCGCCAGACCCTCAACCTCTCGCGTCTGCCTGTGGCCTCGATGGCCGTGGGCTTTGCGCAGGCCGCGTGCGACATCGCCACCGATTTCGCCTGCCGCACCCGCCTGGGCGGTCAGGCCCTGATCCACCAACAGGATGTGCAACTGGCGTTGGCGCAAATGCTCACCGACACCAGCGCCATCCGCGCCCACGTGTGGACGTGCGCCCGAGCCTGGACACCGCGCCAGGGCGTGGCCTCGATGAATAAATTCCACGCCACCGACACCGCCATGAGCGTCATCCAGCAGGCCATGGATCTGCTGGGCCACCACGCCCTGCTGCACCGCGAGCGCCTCGAAAAGGTCTACCGCGATTGCCGCCTCACCCAAATCTTCGAAGGCACCAACCAAATCAACCGGCTGGCCGTGATCGAAGACCTGCAAGAAGACTTTTTAAGGAGACTCGCATGAAGCCGATCGACGACCCCTTCTTCGCCTACCCTCGCACCACGCTGCCCACCAGCGAAGGCGAGGTGGATTTCCCCATCCTCTACCTCGACACCAGCACCCTCGTGGCGGGCTTCTGGGTGGATGCGCACGCCGCTGCTGCGTGCCTGCAGGGGCAAGATCTGCGGTTGGCCATGACGCTGGGCCGGCGCGCCATGGTGATGATGGCCTTCTACAACTACCGCGTCACCACTGTTGGCGCTTACAACGAAGTCGGGCTGGCCATCCCCGTGGTGCCGCGCAACGCCCCGGCTGGCACCCGCTGGATGCAGGCCCTCGCTGATGTTGACAGCCCCCGGCGCGATCTGGGCTACTACGTGGTTCATCTGCCCGTTACCACGGCTGCCGCCAACGCCGCTGGCCGTGAGGCCTGGGGCTTGCCCAAGTTCATCACCCCCATCGATTTCGAAATGCAAGGCCGCGATGTGGCCATGCGCGTGCGCGATCCCGATCACCCCGAAGCCAATGCTGGCGCCATCTGCGAGCTCAATGGCCGCATGGGCCTGGGCGTGCCCGGCCCCAGCATTGGCGTCGTGCTGTATTCGCAGCTCAACGGCCAAAAATTGCGTGCCACCGTCAACGTGCGCGGCGGCGGTGATATCCACCTGCCGGGCTCGTTGCGCCTGAGCGTGGGCCTGTCGAGCCACCCCATGGCCCAAACCCTGCGCAACCTCGGCCTGCACGGCGCGCGTCCTGTGTGGCTCAGTGCCACCGATCAATTTCAATCGCGCCTCAACCTTGGGCGCCCCTACGCCTGAGCGGCTCCCCCATGGGGGTGAAAAGCGTGAACAACTGCGCCCGAAACACCTGTTTGAAGCGATCACCAACCGCAACAACCGGGTACTGTGAGCGCCTATCCATTACCAGCCCCGCCACGCGGTCTTCACGCCTGCCCCACGCACATCACCCCCATGGCCTACGCTCACAAACCCACGGTGCGTCGCCGTCTTGTTGATCTTTTCACCAGCGATGCCGCCGTTGCTGGCCTGATCGCGGCCAGCGTGCTGTCGGTGATGTCGGTGGTGGGGCTGTATGCCGCATCCGGCCAAAAATATTTTCAGAGCGACGACAAAAACCTCTTCGATGGCCAGCCGCGCCCTGTGTGGATGGCGCTCAAACCCGTGCGCGCCCAAATGGCCGATGGCAACATGCTCGCCGTCAAGGTTTCGCTGCAGCTGAGCAAAACCAAAAGCAGTGATGAGCTCAACGAATACGCCGGCGTGTTCGGCTCATTGGTTGAGCAAGCCGGCCAGCAAACCTCGCGTAAAGATCTGCGCGCCCGAGACGGCATCGAGCGCTTCGGCTTTGCCATCCAGCACCAGCTCAACGATTACCTCGACGAGCGAGACGCCACGCCCAGCCGCGTCACCGAAGTGCTGTTCGACGAACTGCTGCTGCTGCCCTGAGCGAGGCTCAGAGGCATTGCGCTCGGCGGTGCACGCAAGCTCAGCGCGAGCGCAGCGCCGCGCCCACAGCCAGACGCTGCTGCGCGCGGCGCACCACGGTTTGCGCGGCTTGCCGATCATCGGCCTCGCGCGCCATCAATGGCGACGTTAACGGCGACATCAATGGTGCAGCATCAACCTGCAACGGCGTAAACGGACGCCGCAAACGCTCCAGCCACACCACGCGCCGCAGCAGCCGTGCGTGCCCTGCATGCCCGCCGTGGGCATCGCCATACGCATCGTGCAACACCAGCGCCCCGTGCGAGAGCCGTCGTGCCCGCCGAAGTGTCGATAGCCGCAGCGTCGAAAACCCCACGATCAGCCGATCCTCGCGGCGGCGCACCAGCAAAGCGCCGGTTTGCGTGCTCATGTGGCAGATGAACTGATCGAGCGACACCTCGGGGTGCCGGTGCTGATGCACCAAATGCATTTGATGGATATGCGACAGCGTGATCTCGTCGATCGGCTTGTACTGCGTAAACGTGCGATGGTCGGCGGAGCGCATAACAAATCTTCTATGGGGGCCTGCAGCCCGGGGTTGCCTCGCATCGTGCACGCCCTGCCGTCCGCGCAAGCTCAGGGCTAGCCCGTGTTCTCCCTCAAGCAAGGGGCGGGTTGCCCCGTGCCGCTTGGGCGCCAGCGCCTTGCCTACACTGCCTGCACCATGATCGACGCATCCCCCACCATCGCAGCCGTCACCCCGCCGGCCCTGTTGGGCGAATCGCCCCTGTGGTCGCCCGACGAGCACGCCCTCTACTACTGCGACATCGCCGGCCACACCCTGCACCGGCTTGATCCGGCCACTGGCCACATTCACCATTGGCGTTTTGATACCGAACCCGCCTGCTGCGTGCTGGCACAGCAGGGGGGCTTGCTCGTGGCCTGCCGCGACGGCCTGTGGCACCTCAACACCGCCACCGATCAACGCCGCCACCTCGTGCCCGCGCCCTACAACACCGCGGTCGAACGCTTCAACGATGGCCGCTGCGATGCCCAGGGCCGCTTCTGGGTGGGCACCCTCTTCGAGCCGCGCCAGCCGGCCAACGCGGCCCTTTACTGCTTCGAGCAAGGCCAGCTGCGCCGTGTGCGGGGCGACATCACTGTCTCCAACGGTTTGGCCTTCAGCCCCGATGGCGCCACGATGTATTGGGCCGACACCACGGCTCACGCCGTCTACGCCTTGCCTTACGCCGCCACCACGGGCCACCTGGGGCAGCGCCGCGTTTTCAAGTCGTTTGCGCAACGCCATCCTGATCAACCATTGGCTCAGCCGTTGGCCCAACAGAGAGATCAGAGAGATCACTACGGTGGGCGTCCCGATGGTGCTGTTGTCGACGCCGAAGGCTGCTACTGGCTTGCCCTCTACGAAGGTGCGCGCGTGCTGCGGCTGTCGCCCGCCGGCGAGGTATTGCACGAAGTGCGTCTGCCCGTGCAGTGCCCCACCATGCCCTGCCTGGGTGGATCAGATCTGCGCACCCTCTACATCACCACGGCTCGCCACCGCCGCCCCCCCGACGAGCTGCAGCATCAACCCAACGCCGGCTGCGTGTTTGCTCTGCGCGTCGACGTGCCGGGCAACCCGCCCGCCTGCGCCAATCTCGCGCCGCTGCTTGGCTGAATGCGCGCACCGCAAGCGTGCACAGTGGCGTTTTGTCGTGCATAAATCCCCGATTCCTCTTGCTTGCCAACCCTAAATGGCGCACCGCTCATCCCAAGGGTTTGGCCGAATCAGGGTTACCGCATATAATCCTTGGGTTTTGCCGAACCTGACGCCAAATAAACCTCATGATTGCCCCGTCTCAGCCTCTAGATCGTCTAGAGCGAGACCGCCGGCAGCCGGAGGCCGATCGAGCTGTCGGGTTGTGCGAATCAACCCAAAACTGGAACGACGAGGTCGCTGACGATCCTCCCATCAGGCCGCTGACCCGCGAAGAAGCGCAAGCCCTCGCTGCTCGGTTGCCGAGGATCTCTCCGTGGCATGTGCTGCTCATGCAGGCGGCTGCGGGGGTGGTGGTGGCCTTGTTGAGCGGGTGGTTCACCCGCAGTGCGAACACGGTGGTCTCTGCGCTATATGGTGCGGCGGCGGTTGTGGTGCCGGGGGTGCTGCTGGCCTGGGGCCTGAGGCATCGCCCAGGTGCTGCGCCCTCAGGCTACCCCGTGCGGTTCATGTTCTGGGAGTTCGTGAAGCTGGCTTTGGCGTGTGCCATGCTGGCCTCGGCGGTGCGTGTAGTTCACAACCTGAGCTGGCCGGCGATGCTGGTGGCCATGGTGGTGTGCATGAAAACAAGTTGGCTGGCGCCGCTCGTGTGGCGTCGGTCTGGCAAACAAGTGAGATGAGTAGACGATGAGCGCAGAACATCAAGCAGCGGAACACGCGCCCACCGCCGGTGAGTACATCACCCACCACCTGACCCACCTGACCAACCGGGCGCAAACGGGCATTGCCGATCTTTCGGTTTCGCAACCCATTTTCAAGCTCGATTCGTTGTTTTGGTCGATTCTGCTGGGCGTGATTGGCTGCTTCGTCTTGTGGCGTGTGGCGCGTAACGTCACCTCGGGTCGTCCGGGGCGTTTGCAGGCGGCCGTCGAGTTTTTGGTTGAGATGGTCGATACTCAGGCTAAGGGGATCATCCACAACGCCGAATCGCGCAAGGCGGTGGCTCCGTTGGCGCTGACCGCTTTCGTCTGGATCTTTCTGATGAACGCGATGGATCTGCTGCCGCTTGATCTGTTGCCCAAGCTGTGGGGCATGGCTTATGAAGCCCAGGGCCTCGATCCACATCATGCTTATCTGCGCGTCGTGCCCACTGCCGATTTGTCTATCACGCTGGGGCTGTCGGTTACTGTGCTGGGCGCTTGTCTTTACTACAACATCAAGATCAAGGGCTTGGTGGGTTGGGTTAAAGAGCTCTTTACGGCGCCCTTCCATGCGCATGGCCCGGTTGCCATCCTGCTGGCTCCGATGAACTTCCTGCTGAACCTCATCGAGTTTGCTGCCAAAACCATCTCGCACGGCATGCGGTTGTTCGGCAACATGTTCGCGGGCGAGCTCGTCTTCATGCTGATTGCGCTCATGGGTG
Source organism: uncultured Aquabacterium sp. (assembly GCA_964618825.1). Taxonomy (GTDB): domain Bacteria; phylum Pseudomonadota; class Gammaproteobacteria; order Burkholderiales; family Burkholderiaceae_C; genus Aquabacterium. The sequence goes on from CAZUCW010000026.1 coordinate 26,503, forward strand.
CGGTCGGTTTCTCGTCGGCTGGTGGTGTTGCCTTGTGGGTGGGCAACGTGATCGCCGGTTCGGCATGGGCCATTTTCCACATCCTGATCATCACGCTGCAGGCCTTCATCTTCATGATGTTGACGCTGGTGTACGTGGGCCAGGCTCACGACAGCCACTGAAACCGGGCTGGTGGTCGAACGGTTTTCTCTCTTTCTTTCCCTTCGTTTTTTCTCTCGTAACCTGAACTAGGAGCAATCATGGAACACGTGTTGGGTAGCGTCGCGCTGGCTTGCGGTCTGATCATCGGTCTGGGCGCCATTGGTGCTTGTATCGGTATCGCGCTGATGGGCGGCAAGTACCTCGAAGCATCGGCACGTCAGCCTGAGCTGATGAACGAACTGCAAACCAAGATGTTCCTGCTGGCTGGTCTGATCGACGCCGCCTTCCTGATCGGTGTCGGTATCGCCATGCTGTTCGCCTTCGCCAATCCGTTCGTGGCCAAGTGATCGGTCTTTCTCGACTTATCTGATTTATTGACTAACCGAGAAAGGTCCGAGCCGTGAATCTGAACGCAACACTGTTTGCTCAGATCGCCGTCTTCGCGATCCTGTGGTGGTTCACGATGAAATTCGTGTGGCCGCCCATCACGAAGGCGCTGGATGAGCGCGCGCAGAAAGTCGCGGACGGTCTGGCAGCGGCCGACAAGGCCAAGGCAGAGCTGGCTTCAGCCAACAGCCGTGTCAAAGAGCAGCTGGCGCAATCCGCCGACGAAATGGGTAAGCGCCTGGCTGACGCCGAAAAGCGCGCCCAGGCCATCATCGACGAGGCAAAAAAACGCGCTGACGAAGAAGGCGCCAAGATCGTCGCTGCTGCCAAAGCCGAGGCCGAACAGCAAGCCATCGCTGCCCGCGAGGTGCTTCGCGAACAGGTCGCTGCACTGGCCGTTAAAGGTGCTGAGCAGATCCTGCGTCGCGAAGTCAACGCTGGCGTGCATGCCGAGCTGTTGAACCGTCTGAAAACGGAGCTCTGATCATGGCTGAGCTCGCTACCATCGCCCGCCCTTACGCCGAAGCTTTGTTCCAGGTGGCGCGTCATGCTGACGCCAAGGCCTGGGGCGAGCAGGTGCAAGCGCTGGCGCAAGTCGCCGCAGACGCTTCGTTTCGTCAGTTTGCCGACAACCCGAAGGTCTCGGGCGAGCAGGTGTTTGAGGTGATGGTTTCGGCCTCGCGTCAAACACTGGTGCCTGCTGTGCAGAATTTTCTGCGCACCGTGATCGACAACGGACGCACCGTTGCGCTGCCGGCCATCGCTGAGCAGTACCACGTGCTGGTGAACGCGATGTCGGGCATCAGCGACGCCACGGTCTACAGCGCCTTCCCGATTGAATCGGTGGCGTTGCCCGAGGTGGTTGCTGCGCTCGAGAAGCGTTTTGGTCGCAAATTGAGCGCAAACGTGGTGATCGATCCTGATCTCATCGGCGGCATTCGGGTGGTGGTGGGTGACGAGGTGTTTGACACCTCGGTCAAGGCCCGACTCGAAGGCATGAAGGTGGCCCTTACAGCGTGAGCTGACGTGTACCCGTCGCACGGGTGACGAGGCGCGGTGAATGCATCCGCCACGACACCCTGCGGCAAGCATTGGGAGCAAGCAATGCAACTGAATCCCGCAGAAATTTCCGAACTGATCAAAAGCCGCATCGAGGGTCTTGGTGCTGCTGCTGATATCCGCAATCAAGGTACCGTCGTCTCCGTGACCGACGGCATCGTTCGCATCCATGGTTTGTCCGATGTGATGCAGGGCGAGATGCTTGAGTTTCCTGCCACTCAGAGTGGTGTGCCGACGTTCGGCATGGCCCTCAACCTCGAGCGCGACTCTGTTGGCGCCGTGATTCTGGGTGAGTACGAGCACATCTCTGAGGGTGATACGGTCAAGTGCACCGGACGCATTCTCGAAGTGCCCGTGGGGCCCGAGTTGGTGGGTCGTGTGGTGAACGCTCTCGGTCAACCGATCGACGGCAAAGGCCCGATCAATGCCAAGCTGAGCTCTCCGGTCGAGAAGATCGCTCCGGGCGTGATCGCGCGTGAGTCGGTGGGGCAGCCGCTGCAAACCGGCCTCAAGTCCATTGATTCGATGGTGCCTATTGGGCGTGGTCAGCGTGAGCTGATCATTGGCGACCGCCAGACGGGCAAGACGGCCGTCGCCATCGATACGATCATCAACCAGAAGGGCCAGGGCGTTACGTGTATCTACGTGGCGATCGGTCAGAAGGCTTCGTCGATCAAAAACGTGGTGCGCGCTCTCGAGCAGTCGGGCGCCATGGCCTATACCGTCGTGGTGGCGGCAACCGCGTCTGAATCGGCGGCGATGCAATACATCTCGGCGTATGCCGGTTGCGCAATGGGCGAGTATTTCCGTGATCGCGGTGAAGACGCCCTGATTGTGTACGACGACCTGTCGAAGCAGGCCGTGGCGTATCGTCAGGTGTCGCTGCTGCTGCGTCGTCCGCCGGGCCGCGAAGCTTTCCCTGGCGACGTGTTCTATCTCCACAGCCGTCTGCTGGAGCGTGCCGCTCGCGTGAACGCCGACTACGTCGAAGCCTTCACCAAGGGTGAAGTCAAGGGCAAG
>CAZUCW010000027.1:0-25343 GCA_964618825.1 uncultured Aquabacterium sp.
CGGTGTTGTCGTAGCCGATGCGCTTGATGGTGTCGCGCGCCACCTGGATGTAGTCGACGTGCGCGTTGGTGGTGATCTCGCCGGCCAGCACCACAAGGCCGGTGTTGGTGAGTGTTTCGGCGGCCACGCGGCTGCGCGGGTCTTGCTTGAAGATCGCGTCGAGAATCGCGTCCGAAATCTGATCGGCCACCTTGTCGGGGTGGCCTTCAGAGACAGACTCTGAGGTAAAGAGATAGTCGTTCGCCACTTTTACACTCCTGTGCTGGGCTGGGTTTGAAACCGCGTCGCCAGATCGGGAGACCGCACGTGGCGAACGCTTTAGCGGCATTTGTGTGGCCGCGGCTGCAGCCTGTCGCCCCGCAAGTTGTCCTTTAAACCGGCGACGCGGCTAGTGTAATCCGATGACATCAACATGAATCTGCTCTTGCGCAGCCTGGCCCGGCTGTTGGCGGTGTGTCCGCTGTGGGCTTTGCACGGTGCTGGCCGCTTGCTGGGGTGGCTGGTGTTTGCGGCGTCGCCGTCGTATCGCGAGCGGTTGCTCGACAACGCGCGCCGCGCGGGGGTGCGGCCCGCACAGGTGCGCGAGGCCATCGCCCAGGCCGGCATGATGGCGATGGAGTTGCCTCGGCTGTGGCTGCGTGCGCCTGATCGTCCGCTGCTGGGGCACGGGGCGCGCTGGCAGGGGCGCGAACACGTTGATGCAGCGCTGGCGTCGGGGCGCGGTGTTGTGTTTCTAACGCCGCACATGGGCTGCTTTGAGGCGACGGCCCAGATTTACGCTGAAACCTTTGGCGCACGACGGCCCGTTACCGTGCTCTATCGCCCGGCGCGGCAGGCGGTGCTGCGCGAGCTGGTGGATGCCTCGCGTGCTCGCCCGCACCTCAAAACCGCGCCCGCCACGCTGGCGGGGGTGCGGCAGATGATTCGTGCGCTCAAAGCTGGCGAGGTGGTAGGCATGTTGCCCGATCAGGTGCCGCCGCAGGGCTTGGGTGTGTGGGCGCCGTTTTTTGGGCGATCGGCCTACACGATGACGTTGGCAACGCGGCTGGCGCAACAAACCGATGCCGTCATCATGCTCTTGTGGGGCGAGCGTCTGCCCTGGGGGCGCGGCTACGTGGTGCATGCCGAACCACTCGCCGAGCCGCTGGGGCCCATCGATGATCCTGCACAATCAGCCACCGTGATCAACCGCGCCATGGAGCGCCTGATCATGCGTTGCCCCGGCCAATATTTGTGGGGCTATCACCGCTACAAACAACCGCACGCCGATGCGCACCTGAGCGCCTCAGCGCCTGATTGATCTGCAGACGCTGCGCCGATGTTGCTGATGCATCGAGCCCGATAACAACGAAAGACACTCTCTCACCATGGCGCGCTTGCTTCTCGCCTTTGTGTGGCTGCTTCACTGGCTGCCGCTGCCCGTGCTGGCCGCGCTGGGCAACGGGCTGGGTGCCCTGCTTTATCGCGTGGCCCATGCGCGCCGCCGCGTGGCCTTGCGCAATCTCGAGCTGTGCATGCCGCGCACCACACCTGCCGAGCGCGAGGCGTTGGCGCGCGAGCACTTTAAATGGCTGGCGCGCAGCATTCTTGAGCGCAGCCTGCTGTGGTATGCCAGCCCCGCCCGCCTCAAGCGGCTCATTCACGTTGAGGGCGATGTGCAGTTGGCCGAGCGGCTGCAGCACGAGGGACGCGCCATCATGTGGCTGTGCCCGCATTTTGTGGGGCTCGATGTGGCGGGGGCGGCCATTCTCTTGTGCCAGAGCCGTCCTGGGGCATCGATCTACCAAGCCCAAAGCCACCCGGTGATGGATGCCGCCATGAAGCGCGGGCGGCTGCGTTTGGGCGATGTTGTGATCTTTCCGCGCAGCGATTCGATCAAGCCGCTGCTGCGTGCCGTCAAGCAACAAGGGCGGGGGTTTTTCAACCTGCCGGATATGGATTTTGGTTTGCAAGATGCGGCCTTTGTTCCCTTCTTCGGCATACCGGCGGCCACACTGCTTGCGCCCTCGCGCATGGCCCGCACGCTCGATATGGTGGTGCAACCCGTGATTGCCGAGCTGCTGCCGGGCGCACGCGGCTGGCGCGTGCATTTCATGGATCCGCTGCCGGGCTTTCCGACCGCCGATGCACTGGCCGACACCGCCGCGCTCAACCGCTGGATCGAAACCCAGATCGCCCGCTGGCCGGCGCAATATCTATGGGTGCACAAACGCTTCAAGACACGCCCGCCGGGCGAGCCGTCGTTATATTGATCGATTGATCAGGTGAATCAATCACCTGTTTCGAACGGGTGTTTGTTGATCTACCCGAAACCGGATGTTGCTTTTTGTTCATCTCCTAGTTGAATCCCCTAGGCGGATGGCGTGCAAAACCCCTATCTTTGCGCATTGGTGCGCCGGCACGATGCTGGGTATACATGGCGTTGGCACGCGCGCGCTGTTCATCCATCGGTGAATCTCTCTCTCGACCATCACAAGTAGGACTCTTCCAATGAAACAAGAATTCAAGGCCGTTCGCTCCAGCCTCGCACTCGCTGCTGCGGTGTTTCTGAGCCAGGGGGCGCTGGCCTCGGGCTACAACTTCGGCACGCAAAGCGCTGCGGCCCAGGGCACGGCCAACGCCAACGGCGCTGAAGCCGCCGATGCCTCGGTGATCTACGCCAACCCCGCCGGCATGTCGCGCCTCAAGGGCACCAACGTTTCAGGCGTGTTCGATGTGGTGTTGCCGTCGGTGGAGTTCGAGCAAACGGGCACGGCAACGGCCTTCCACAAGTACCCGACGCCCGGGTTCGCAGCCATGTCTGGCTCGAATGGTGGTGATCCGGTGCATTCCACGTTTGTGCCGCATGGCTATTTCACGCATCAGATTAACGACCAGTGGACGGCTGGTATCGGTGTCTTCGTGCCGTTTGGCGCCAAGATCGAATTTTCTGACGACTTTGTCGGACGTTACTACGGCCAGAAGACCGAACTCAAGACGATCAACATCAACCCATCGGTGTCGTTCAAGCTTGATGAGATGCACAGCTTTGGCTTCGGGCTGGATTTCCAACACATGAAGGCCAAGCTGCAGCGCAAGGTGACGACCTACGGCACCGTCGCAACGGACGGCACCTTCCATGTCGAGGGTGACTCTTGGGGCTACGGTTTCAATCTGGGTTACATGCTGAACCTGGGTGATCACACCCGCTTCGGTGTGGCCTACCGCTCGGCCATTAAGCAAGACAACAAGGGTACGGCATCGCTGGTTGTGTCGGGCGCCGGCATCAATATGCACAACGATGCATCTGCGGCTGTGAAAACCCCCGATTCGTTGTCGTTCAACGGGTTTCATGAGCTGAATGACAAATGGGCCGTGATGGGCGATGTGACGTTCACCCGCCACAGCTATCTTGATCAGATCGTGGTGGATGCGCCTCCGATCACGACAACCTATATGCAGACCAACTGGCGCAACACCTTCAAGGCGGCTGTGGGGGCCAATTACCAGCTCAACCAGGCGGTGAAGCTGCGTATGGGCTATGCCTACGACAAATCGCCCAACACCAGCGATGCCGACACCTTGGTAACCATGCCCGACAACGACCGCCAGTGGTTCTCGGTGGGTGCCAACTGGAAGCTCTCGCCGAAGGATTCGGTCGACTTCGCTTTCAGCTACATCATGATTCGCGACCGCTATATCAATCGCAGCTACGACAGCCCCACGACGCCGGACCAATCGCTCGGCACGAACGTCGTGACCAACGCGACAGGCGGCACCAGCTACGGCACCGTCTCGGGCGTGTTCCGCAGCCACGCTCAGATTCTTGGCGTGCAGTGGAACCACGCGTTCTGATCAGCGCCTGATCAGCAGCAAAAGGGCCGCGCGGTGCGTGGCCCTTTTTTGTTGGCGCATCGATAATCTGTTTTCATGACGCAGCTCACTTTTTCTCGCCGCAAGGTGCCGTTCACCAAGATGCACGGCGCGGGCAACGATTTCATCGTGCTTGATGCCACGCGCGAGTCGCTCGATCTCACGGCGGCGCAGTTTCGCTTTTTGGCCGATCGGCGCTTTGGCATCGGGGCTGATCAGATTTTGATCGTGGGGCCATCGCCTGAGCCGGGCATCGATTTCAGCTACCGCATCATCAATGCCGATGGCAGCGAGGTAGAGCAGTGCGGCAATGGGGCGCGTTGCTTTGCACGCTTTGTGGCCGATCACGGGCTGTCGGGCAAGACATCGATCAAGGTGCGCACGATGAGTGGCGTGATCGAGCCGCGCTTGCAGCTCGATGGCCGGGTGACGGTGGATATGGGCGCGCCGGTGTTTGAGCCGGGGCTGGTGCCTTTTCATGCGCAGGGGCTGACGCCGCACGAGCTCAATGGCTTTGCACTGTGGCCGCTGGCGTTGGGCTCGCATGCGGTGGATGTGGCGGTGGTGTCGATGGGCAACCCTCATGCGGTGCTCAATATCGAGCGGCTGGGGCTGGACGATCTCGATGCGGCGCCGGTGGCTGAGCTGGGGCCGCTGATCGAGGGGCATACCTTGTTTCCGAAACGCGTCAACGCCGGGTTCATGCAGGTGCTGGCGCGCGATCACATCAAGCTGCGCGTTTATGAGCGCGGTGCGGGCGAGACGCTGGCTTGCGGCACGGGGGCGTGCGCGGCGGTGGTGGCGGGCATTCGCGCTGGCTGGCTCGATTCGACCGTGGATGTGGATACGCGCGGCGGGCGTCTCACCATCAGCTGGGGCGGTGGCCATGCGCCGGTGATGATGACGGGCCCGGCGGTGAGCGTGTTCGATGGGCACGTTGATATCCCCGATTTGGCTTGATCCCCTGTTGCCATTGCTTTTGCTTTTGCTTTTGCAGCCCCGATTTTTTCTTGATCGATCATGACGACACAACCAACGACGCCTGCTTCGACCCTCGGCATCACCGAGGACGACATCGCCAACTACCTGATCCATACGCCGGGTTTTTTTGAGCGCCACGCCGAGTTGCTGGCGGCAGTGCAGCTCACGAGTCCGCATGGGCAGCGTGCGGTGTCTCTGCAAGAGCGACAGATGGAGATGCTGCGCGAAAAGAACAAAGGGCTCGAGCGCAAGATCATCGAGATGATTCGCTACGGGCAAGATAACGTGGCGATTGCCGATCGTTTGCACCGCTGGACGGCGGCGCTGCTGCTCACGGCCAATGCGGCAGATCTGCCCGGTGTGTTGGCCGAGCAGTTGCAGCACGAGTTCATGATTCCGCAAGCGGCGCTGCGGGTGTGGGGGGTGGATCGCGCGTATGCCGAGCTCTCGAGCGCGCAGCCGGTGAGCGACGACGCCAAAAGTTTTGCCCACAGCCTGACGCAGCCGTATTGCGGCATCAACTCGGGCTTTGAGGCATCGAGCTGGCTTGAGGATTCGGCCTCGGTGATGTCGGTGGCGCTGATCCCTTTGCGGATGCCGGGGCGCGATGCCAACGCCGAGGCTTTTGGCCTGCTGGTGCTGGGCTCGCCCGATCCCACGCGCTACAGCGCCGAGATGGGCACAGAGTTTTTGGCCCGGCTGGGTGAGGTGGCGAGCGCGGCGCTGGCCCGCTTGCTGCCCGCCGGTTGAGGCACGGCTGCGGCCAACAGCCCGCCCCGATGGCTCGATCGCCTCGCACCGCAGCACCTTGTGGCCCTGCCTCGGCGGCGGGGGCTGATGGCGCAGCGGTGCTGTGCAACGATGCGGTGGGCTATCTTGAGCATTTGCGCGTGCAGCGCCGGCTGGCGGGGCGCACGCTGGCCTTGTATGCGCAGGCGCTGGCCCGGCTGCAAGAGGCGGCACGGCGCGAGGGGGTTGAGCTGCGCGGCGTGCAGCCCCACCACGTGCGGCATTGGGTGGCGCGGTTGCATGCCGGCGGGCTGGGTGCGCGCAGCATTGCGCTGCACCTCTCGGCTTGGCGCGGGTGGTATCGCTGGCTGGGGGGCGATGGGCGGGTGGCGATCAACCCGGTTGAGGGCGTGCGTGCGCCCAAGGCGCCCAAACCGTTGCCCAAGGCTTTGACCGTGGATGGGGCGGTGGCGCTGGCCGAGCATCGCCCCGAGGTGCCGGATGAGCGCCGGGGCACGCGACACCATGCGGCGCTTGCCTTGCGCGATCAGGCCATTGTTGAGTTGTTGTATGGCTGCGGCTTGCGTGCGGCCGAGCTGTTGGGGCTGGATGTGCAGGCCGGTGCGCAGGCCGTGGGCTGGCTCGATCTTGAATGCGGTGAGGCACATGTGTGGGGCAAGGGCGGCAAGCGCCGCATGGTGCCGCTGGGCGGTGCGGCGCAACGGGCCGTGCAGGCGTGGCTGGGGGTGCGCGCATCGCTGGCCCAACCCGATGAAGTGGCGTTGTTTGTGAGCCAGCGTGGCACGCGGCTGGCTGCTGCGCAGCTGCGCAGCCGCATTGGGCAGCGGGCGCTGCAGGCGGGCGTGCCAACACGTGTGCATCCGCACATGCTGCGCCACAGTTTTGCCTCGCACCTGCTGCAATCGAGCGGCGATTTGCGGGCGGTGCAAGAGCTGCTGGGGCACGCCAACATCAGCACCACGCAGGTGTACACCCAACTCGATTTTCAGCACCTGGCCAAGGTGTACGACGCTGCGCATCCACGCGCCCGGCGCAAGTAGCGCCATGTGGCACGGCGCCGCGCGATGTTGTGCGGGCCAAACGCGGGACAATCACGCCCCCCGGCTTGGGCCGTGTCCCCCCCCCTTTTTTTGTTGGGCTTCTCACCATGAAAGTCATCCGTTTGCGCGAGGGCAAAGAGCGTTCGGCGCTGCGCCGCCACCCCTGGGTGTTTCAGGGCAGCATCGACAAAGGTCGCGCCGATGCGGGCGAAACGGTGCGCGTTGAGGCGCACGATGGGCGTTTTTTGGCGTGGGCGGCGTTCAGCCCCGAGAGCCAGATTCGTGTGCGGGCCTGGAGCTTTGATGAGGCCGAGCGCATCGATGCGGCGTTTTTTGAGCGGCGTGTGGCGCAGGCGTTGGTGTTGCGCGAGCGGTTGGGCATCGCCGCGCACAGCGATGGCGTGCGTTTGATTCATGGTGAGGCCGATGGCCTGCCGGGGGTGGTTGTTGACCGCTATGGCGATATTTTGAGCGCACAGTTTTTAAGCACGGGTGCCGAGCGCTGGAAAGCCACGATTGCCGATGCGCTGCTGTCGGCCACGGGCTGCGAGCGTTTGTATGAGCGATCAGATCCGAGCGTGCGCGGGCTTGAAGGGTTGCCGCCGGTGGTGGGCTGGCTGCGCGGCGAGGGCGATACCGAGGTGACGATACGCGAGCACGGTTGGCGGCTCACGCTCGATGTGGCCGAGGGGCATAAAACCGGCTACTACCTCGATCAGCGCGACAACCGCAAGCGCTTCGCCGATCTGGTGCGGCAACTTGGCTGCCGCCGCGTGCTCAATTGCTACAGCTACACCGGCGGCTTCAGTGTGGCGGCGCTGGCGGGTGGGGCCACCGAGGTGATCAGCGTGGATTCGTCGGGCCCCGCCTTGGCGCGCGCCAGCGCACATGTGGCGCTCAACGGTTTTGAAGCGATGCGCCACACAGCGCTCGATGCCGATGTAAACGGCACGCTGCGGCAGCTGCTCAAAGAGGGCCAGCGCTTCGATGCGATCGTGCTCGATCCCCCCAAATTTGCTCCCAGCGCTGCACATGCTGATCGCGCCGCACGGGCTTACAAAGACATCAACCGCCTCGCGTTCAAGCTGCTCAACGAGGGCGGGCTGCTGCTGACGTTTTCGTGCTCAGGGGGCGTTGGGCCCGAGTTGTTTCACAAGATCGTGGCGGGCGCAGGGCTTGATGCCGAGGTCGACGCCTACATTGTTGGCCGGCTCGAAGCGGCGCCCGATCACCCCACGACGGTGACGTTTCCGGAGGGCGAATACCTCAAGGGCCTGGCGCTGGTGCGGCGTTGAGGGGCGCCGGGGTGGCATTGAGCCGCCGGCTCACTCGTGGGCAAAAGGCTGCAGCGCTTCAGTGTTGCACTGCAGCCGGCCCCGGCTCTCGCGCACGGCGCCCTCGCGCTTAAAGGCTGCCATTACGCGGCTGGTGGTTTCGGTGGTTAAGCCCAGCAACGCGCCCATATCTTCGCGGGTGAGCGAGTAGCACGCGCCATCGTGGCTGCGTGCCGTGAGATGCAGCAGCAGCCGGGCCACGCGGCTGCGGGCGCCACCGGTCGAGAGTTGGGTGATGACGAAATCGGCCTCGTCGACGATGCCCTGCCAGCGTTGCAACAGCCGGGCATAGCGCGCCGGCTCGGCTTGCGCCAGCTCTTGCACGGCGCTGGCCTGCATCGGGCACAGCACGGTGTCGCCCAGGGCAATGGCACTGTGGTGGTAGACCCCGCCGGTGAGCAACTCAAGCCCCATCACATCGCCCTTGCGCAGCACGCGCACGATGCGTCGGGTGCCATTGGGCAAGCTGCGCATCAGTTTGACCATGCCTTTGCACAACGTGTAGGCGGTGTGGCCTGCCGCGCCTTCGGTGTAGATCTCGGCGTCGGGCAAAAACGGCACGGGGCGCAGTTGATCGCCAGACAGATTGGGCAGCAGGGGCTCGCCGCTGAGCGCGGCCAGCAGGTGGCCGCTGCATTGGGTGCAGGGCTTGCCATCGGTGCGAAGGTTTTCGTGGCGGACGATCTGAAGCATGATGCAAAAGGCCAGACGGCCCGTGGGCCAGAAACGAAAAGGGGGCGGCGGGCAGCCCCGAGGGGCGCGTGGCGCATGTTGCCGTAGCTTGGCCGGGCCGTGGCCGCCAAAGCTGGCGTTTATTGCGGTAGATCAAACGACGCGATGCACCGGATCAACGTGCGTCATCACGCGCAGCACGTTGGGCACTTGAGCCTGCACACGCTGGCCAGCACGCACGGCGATGTCGTGTCCTTCGGCCACGCTGAGGGCGCCGTCGAGCTCGAGGTGCACATCGACGGCGATCAGATCACCCATCTTGCGGGTGCGCAGATCGTGCAGGCCGAGCACGCCGGGCTCGCCGAGCAGCGCGGTGCGGATGTGGGCGATGTCATCAAGGCTGGCGGCGCGATCCATGAGATCGTTCAGTGCGTTTGAGGCAAAGCCCCAGCCCATCTTGCCCACCATCAGCCCGACGATCAGTGCCGAAACGGGATCGAGCAAGGTGTAGCCCAGCAGGTTGCCGCCAATGCCCAGCGCCACCACGAGCGATGAGGCGGCGTCTGAGCGGGCATGCCAAGCGTTGGCGATGAGCATGCTCGAGCGCAGCCGCTCGCCCACGCGCAACAGGTAGCGAAACAACAGTTCTTTGGACAGCAGCGTGCCCAGGGCCACCCACAGCGCCACGGTGTGCACCGTGCCCACGGCGGCAGGCGCTTGCAGTTTGTTGGCGGCCGACCACAGCATGCCCGCGCCCACGGCCAGCAACAGGCCACCCAGGGCCAGTGAGGCGGCGTTTTCGAAGCGCTGGTGGCCGTGGGGATGATCGTCGTCGGCTTCTTTGCGGCTGTGGTGGGCCGCCAGCAGCACGATGAAATCCGACAGCAGATCAGACAACGAGTGGATGCCATCGGCAACCAGCGCTTGCGAGGTGCTGGCAAGGCCCACCACGATTTGCACCGCCGTTAGCAGCACGTTGACGATGACGCTCACCCAGGTGCTGCGCTGCGCGGCGGCGTGGCGCTCGGGGGTATCGACTTCATGATCTCTGGCGGTCAGCAGGGGGTGACGTGAGGGTTGGGCGGTATCGTCGTCGAGGTTCATGGAACGGTGGGCCGGGCGGTAGGCCAGGTGATAGTGATGAGTAAGCCGCCGAGTTGTGGTGCGCGTGCGGTATCGAGATGCAGGCTATGCCGCTGGGCGATGCGCTGCACGATCGACCACCCTAAACCGCTGCCGGGTTGATCGGAACCGAGTACGCGAAAAAAGCGCTCACCCAGCCGGGCGCGGTTGATGTCGCTCAGGCCGGGGCCGCTGTCAGCGATACGCAGCCGCGGTGTGCCGCCGGGTGTGTCGAGGTGCAGCTCGATGGTTGCGCCATCGGGGCTGTAGCGGCTGGCGTTGTCGAGCAGGTTGCGCAGCAGCACGCTCAGCAGGGTTTCATGAGCTGGGGCCAGGCAGTGGGTGGGGGCGTCGAGTATGAGTTTTTGGCGGCGTTCGAGCATCTGCGGTGCCAGCTCGGCGGCAGTACGGCGGGACAGGGCAACGAGATCGATCATCGGCCAGACGGGTGGGGTGTCGGTTTCGGGATGATCGAGCCGCGAGAGTGTGAGTAACTGGTCAACGAGGTGGGCGGCACGGTCGCAGCCAGTGAGTGTGGCGGCGAGGGCATGTTGGCGCTCAGCGTTGTTGTGAGCGCCCTGGGCCACTTGTGCTTGGGCGCGGATGGCGGCGATCGGTGTGCGCAGCTCGTGGGCGGCATCGGCGGTGAAGCGGCGTTCGCCCTCAAGGTGTTCTGCCATGCGCGCGAATAATCCGTTAAGGGCGTTTACCAGTGGGGCCAGATCGGCGGGGGCGTCGGGCAAGCTTAGAGGGTCGGTGGCTTGTGGTGTCCGGCTTGCTAGTGCCTGATGTAGCCGGTGCAGTGGCCCAAGGCTGGCGCGTACAGCCAGCCATACGGCCAGCGCCAACAGGGGCAACGCCAGCGCCAGCGGGGCGAGTTGGCCACGCAGTACGGCGCGCAGGATGGCGTCGCGGGCATCTTGCCGTTCGCCCACCCACACTTGCGAGCCGGGAGTGCGCCCGGGCGTACCGAATACGCGCCAGTGCATGCCGTGGTGCTCGACGCGATCAAAGCCGTTGAGGGTGTGGGCAAAGGGGGTGTCGGGGGCAGGGGTTGAGCGCGCCACGAGTTGGCCGTCCTGCCAGATCTGAAAGGCTACGCGCGGGGCGTAGCGATGCAGTGGCTCGGTGGCGTACTCATCCTCATCGTCGTCGTGAAGCTGGCGGTGATCGTGGCGAGATCGGCGTGGAGCGGGGGCTGCATCGATCTGTTCGGGGTGTTCGATGAGAGCGTCTTGTCGGTTGATAACGAGCGTGGCCGCCTGTGCCAAGTGGCCATCGAGCAATTCGTCGAGCTCGTGGCGAGCTCCCAGCCAGGTGCAGCCAGCGGCCAGCAGCCACACGAGCAACGCCACGCCGATCACCCCGACGATCAGCCTTTGTTGCAATGAGGCGGTTTTTTTCATGGGGAGGCCAGTGTGTAGCCCACCCCACGCACGGTGTGGATCAGTGTGGCGCCGAGTTTGCGGCGCAGATGGTGGATGTGTACTTCGATGGCGTTGCTCTCGACTTCGTGCCCCCAATGGTAGAGGCGTTGCTCAAGCTGTTCTCGTGTGAGCACGCGGCCTGAGCCCAGCAGCAGCGCGTGCAGCAGATCAAATTCACGGGTCGATAGCAACACTTCGCGGTCGCCTTTCCATACGCGGCGTGAGGCGGGGAGCAGCACCACATCATGTATGCGCAGCTCATCTTGCGTTTGCCCATGAGACCGACGCACCAGGGCGCGCAGCCGAGCAGCCAGCTCAGTGAGATCGACCGGCTTGATCACGTAATCGTCGGCGCCAAGATCGAGCCCTTGCACGCGCTGTGGTACGCCATCGCGTGCGGTGAGTATGAGCACAGGGGTTGTGACGCCGTGAGCGCGGGCGGTGCGCAGCGCATTGAGCCCGTCTTGCCGGGGCAGGCCGAGATCGAGTACGGCGGCATCGTGCTGGGCTGAGCACAGCTCGTGCTCGGCTGCCACGCCATCGCGCACCCAATCGACGGCAAACCCAAGCTGGGCCAACCCGGCGCGTAGGCCGTCGCCCAGCAGGGGGTCATCTTCAGCGAGCAGGATGCGCATGGTGGGCAGCGAAGGGTTGTTGTTGAAGTCGGCGGTTGATCAGTCAGTCGTCTTGATCTTGCTGAGTATGCGTGGTGGCGGCAGGCTCGGCGGCTGGTGCGCTTTGCCAAGCGTAAACCCAGTAGCTGGTCACCGCCATCGCGATCAGCGCTCCCAGCCATATCCGGTTGCGTTTAACGGTGTCAGGTCCTGCGCCCACTTGACGTCCGGTGATCATGGTGGCCGCCAAATTGGTTTGAAGCAGCACGCTGCCGGCGAGGATCAGGCACAGATGCATCACCACAGTGGCCAGCGTGGCGTGGGCGGTGAATTCGTGAAATTCGGAAATCCACTCGCCGCCGAAATGGCCGATGTCTGCATGGGCTGCATAACCATTGGCCGCGCTAATGAGGCTAAACAGCAAGATCGCCAAGATCGCCAACGTGTTGGCCGCACGCTGTGTTTGCCGCGCATTGGGGCGCGCAGCGCGCCAGCTGAGCCACACCTCGGGTAGAGCGTGTAGCTTGCGCCATTGCGCTGCCCAACGTGCCTGCGGCGGGCCGATCAGGCCCCACACGAGCCGAAAGCCAATCAACCCGGCCATGGTGTAGCCCAGTGTGATGTGCGCCAGGCGCCAGCGCTCACTATCGCCGGTGAGGTAGGCACCGGCAAACGAGGCTGCGAGCAGCCAGTGGAAGACGCGTATGGGTGCGTCAATGAGCAGGCGGCGTCGCGTGGCTGGGGTGGTCTTGGCCGAGCGTGCCACGGGGGCGGGCGGTAGCGGTGAAGCGGTGGTGTTCATGTCGAGCTCATTGTTTGGGGATGCGAACGGCGTGTTCGCTGAAACTGGGTGTGCCATCGGCGCGCTGTGTGTGGCAGGCCATGCAATTGGCAGGGCTCTTGATTGAGGGGCGCTGCCATACCCGTAGCTCGATCTCGTCGTGCTCGTGAACGAACCAGGCTGAGCGCGTAATGCGGTCTTGCGGAGGGGGATCGATTGCGCGCCGCTTGGCAGCGGCCTGAGATTGAGCGGTCAGCCATGCGCTCAACTCATGCACGGTGGGGGCATCAAGTGTGGCGTCGGCGCTGTAGTGTTTGCTGAGCGAGCTCATGATGCGTTGCCACGAGGCCGGCGGCAGCATGCCGGGTGGGTAGGCCAGATGGCAACCGGCGCACTCTTGCTGGTAGAGCTTGTAGCCCGGGCTGCCGAGGGTTGTGGTCGATAGCCGTGCGCGGGCACGGTGCTCGCCTCGCTCGTGTTCATCATCATCGTCGGCATGGCTGATGTTGCTGGCGATCAGTGTTACGGTGCTCAGCAGCACGGCTGCACCCAACCAGAGCGGGCCGCGTCTGAGTATGTGAAAAACGGGCATGGCGAGCCTCATCGAATGTTGAGCAAATAGGTCATCACGTCGGCTTTTTCGCGGGCGCTGCATTCGCGCTCGAGCACGTCGTTGCAGTTGCGGCGGAACCACTTCTCGACCTTGCGCGGATCACTGAAACGTTCAGGGTTGAAGGCCGGTGCCAGGGGTAGCAGTGTTTTGCCAGTGTTGGCATGGCGTCCGTTGGTGTTGGGCGGCGCGTTGTGGCATGAGGCGCAGCTCCACTTGCCGCCGTGTTTTTGCGTAAAAAACGCTTGTCCGCGAGTTGCGTCGCCGCGCTCGCCTGCTTGCGCGGCATATGCCGCCACTTGTTCTGCGGCCGTGGTGGCTTGTGCCGGTGTGGCCATGCACAGGCCTGCCACGCTCAGTGCCACGATGTCGATCCAGAAACGTTGCATGGGTTATCCCTCCTGGATTGCTATCGTGGCGGCGAGAGCTTAAGTGCGGCTTATGAGGCCTGTGCGTACGCGGTATGGTCGAAAGGTCTGCAACATCGGAGGCGGCATGCCCTTTTTGCTTGTTTTAATGCGGCGCGCGTGGTGTCGTTGGACGTTTGGCCTGGTTGTCGGTGGCGGCGCTGGCGTGTGTCTGATGGGGTCGTTTGGCGCTTGGGCGCAACCCGTTGGCGCCCCTGCAAGCGTGAGCATGGCGCTGGTGCGCACGAGTGGGTCGTCGGCGCTCGAGGGTTTTTTATGGGCGGGGGGGCGCTGGAGCGCGCGGGCGGGCATCGTGTATTCGGCGGCGCTGGTGCGCCATGGCGATGAACTGTTGTTGTTTGATTCGGGCCTGGGCATGCATGTGGCCGAGCAGTATCAAAGCGATATGCCGCTCGTGTTGGGCTGGCTTTTGCGCTACGACGAGCCGGTGTCGCCCGTGCGTGCGCAGCTTGATCGTGCGGGCCTCGGGCCGGTGCGGCGCATTGTGCTCAGCCACAGCCACTGGGATCACGCCAGCGGGTTGGCAGACTTTGCCGAGGCCACGGTGTGGGCGCATCCGGCTGAGCTTGATCTGATCCGCCGTTTTTTGGATGGCGGGCGCAAGAGCCAACGCGGCACGTGGCGCTCGCAGGTGGGGGCGCCGGGTATTCGCTGGCAGGCGATGGCGTTTGATGCGCGGCCCTACGAGGGTTTTGCGCAGAGCATCGATGTGTATGGCGATGGCTCGGTGGTGTTGGTGGCGATGCCGGGGCACACGCCGGGCTCGGTGGGCATGTTTGTGCGGGTGGATTCAGGACGCCATTATTTTTTGGTGGGTGATGCCATCTGGCACACCGGCGCTTTGCGCGAGGGCCAGCCCAAGGGTTGGGGGGCGCGTTGGCTGGCCGATGCCGACGGCGATGCCGCGCTGGCCGTGGTGCGGCAGATTCGCGCCGTGCAGCAGCGCCATCCCGATTGGGCCATCGTGCCCGCGCACGACGAAGCGGCGCAGCGCACGCTGGGGTATTTTCCGGCGTGGCTGCCTTGATCGGGGGCGGTGTGTGGTTCAGCGCGGCGGCAGCGCGATCCAGCCCCCGCCGACAGCCTTGTAAAACAGCACCGTGGTGACGGCGCGCGCGGTTTGCGCTTGCACGAGTTCGTCTTCGCTTTGCAGGGCCTTGAGCTGTGCTTCGAGCACGGGCTGCAACAGCCCGGTGCCTTCGGCAAAAAGCCGGTTGGCGTGCGCGGCGCTGTCGTGCGCGCTGTGGGTGGATCGCGCCAGCAGCGTGGCGCGGGCATCGAGCGCCTGGCGGGCGTGGTAGGCGTTGTCGACATCTTCGAGCGCGCTCAACACGGCCTGCTCGTATTGCGCGGCAGCGGCGTCGAGCCGGGCATCTTGTGCGGCGATGTTGGCGCGGATGCGTCCGCCAGCAAACAGCGGCAGGCGCACCCCCACACCCCATGAGCTGAAGGTGCCGCCCGTGGTGGGCAGGCCCGAGATGTCGAGGTGGCCATCTTGTGCCACGAAGCCGATCACGAATTTGGGCAACAGCTCGGCTTTGGCGCTGCCCAGCCGCGCGGCTTGGGCGCGCACCACGTTGGCGGCGCCACGCACATCGGGGCGGCGTTCGAGCACCTCTGAGGGCAATTGCAGCGGCAGCGGCGTGGCCAGCGGCAAATCGCTCAGGGGGGATGTGGCCGAGGCGGGTGGCAACGCGGGCGCGGTTTGCGGCGGCTGCCCGGTGAGCACGGCCAAACGGCGCAGCCGGGTGCTGCGCAGCAATTGCAGCGGCTGGCGTTGCGCATCAAGCGCGTCAACCAGGCTGCGGGCGCGGTCGATGTCGGCGCGCGTGGCCTGCCCGGCTTCGAAGCGGCCTTCGGCGTAGCGCTGCAGACGCCGTGCGCTGGCGAGGCTGCGCTCGAGCACGTCGATGCGCTGCTCGATGCTGCGGGCTTCGATGTAGTTGGTGGCGATATCAGACACCACCATCATCTGCGCGCCGTGCAGGCGTTCTTCAAACCCCAGCGCGGCCTGGCGTGCCGCTTCGGCATCGCTGCGCCGCGCGCCGAACACGTCGACCTCCCACGCGGCGGCAAAGCCTCCGGTGCCCAGCGAGGCCATCGGCAAGGCCACGCTGTCGGGCAGCGGCACGGGCAGTTGCGAGCTCGATACGCCCGGCAGGTTGACGCTGGGCACGCGCTGGTTGAGCTTGGCCTTGGCCACGCCGCCCACGGCTTCGAGCGTGGGGTAGAGCGCCGATTCGGCTTGCGTGATCACGGCCCGCGCTTCGAGTACGCGATCCAGCGCGATGCGGATGTCGGCGTTGGCACGCAGCCCGGCATCGATGAGCGCGCGCAATGTGGGATCGCTGACGCTCATCCACCAAAAACCCAGATCGCGTTGCGGCCCGGCTTGGGTGGGGGTGGCAGCGGGTGTGCTGGCGGATGAGGCCGAAGCCGGCGCCGCGCTGAAGCGCTCGGGCACGGCCACGCCCGAAGGGGGCACGTCGACGTTTACGGTGGTGCAGCCGATCAAGGCCGCGCTCAGGCCCACGCCGCCGATCAGGCTGCAGCGCGGGCGCATCAATATCAAAAGAGATCGCATGATCGAATCAATCAGACGCCTGCCCCTGCCCGGCAGCCCAGGTGGGCGATGAGGCCAGCAACACGGCGATGGCTGCCGAGGCGATGCGGGTGCGTTCGTCGTCGGCGCGGCTGGTGAGGATCACGGGCACGCGCGCGCCCAGCACGATGCCGGCGGCGTCGGCGTGCGCCAAAAACGTGAGCTGCTTGGCCAGCATGTTGCCGGCTTCGAGGTTGGGCACCACCAGCACATCGGCCTGCCCGGCCACGGGCGATTCGATGTGTTTGGTGCGCGCGGCGGCCATGTCGATGGCGTTGTCAAAGGCCAGCGGGCCATCGAGCACTCCGCCCGTGATCTGGCCGCGATCGGCCATCTTGCACAACGCAGCAGCATCGAGCGTTGAGCTGAGTTTGCTGCTCACCGTTTCGACCGCCGAGAGGATGGCCACGCGCGGCGAGTCGATGGCCAGCACGTGCGCCAGATCGATGGCGTTTTGCACGATGTCGCGCTTGTCGTCGAGCGTGGGCAGGATGTTGATGGCCGCGTCGGTGATGATCAACGGGCGCGGGTGGCCGGGCACATCCATCACATAGGCGTGGCTGATGCGACGTGCTGTGCGCAGGCCGCTGTCGCGGTGCATGGCCGCGTGCAGCAGCTCATCGGTGTGCAGGCTGCCTTTCATGAGCGCACCAGCCTGCCCGGCGCGCACCAGCGCCACGCCACGCTCGGCGGCGGCGCGCGGGGTGGGCACATCAAGCAGCTCGAGCGCACTGATATCGACACCGTTGGATTGCGCCACGCGGGTGATTGCGCCACGCGGGCCGATCAGCACCGGCTGCAACAGCCCGGCTCGTGCAGCCTCGATGGCACCCAGCAGTGAGGTGTCATCGCACGGATAAACCACCGCCGTGCGCACGGCAGCGCGGCCGGCACAGGCACTGAGCAATTGCTCAAAGCGCTCGTGGCGACGCAGTTGAACCTCGGGCAGCGGCTGCGCTTCGCGGCGCACTTTTTCGGTGGGGGCGATCACCTCGGCCACGCCAGTGATCACCGGCTGGCCGGCGGCGTTGGTGCACAGGCAATCAAACACCACATGATGATGCTCGGGGCGCTTTTCGGTGGCTGTCACCCGAACGGTGATCACATCCCCCAGCCCCACCGGGCGCACAAACTTGAGCTGTTGGCTCAGGTAGATGGTGCCCGGGCCGGGCAGCCGTGTGCCCAGCACGGTGCTGATCAGTGTGCCGCCCCACATGCCGTGGGCGATCACCCTGTGAAACGGCGTGTTGCGCGCATAGGCCTCGTCGAGGTGGGCGGGGTTGACGTCGCCACTGAGCACGGCAAAGAGCTCGATGTCGTCTTTGGTGAGTGTGCGCGTGAGGCAGGCCGATTCGCCCACCTCGATTTCGTCGAAGGTGCGGTTTTCGAGCACAACAGGCTCGGTGCTGGGGGTGTTCATGCGGTTGAATCCCGATCATTAAAACGTTATTTTTCGAGCACGTAATGGCCGGGCGCATCGGGCAGGTGGCGTGCGCCCGGCAAGCCCATGCGTGGTGGGGGTTTCATGCCGCTCGAGTGTTTGGCCAGCCACTGGTGCCACGCTGGCCACCAAGAGCCTTCAACGCGTGGGGCGTGTGCCTTCCACTGTTCGGGCGGCACGTAGGGCCGGTCGGCAGGGCGGTGCTCGATGCGGTAGTGGCGGTGCGAGTTTTCGATCTGGCTCACGATGCCCGCGTTGTGCCCGCCGCTGGTGAGCACGAACGTCATATCGACCGGCAGCAGGTGCATCTTGTAGACGGATTTCCAGGGCGCGACGTGATCGGTGTCGGTGCCCACCGCAAAGCAGGGGGCATGGATGTCGGTGAACCACACCGGCGCACCATCGACTTCGTAGTGGCCGGTGGCCAGCTCATTGCGCAAAAAGAGCTTGTTGAGATATTCGCTGTGCATGCGGTAGGGCATGCGTGTGGTGTCGGCGTTCCAGGCCATCAGATCGTTGGGGGCCTCGCGCTGGCCCAGCAGATACTCTTTGAGCACGCGCGACCAAATCAAATCGTTGGATCGCAACAGCTGAAACGCGCCCGCCATCTGCCGGCCCTGCAGCACGCCTTGCTCCCACATCATGGCCTCGATCAACGACACCTCGCTGTCGTTGATGAACAGCAACAGCTCGCCAGCCTCGGTGAAATCGCCCTGCGCGGCCAGCAGTGTCATCGAGGCCAGCCGGTGATCGCCCTCGCGCCCCATCGTGGCTGCCGCGATCATCAGCATCGTGCCGCCCAGGCAATAGCCCGTTGCGTGGATCTTGCGGTCGGGCACGATCTCGCTCACCACGTCGATGGCCGCCATCACGCCCAGGCGGCGGTAATCGTCCATGCCACGGTCGCGGTCGGCGGCGGTGGGGTTCTTCCATGAAATCATGAACACCGTGTGGCCCTGATCGACGAGGTACTTCACCATCGAGTTGTGCGGCTGCAGATCGAGGATGTAGTACTTCATGATCCAGGCCGGCACGATCAGCACCGGCTCGGCATGCACTTTGGCGGTGCTGGGGCTGTATTGAATCAGCTCCATCAAATCGTTTTGGTACACCACCTTGCCCGGGGTGATGGCCACGTTTTCGCCCACCTTGAACGCCTCAACCCCTGCTGGCGGCAGGTTGCGCACGGTGCGCTGCAGATCGTCGGCAAAGTTGTGCCAGCCACGCACGAGGTTGCGCCCTTGCTCGTCGGCGCTGGCCTGCAACACTTCGGGGTTGAGCCAGGGCACGTTGCTGGGTGAATACATGTCGAGCAACTGGCGCGCAGCAAACGAGGCGGTGCGCTCTGTTTTGCGGCTCACCCCCGGCACATCGTGTGTGGCGCGATACCACGCTCGCTCGGCGGCCAAAAAGTTCTGCACATAGATGTTGAACGGCCAGTGTGCCCACCCCGGGTGGTCGAAGCGTTTGTCTTTGGGCAGGCCCGGCTGGCGCGGGTTGTAGCGCGGCTCGGCCTCAAGGGCTTCGCTGGGGGTTTGGCACTGTGCGGCCAGCGTGCAGGCCACCTGCTCGGCGTCGAGCAGGGCAGCGTGCCACAGCGCCAGCTGCTTGCCCGGCGCGGCCATCAGATGCCAGGCCCAATCAAAATAGGCCAGCGTGGTTTGGATCGGCGAGATGCCGCCGGTGAGGCGCCCTTGTCGCGCCAGGCTTGATCGATCGAGCGTTTCGTAAGCGGCCTGCAGCGCATGTTCGATCTCGAGGGGGCCCCGCTGCGGCTGGGGTGGTGTGGCGGCTTGGCGGGCGGCAACTTTTTTGGCGGTGGCCATGATGAATCCTCAGGCGTTGAGATGAACGATCAACCTTGTCGCTCAAGCATTGAGCGAAAGCGTGTCAGGGCCATGAACAAAAAAACGGCACCAGCGGCGCTCACCATCAGCAGCTGTGGCCAGATCACATCGAGCCCCGCGCCACGGTAGATCACCGCCTGCGCGAGTTTGACGAATTGCGTGGTTGGCGAAAACTGCACGATGTGCTGGATCCAGCCCGGCATGCTCTCGATGGGGGTGGCCGCGCCCGACAGCAAGTAGAGCACCACATACACCGGCGCAGCCAGCAGCCCGAATTGCGGCATCGACGACGCCAGCGTGGCCAGCAAGATGCCCAGCGACGTCACCGCAAACAGATACAGCCCCGTGCCCACAAAGATCAACGCCAGCGAGCGGCCCAGCGGCGCAGCAATCGGCACGCCCAGGCCCAGGTGCACCACAAACCACAGCGACAGCATCACGGCGGCCAGCACCACCGCGCCATTGGCAAAAATCTTGGCCATGGCGATCTCGCTGGGGCGCACGGGCATCACCAGCAGGTGCTCGATGGTGCCGTGCTCGCGCTCGCGAATCACCGCCGCGCCCACCAGAATGATGGCCAGCACCGTGACGTTGGTGACGATCTGCATCACGCCGGTAAACCAGTGGCCCTGATTGTTGGGGTTGAAGAACACCCGCGTGACGCTGCGGGTGGGCAGTTGCGCCTCGAGGCCGCGTGCTTGGCGAAACTCGAGCAGCTCGCGCAACACGATCTCGTTGAGATAAACCACACCCAGCCCGGCTTGCGTGATGGCGGTGGCATCCACCTGCAGCCCGATGGTGGGCGAACGCCCGGCCAGCACATCGGCCTCGCAGCGCGGTGGGATGTCGAGCACGAAGATGAAATCGCCCCGATCAAGTGCAGCATCGACGTGCTCGCGGTCGATGTCGGTGGGCGGTTTGAAATACGGCGGGCGGATCGCATCGCGCAGCTGGCGCGACAGCGCCGAGTGATCGCCATCGATCACCGCCACCGAAGCGTTAGCCACCTCGGCCCGCACGCCCTTGGCTGTGGTGTAGATCGCCACCGAAAACGCAAACACGATCAGCACCATCAGCGGCACATCGCCAAACAGGCTGCGCAGCTCTTTGATCGATAAGCGCGCCACGTTGCGCCACCACTGTTTCATCGTGCGGCCCTCATGGTGTTCAAGCCTCTTGCTTGCGCACTGCGGCACGCGCGGCCAGCAGATACACCAGCCCAAAGCCCAGCAGCGCGGCATACATTGGGCCAAAGCTTGCCACACCCAGACCCTTGGTGAAGGCGCCCAGGCTGATGAGCTGAAACCACGACGATGGGAACAGCTTGCCCACCCACCACGCCGCGCCCGTGAGCGTAGACACCGGGTAGAGCAGGCCCGAAAAGTTGATGGTGGGGATCAGGCACAAGATGGCGGTGGCAAACGTGGCCGCCACTTGTGAGCGCAAAAACGCCGAGATCAGCAGCCCCAGCGCCGTGGTGGCAAACACAAAGCACAGCGCCCCCAGCGAGAGCGCCGCAAAGCTGCCCTTGAGCGGCACGCCCAATGCATAAATGCTCAGGTAGACGAGCGAGAGGTAGCTCAACATCGCCAGCGCCACATATGGCAGTTGCTTGCCCAGCAAAAACTGCCCCACGCTGGCGGGTGAGGCGTAGAGGTTGATGATCGAGCCGAGTTCTTTTTCGCGCACCACACCCAGCGCGGTGAGCATGGCCGGAATGGCGATCAGGCACAGCATCAGCAGGCCGGGCGTAAAGGCGTAGATGCTGCGAAATTGCTGGTTGTAGGTAAAGCGCGGCGCCAGTTGGGCCGGCATCGCGGGCACGCTGCGCGCCGTGATGCCGGGCACGCTTTGGGCCCAGTGCAGAGCGTGCTCGAGCGCGATGCCGCGCGCATAACCGCGCACGTTTTCGGCCGTAAAGGGCTGGGCGCCATCGATATAAAACGCTACCTCGGGGTGTCGCCCCGCGATCAGATCGCGGCCAAAGCCGGGCGCAATCTCGATCACCAGCGTGACCTCTTTGGCGCGCAGGCGGCGGTCGATCTCGGCCGCTTCGCGCAGCGGCGGCTGGGCCACGAAGTAGCGCGATCCCTCAAAGTGCTCGATCAGGCGCCGGCTGTCGAAGCTCTGATCGTGATCGAGCACGGCAAAGGCCACACGCTCGATATCAAACGAAATGCTCAACGCTGCCGTTACGAGCAAGATGATTGGCCCCAGCAGCGCAAACGTGAGCCGGATGCGGTCGCGGCGCAGCTCCATGCCCTCACGCCGCGCAAAGGCCCACATGCCTGCCCACCAGGCGCGCAAACCGGTGCGGGCCGCTCGGCGGGTGGGTGCCGGGGTGGTTGTTTGCGTGGGCGCCGGCTGTGGATCGGCGGGGTGTGCCGTCGAGGCCGCGCGTGCTGCAGCCAGCGTGTCGTCGGCGGTTTCGAGGTGGCGGATGAATGCGGCTTCAAGGCTGTCGGCGCCTTGCTGTTCACGCAGCTCGCGCGGTGAGCCCACCGCCAACACGGTGCCACGGTGCATGAGCGAGATGCGGTCGCAGCGCTCGGCCTCGTTCATAAAGTGGGTCGACACGAAGATGGTGACGTGATCGTCGCGCGAGAGCTGCCCGAGTTGGCGCCAAAAGAGATCGCGCGCGGCGGGGTCGACGCCCGAGGTGGGCTCGTCGAGGATCAGCACCTCGGGCTCGTGCAGGCAGGCGGCGGCGAGCTGCAGGCGCTGGCGAATGCCCAGCGAGAGCTGCGCGGGCCGGGCGTCGGCGTGTGCGGCCAGATCGAACCGTTGCAGGCTGCGGGCCATGGCTGCAGTGGCCGCTTCGCCTTCGAGCCGATACAGCCGCGCGTGCAGCGCCAGGTTTTGTCGCACGCTGAGCTCTTCGTACAGCGAAAACGATTGCGACATATAGCCCACCCGCATGCGCGTGGCCAGATCGTGCGTGTCGATGGGGCGGCCCAGCAGTTGCGCTTGGCCCTCGGTGATGTCGAGCAGCCCGGTGAGCATCTTCATCGTTGTTGTTTTGCCGCAGCCGTTGCTGCCCAAAAAGCCGAAGATCTCGCCGCGTTCGATGCGAAAGCTCACGTTGTTGACGGCCACGAAATCGCCAAAGCGTCGGGTGAGCCCCTGGGCTTGGATGGCGGGTGGACCGTCGATGGGCTGGCGCGGTGCAATCACCAGCGGGCCCCCTGCGCCGCGTTTGTCGGGCGGCAACAGTGCCACGTAGGCGGCTTCGAGCGAATCGGCCTGCTGAGCCTGCAGCACGGCGGCGGTGGCATCGCAGGCCAGCACGCAGCCATCGTCCATCGCCACCAGGTGGTCGAAGCGCTCAGCTTCTTCCATGTAGGCCGTGGCCACGATCACCGTCATGCCGGGGCGCTCGGCGCGCAGCGCATCCACCAGGCTCCAAAACTGTCGGCGCGACAGCGGATCGACGCCCGTGGTGGGCTCATCGAGGATCAGCAGATCGGGGTCGTGCACCAGCGCGCAGCACAGCCCGAGTTTTTGTTTCATGCCGCCCGAGAGCTTGCCGGCGGGGCGATCACGAAACGGCGTCAGGCCGGTGGCATTGAGCAGGCGCTGGATGCGTGCCTCGCGCTCGTGTGCGCCTTGGCCAAACAACCGCGCAAAGAAATCGATGTTTTCACCCACCGACAGCGTGGGATAGAGGTTGCGCCCCAGCCCTTGCGGCATAAAGGCCACACGCGGCGCAAGCTGTTGGCGAAACCGCGCATCGGCCACATCACCGCCCAGCACGCGCACGCTGCCGTGCTGAATGGTTTTAACGCCCGCAATGATGGCCAACAGCGTTGATTTGCCCACGCCATCAGGCCCCACCAGGCCGATGGTGCGTCCGGCGGGCAGCACCAGGCTCACGTGCGCCAGCGCTGGCCGGCTGCCGTGATTGGCGTAGCGGTGCGACAGCGCGTGGATCTCGACGGCGTTCATCGCGCAAGGGCGCTGTGTGGTGGGGCGGGCCTCAAGGCTGGGCCGGCAGTTTGATGCCCAAGGATGCGGGCCAGGCCGCCTGGGGGCTCACGCGCACAAAGCCGTTGCCCGTGAGCCCGGCTTTCACGTAGGTGGCGTAGCGCTGCGCCACATCGGTTGGCACACTGAGCTTGACGCGATACATGAGCTTGTCGCGCTCGGTGGCGGTTTCAACATATTTGGGTGTGAACTGCGCCTCGGCGGCCACAAACGACACCCGCGCCGGCACCACAAACTGCGGCGCGGCATCAAGCACGATGCGGGCCTCATCGCCCACTTGCAATTTGCCGGCAATCGAGGTGGGCAAAAAAACGGTCATGTAGACATCGCTCGTGTTGAGCAACGTGGCCACGCGCCCGCCCGACGGGATCACCGAGCCGGGCTCGACCACGCGGTATTCGATACGCCCGGCCACCGGGGCGCGCAGCGTCATGTCGTTAATGGCCACATCAACGCGCTGTATCTGCGCCTCGGCTTCGAGCCGTGCTGCGCTGGCTTCGCCGATGGCTGCGGTGGCCACCTGCACGCCTGCCCGCTCGCCATCGCGCTGTGCTGTGCGGCGTTCGACCTCGGCGCCCGATACCAGCTCGTCTTGCCGCAGCCGGGTGGTGTGATCGAGTTCAAGCTGGGCGATGCGGGCCTGCACCTTGCGCACCTCGGTTTCGGCGCTGGCTCGCGCGGTGGCCTGCACGGCGCGCAGGCGGGCTGCCTCAATGGCCGCACGCTGCGCCACCAACTCGGTGCTGTCTTGCCGGGCGATCACGTCGCCAGCTTTTACGAGATCGCCCTCTTTGATCGGCAGCTCGATAACGCGGCCCGGGTATTTGGCCGCGATTTCGATGCGCTCGACCTCAAGCCGGCCATTGGCCCGCATCAGCCCATCGGGCACACGCTCGCGGTGCAGGTGGATCCATAGGGCCCAGCCTGCCGTGGCCGCCAGGGCCAACGCAGCCACGCCCCAGCCGATGCGATGGGTGTTCATATGACAGCAAAAAACAAATTTGACGCGCTGCAACATCATGAGCGCGGCGGCAAAACCACGTCAAGCCGAGTCCCTGACGCACATCATGAGATTCGGCCAAAGGCCACGGCGTGTCTCGAAATGGTGGTGTGCCGCGAGGGGCGTCGGTGTCGTGCGATGGCTAAAAGCGTTCGTGGCGATCCACGTAGGCCATGAAATCGCCCACCGGCATCGGCTTGCTGAAGAGGTAGCCCTGAAAAGCATGGCAGCCCAGGCGCGCGAGGTAATCGTGTTGTTCAGGGGTTTCAACGCCTTCGGCCATCACACTCAGGCCGAGGTGGTGGCCGAGGCTGACAACGGTGCGGGCGATGGCCGCATCGCTGGGGTTGGTGAGCAGATCGCGCACAAAGGCCTGATCGATCTTGAGCAGATCAAGCGGCAGCCGCTTGAGGTAGGCCAACGATGAGTAGCCGGTGCCGAAATCATCAAGCGCAAACCCCACGCCGTGCGCCTTGAGCGCGGCCATCTTGGCGATGATGTCGTCGACATCTCTCACCAGCAGGCTCTCGGTGAGCTCGAGTTTGAGTTGCGATGCCGCCGCCCCGCTGCGCTCGATGATGCCCAGCACCTGTGCCACGAAATCAGGTTGACGAAACTGCCGCGCGCTCACGTTCACGGCCATCGTTAGCGCCGCAGTGTGCGGTTGCTGGTGCCAGCTCGCGAGCTGCGCGCAAGCCTGCTTGAGCACCCATTCGCCCAGCGGCAGGATCAGGCCGGTTTGCTCGGCCAGCGCAATGAAATCAGCCGGCGGCACCATGCCGCGTTGCGGGTGTTGCCAACGCACCAGCGCCTCGGCGCCGATCACCTCGCCGCGCATGCCGATCTGCGGCTGGTAGT
>CAZUCW010000028.1:0-25308 GCA_964618825.1 uncultured Aquabacterium sp.
ATCCGAAGGTGATCGAGCAGGCTCGCAAAGACGGCATCCCCGATGCCTGGCTTGAGTCTGCACGCAAGAGCCCGGTCTACAAGATGGCTGTCGACTGGAAAGTTGCGCTGCCGCTGCACCCCGAGTACCGCACGCTGCCGATGGTTTGGTACATCCCGCCTCTGTCGCCCATTCAATCGGCGGCCAACGCCGGCCAGATCGGCATCAACGGCGAGATCCCCGACGTCAACCAGCTGCGCATTCCGGTGAAATACCTGGCCAACCTGCTGACCGCTGGTGACACGCAACCCGTGACGCGTGCGCTTGAGCGCATGCTGGCCATGCGTGCCTTTATGCGCGGCAAGCATGTCGACGGCGCCGAGAACAAGCGCGCTATCGATCAGGTGGGGCTCACCCCCGACACCGTCGAAGACATGTATCGCGTGATGGCCATTGCCAATTACGAAGATCGCTTCGTGGTGCCTTCGGCTCACCGCGAATACGCTGAAAACGCTTTCGACGTGCGCGGTGGCTGCGGCTTCTCGTTTGGCAACGGTTGCTCCGAAGGGCAAACCGAAACCAGCATCTTCGGTGGCAAGCGCAAGCGCACCATCCCGATCAAGCTCAAGGAGAAAGCCTAACCATGGCCGACGCCGTATCGCAAGCGCCTTGCACGCCGGCTTATAGCCTGCGCGCCTTGGCGCACCTGCTGGGCTACCCTCGCGCCGAGTTGCGCGAGGCGCTGCCCGAATTGCGCCAAGCTCTGCGCCACGATGCTGCCCTCGTGGCCGCACGTCAGCAGGGCATTGAGGCACTGATCGATTCGCTCACGCAACGTGACGCGCTACAGGTTGAAGCCGACTACGTCGAGCTCTTCGACCGTGGCCGCGCCACATCGCTGCACCTGTTCGAGCATGTGCACGGCGATTCTCGCGATCGCGGCCCCGCCATGATCGACCTGCTCAAAACCTACGAGCAGGCTGGTTTGTTTCTCGACGAAAGCAACGCCAAAGGCGAGCTGCCCGACCATCTGCCTATCGTGCTGGAGTTCATCTCAACGCTTCCGCACGATCAGATGACCGGTTTTGTGAGCGAAATCGCTCACATCCTCAACGCGCTCTACGCCGCCTTGCTCAAACGCCGCAGCCTGTACGCCCATGTGCCGGCTGCCGTGCTTGAGCTCGGGCAACAGGCGATCACGCCCGTTGATGTGCCCGAAGACGAAGCGCTTGATGCTTCGTGGGTCGAGCCCGACGCCTTTGGTGGCTGCTCAAGCCACGGGCAAACCAGCCCTGATCAGCCACAACCCATTCAAATCGTCCGCCGCAAACCGGCAGACGCTCAACGAGGAGCACCAGCATGAGCCTCACGCATCAATTCATCTTTGGCATCTACCCCTACATCTGTGGCGCGCTGTTCCTGTTCGGCAGCCTGGCCCGCTTCGACCGCGACCAATACACGTGGCGCAGCGAATCGAGCCAGATGCTGGCCACCGGCACCCTGCGCGTCGGTTCCAACCTCTTCCATCTGGGCATCATCGGCCTGTTCTTCGGGCACTTCTTCGGCATGCTCACGCCGCCAGAAATCATCCACTCGCTGGGTGTTACCACCTCGCAAAAGCAATTGCTCGCTGTGGTGGCAGGCGGTACGTTGGGTACGCTGTGCCTGATTGGCCTGGTGCTGCTGATTCAGCGTCGCCTGGGCAATGAGCGGGTGCGCGCCACGTCCAAGCCGCGCGATTTCATCGTGCTGTTCTGGATTCTGGCCACGCTGCTGCTGGGCTTGTCGACCGTGCCGGTTTCGCTGCACCACACCGATGGCGAAGAGATGCTCAAGCTCATGACGTGGGCCCAGCACCTGGTGACTTTCCGTGGTGATGCACCGAGCTTTGTAACCGATGTGTCGACCGTGTTCAAAGTGCACATGTTCATGGGCATGTCGCTATTCGCGATTTTCCCGTTCACCCGCTTGGTGCATGTGTGGAGCGGTTTTGCTGCTGCTGGCTACGTGATCCGTCCGTGGCAGGTGGTGCGCAGCCGCAAAATGGGTTTGCCGGAGTAATCAGCCATGCACAACGTCGCCCCGCCTGCAGTCCTGCCTTTTGTTTTGAGCGTCGGCGACGTGGTGCTGGCCGAAGACGCCTCGGCGCTGACCGAGGCGGAGCGTCGCCAACGCGCCAGCATTGAGCTGCTGCGGCAGCAGGCCATTCACGATGGCTTGCTGGATGCGTCTGACGACGCGCCTCAAGATGGCGTGTTCAGTGAGGCCGCGCTCGATGCCATCGATCAGTGGCTTGATGCCAACCTCTTGGTACCTGATCCTGATGAGGCCAGCTGCCGCCGGCATCACGCCGCCCACGCCGCGCAGTTTGCGGTGGGTGAACGCGTGCAGGCACGGCACATTTTGTTTGCCGTCACCGAGGGTGTCGATGTATCGGCTCTGCGCAAGCACGCCGAACAGGTGCTGCTCGATGTGCGCGCCCAGCCTGAGCAGTTTGTAGCGGCCGCTCAAAAGTGGTCGAACTGCCCCAGCAGCAAGCAAGGTGGCGATTTGGGCTGGCTTGAGGCCCACGAGTGTGTGCCCGAGTTCTCGCGCGAGCTGTTTGGGCAGACCGAAGGGCAAGCCAATGTGGGCGTGCTGCCGCGCCTGGTGCACAGCCGCTTCGGCCTGCATGTGGTTGAGGTGCTGGCGCGCGAGCCAGGCCAGCAGCAACCTTTTGATGTGGTGCACGATGCGGTGGCGCAATCGTTGCGGCAGCAAGCCTGGGTGACGGCATTGCGCCAGACCCTGCGCATGCTGGCGGGCCGCACACCGGTAGAGGGTGTGGATCTCGACGCTGCCGAATCCCCGCTGCTGCAATAAGCTGCTTCTTTGGCGCGCCACCCTCGCCTTATCTTTTTTCTCATGGATCTCGCTGCGGCGAGATCTGCACCACAGAGCATCAAGCGTTGTGGATGATCTGCTGCAACGGCTGAGACGCTTTCAGAGCGATTATTTTCCGTCGATGCGCGAGCAGTTCAAGCAGCTCGTTGACGACGGGCAGCATCCCACCACGCTCTTCATTGGCTGCTCAGACTCGCGCTTGGTGCCCTATATGCTCACGGGATCGGGGCCGGGCGAGCTGTTTGTGGTGCGCAACGTGGGCGCGCTTGTGCCACCGTTTGATGGCTCACGCGGGCATCACGGCACCACGGCGGCAATTGAATATGCCGTGCTCAATCTGCACGTAACCAACATCATCGTGTGCGGGCATAGCCATTGCGGCGCCATGCGGGCGCTGTACGACGAGATTCCAGCCGAGGCCGTAAATCTGGGCCCGTGGCTCGATCTGGCGCGCGAGGCAGCCCTGCCCGTGCGCGTGAGTGAAGAGGCTTTGCGACGCACGGAACAACGCTCGGTGGTGCTGCAGCTCGAGCGGTTGATGGCGTATCCGATGGTGCGCCAACGTGTTGAGAGCGGAAAAATCTTCTTGCACGGCTGGCACTACGTGATCGAAAACGGCGTGGTTGAGGTGTTCGATGTGCATTCAGGGCGGTTTATTCCGGCCTCTGAATCGAGCCACAGCGGCACCGGGCCTTATGTGCCACACATCCCCGGCCCGGGTGAACCTGACAGCCCGATTTTCAATGAGCTTGATGAGAGCTACGCGCTGCCCCACCCGCCAAAACCGGCGCGTTGATACCGATCAGGCTCGCGGCAACAACACCAGCAACCGCCCACGCTCATTGTTGCCGTTGGCGATGGGGCGCCACACAAGCTGATACGGCTGCCCACCCAGCTCGATGAGCGTCGCCACATTTTCTGGCGCAGCACGCAGCGCTTCAGGCAACACATCGCAGGCGTCGTTGCCGATCAGCTCGCCAGCAGGAGCCACGAGGCGCTCTGCCTGTTGGTTTACAAACGCCACCACGCCTTCAACATCGACGCCGATCACCGGAACGGGCAGGGATTCGAGCACATCACGCGCCATATCGAGCCGTGCTTCGTCGCGGTCGATCTGCTCGCGCTGGGCTTGCAAGGCCGCCTGAAGCCGGCGATTGAGATCGGCCAGATCGTTGTTGGCCTCTTTGATCTGCAACTCAAGCCGCCGGTTGTCGTCGGCCATCTCTTTGTGGCGAAAAGCCTCTGCGATGTGCTCGCGCAGTTGTTCATCATCCCAGGGCTTGGTGAAGAACTTGTAGATCGCCCCTTCGTTGATGGCATCGGTGATCGATTGCAGCTCGGTGTAGCCCGAGAGCACGATGCGCACGGTATCGGGGTAGAGCTCATAGGCACGGCGCAAAAACTCAACGCCGGCCATGCCTGGCATGCGTTGGTCTGACACGATCACATCGACACCGTATTCGGCCAGCCGCTGCAGGCCTTCAGGGCCGCTGTTGGCGGTGATGATCTGGTAGCCATCGCGACGCAACAAGCGGCGCAGCGAGGCAATGATGCTGCCCTCATCGTCAACCAGCAGCAAGGTGCGTGGGCTGCACTGGCGACCGATCTGCCCGGGGGCGAGGCAACGGCCCTCGCGCGCCATCACATCGATCTCATCGGCTTTAACCGCCGGGCTGAATAAAAAGCCCTGGATCGTGTCGCAGCGGTTTTCAACGAGCAGCGCCAGTTGTCCCTCGGTTTCAACGCCCTCGGCCAGCACTTTGAGGCGCAGGCTGTGGGCCATGTGGATGATGGCCCGCGTCATCGAGACGCTTTGCGGCGAGGCCGTGACGTCATTAACAAACGAGCGATCGATTTTGACCACATCAATGGGCAGATTGCGCAGATAGCTCAGGCTCGAGTAGCCGGTGCCAAAGTCGTCGATGGCGATTTCGATCCCAAGGGCCTTGAGCTGGGTGAGCACGCGCGCCACATGCTGCACATCGTGCATGAGCACGCTCTCGGTGATCTCGATGCCGATCCGTTGCGGATCAACGCCCGTGTCGTGCAGCACGGCCTCGATGCGGCGCACAGCATCGGCGCGCTGCAGGTGGTGTCCGGAGAGATTGATCGCCGTGCGCCCAACTTGTAGCCCGGCATAGCTCCAGGCATGGGCCTGTGTGCACGCCTCGCGCAGCACCCAATCGGTCAGCGGCTCGATCAGGCCTGTGCGCTCGGCAAGATCGATAAATTGCCCAGGGCCGATCAGCCCGCGCTCGGGGTGCTGCATGCGCACGAGTGCCTCAAGGCCGATGATCTGGCCTGTTTTGAGGCACAGCTGTGGCTGGTAGTGCAGCGTCAGCCATCGCTTGGCAAGCGCCTCGCGCAAGGTGTGCTCATCCAGCCCGATCCCCTGCGTTTGAGGCGGTGCCAGTGGCTGTGTGGTGTCGCTCACGGTTGTCTCTCTGATGTTGGTTGTTATGCGCTGGGTTGTGTGTTGGGGGGCACCAGAGGCAATCGCACCTCAAACACCGACCCCTTGCCCGGCTCGCTGGAAACGTCGATACGGCCCTGATGTTTTTTGACGATGCCATACGCCAAAGACAACCCCAGGCCAGTGCCATGGCCCACCGGGCGGGTGGTGAAAAACGGATCGAAGATGCGCCCGAGGTTTTCGGGAGGGATGCCACAGCCGGTGTCCTCGATGCGGATGATCACCTCGCCCTGGCCCGCACGGCTGCGCACCGTGATGCCCCCACCCTCGCTACACGCCTGAGCCGCATTGATCAGCAGGTTGAGAAATACCTGGTTGATTTGCGACAGCAGGCAGTGAACCGGCGGCAGCTCGGCCAGATCGCACTCGAGCGGCACCGTGTTGCGGTAATCGGTCAGGCCGACGTTGATCGTGCTGCGCAGTGCGGTGTTGAGATCGGCCTGCTCCCACTGTTCGCTCACATCGACGCGCGAAAAATCGCGCAGATCTTGCACGATCTTGCGCACGCGCTCGAGGCCATCGCGGGTTTCTTTAACGAGCACAGGCACATCGTCGACCACATATTGCATGTCTTCGTCGAGCGCCGGGCCAGCGCTTGCCTGAATGCGCGCCAGCAGTTGATCAACGTAGCCCGAGAGCGTGCGCAGGTTGGACGACACAAAACCAATCGGGTTGTTGATTTCGTGAGCCACCCCGGCGGCGAGCTGGCCGATGGAGGCCATTTTTTCGTTTTGCAGCAACTGCGCCTGGGTGTCGGCCAACTGGCGATTGAGATCGGCCAGCCGCTGATTGAGCTCACTGAGATGGACGATGCGGTGCTGCTGCTCGCGGTGCATGCGCAGGTTCTCGACCACCAGCGCAACCATGTTGGCCATGATCGAGCCGCGCTGCAGATCGCGCTCATCAAATGGCGATACGCCCTCGAATCGGTTCATCGAGAACGCCCCCATCACCTGCCCCTGCAGCTTGAGCGGCCAGCACAGCGACGAAGTAGGCTGGCGCCGTGCAGTGGGGCCTTGCGGGCGCGAGGTCTGTCGGGCGTCGAGCGAGCCGTTGATCAGCACCGGCTCGCCACTGTGCGCCACCCGACCCAACACGCCCACACCCAGCGCAACCTTTTGGCCGATGGCCTCGCGTGGCAGATCGATACCCGCCGCAATTTCGATGGCATCGCCCTCGGGCGTCATGAGTGCCAGCGTGCCGCTGGCTGCGCCAAAACCGTCGGCAATATGCCGCAACATCGTCACCAACGCCTCTTCGAGCACGGTGGCTGAGGCAGCGGTTTGGCTCAGGGCATAGAGCTCTTCGAGCCACGAGAGTTTGGTGAGTTTGTCGGTCATGGGCGGCTCACAAAAAATCGCTCGCAATACCAGCCTTGGCAAGGCTAGACGCTTTGCGTGCGCTTGTGTAGCCCAACAAACGCGCAGCCCGCCAACAGAATGAAAAATGTCTCTGTTGGCGGGCTGCTTGATGCAGCTGACGCTGCGATCAGTTGATGTATGGCACCGTCAGTGTCGACACCAGGTTGTAGTTAAACAAGAAGCTGTCAGAGAAGACCGAATTGCTCGCCGCGCTGTAGTGCGGGTCTTTCGTGTCGAGCACCAGAGCCAAGTGATGGCCCTTGGCAACGTTGTACGACATGAAGTGCATATCGATCGGAAACTCTACCGTCTCGCCCGGCGTGGCCCAGTGCAGCGAACGTGCACCGTGCGTGATCAGCGTGCCCATGCCCAGGGCGTCGACGTCATACAGATACGCCACCACTTGAGCCTGGCTGCCCGACGGCTTGAGGTTGAGCTTGATCTTCGGGATGCCACGAATCTTCAGCGCACTGCTCAGCTTGGGGCCGTTGTAAACCACCCCGTTGCCACGCGTGACAAACGGCACATACGCCACCGGATTGAGCCCGGTGATGCCGGCCAGCACATCGCTCACCACGGGCACGCCTGTGGTGGCCACGGTGTCGTTTTTGCTGCTGATCGTGTCGGTAGCCGATGAGGTATCGCGCGTGGTCGACAGCGAGCCGGTGTTGCCCTTGATGCAAAAGCACCCCAGATCCAAGCGCTGCTCACCGCGCGGTGCGATGTAGAGCGTTTGCGATTTCACACTGGCATCAGGCCAGCCCGCCAGCGTTTCGCGAGCGAAGCTGTTGCCCACAGCCATATCGATTTGCGGCTCGTTCATGATGCCGTTGTCGATACCCTTGAGCCAATAATCAAACCAGCGGTGCGCCTGATCGTAGGGATGGTTGCCAATGCCAGTGAGCGCGCCCAGTGCCTCGGCAGTGGCATGCCAGCCGCGGTTGAGCAGCAGTTTCTTGGGGCCTTGCAACTGCGTGAAAAGCACCATGCTCGAGTTGGGCGTGAACATCTCATCTGAGTAGTTCTTGCTCAAAAACACCGGCACCTTGCGCTGGTTGTATTTGCTCAACTCTTGCAGCGGTGATCGCAAACGGGCCCAGGCGCGAATCTCATTGGCGCGCTGCTCAGAGGTGTCCGGGTTGAGCAACTCGCTGGACAACGTGCTCACCTCAGCCGACAAACGCCCGCCCAGCGGGGCCACGCCCACCAGCAGATTCACGTTCGATTTGTTGGGCGTGTCTTGCGGATACAGCTCATCTTCGAGATTCGACCATCCCGAAAAAGCTGCCACCGTTTTGATGCGAGGCTCGCGTGCCGCACCCAGCAGCGAGATGCCGGCACCATACGAGATGCCGCTGATCCCCACATTGTTCGTATCCATCGGCAGATTGGCCGACATCCAATCAAAGATGCTCGTTACGTCTTGAATGTCTTCGGGTGCAGCCACGCGCACCTCGCCTTCAGAGCCCCACCAGCCTCGCGAGGCGTACTCGAGCACGATGTAGCCATCGCGCGCCAAGCGCTGCGCCTGGCCGATGTATTCCCAATCGGGGCAGACCCAGCTGTTAACCATGATGATGGTCGGAAACTTTTGGTTCGGGCTGGTGATCTTGGGCAAAAACACATTGGCAACGAGCTTGAGCCCGTCGTGCGTCGGCAATTTGAGGTTGTTAACCCAGCAAGTGCCGTCGGTGGGCGAGATCTTGCCCGGCGAGGTGATGTTGCTGATAAACACCTCACCTGCAGCCACAGGCTCGCAAGCAACCCCCGCAAACGCAGCGCTAGCACCCAAGGCCAGCACGGCCCCCGCGCAAGCGCGATAGCTCAATTTCATGGTCTCTCTCCAGTGGTTGTCGTGATCACCCCCATCCGACAAACGGCACCGTCAGATGCAAGGGTGGCGGCAGTCTAGGTTTGTGTACAAAGATTGTGATTCGTATATCACCCTAGCGCGCAAACCCTCGGTTGGAACATCAAACGACACCCCCCTGCGCGCAGCCGCCCGCGCTGCGGCATCCAGCGCGCCCACTACACTGGGCGCCCCACCCCCGACCCGCCATGTTTTTAGACCGCATCGACGACATCCGCCAGCGCCTGTGCGCGCATGGCGCCCGGCCCGAACACCTGCAACGCGTGTTGCGGCTGTGGACACAAGCGCTGCCGCAAAGCCATGGCCGACGTCGGCTCGATGATTTCATGCCCGCCGGCGTGCGCCGCGATTTGCCCGCCCTGCTGGCCGAGCTCGACGCCCTGGCCCGATTGCACTCGCAGCACCCCGACGACGACGGCTCTGCCCGGCTGCTCGTGGCCCTGCGTGATGGCCAAACCATTGAGAGCGTGCTGCTGCCGCGCAACGGCTTGTGCGTATCAACGCAAGTGGGCTGTGCGGTGGGCTGCGTGTTTTGCATGACGGGCCAAAGCGGCCTGCTGCGCCAACTCGGCAGCACCGAAATCGTTGCCCAGGTGGTGCTGGCGCGCACTCTGCGCCCCGTAAAAAAAGTGGTGTTCATGGGCATGGGCGAGCCGGCCCACAACCTCGACAACGTGATGGATGCCATTGAGCTGCTGGGCACGCTGGGCGATATCGGCCACAAAAACCTCGTGCTCTCTACCGTGGGCGACACGCGCGTTTTCGAGCGCCTGCTGGCACCCGCCCCCGGGGCGGTGCGCCCGGCGTTGGCCTTGTCGCTGCACACCACCCGGCCTGAGTTGCGCGCACAACTGCTGCCGCGCGCTCCACGCATGAGCCCCGATGAGCTCGTCGAGCTGGGCGAGCGCTATGCCCGCGCCAGCCACTATCCGATTCAGTATCAGTGGACGCTGATCGAAGGCATCAACGATGGCACCGACGAGATCGATGGCATCGTGCGCCTGCTGCGCGGCAAATATGCGGTGATGAATCTCATCCCCTACAACACCGTGCCCGAGCTCGGCTTCAGGCGCCCCGCGTGGGATCACGCCACCGCGCTGGCCCGCACGCTGCATCAGCGCGGCGTGCTCACCAAACTGCGCCGCTCAGCAGGCCAAGAGGTTGATGGCGGATGCGGCCAGCTGCGCGCGCGCGTGGTGTGCGACAACGCCCCCGCCGTGGTGCAACTCAGGCCGCGGCGCTCACCTCAGCCCCTCTGATATCGGCATACAGACGCGGCAAAAAGCGTGCGAGGTGATTCATCTCTTCGCCGCAATGCAGCAGCAAATCGAGCGCCATGCGATCGGGCACGATCACGCGGCGCATCATTGATGAGTTGAGCACCCCGCCCAGCAGCCCCTGCACCAGCGGCAGCGTGTGGCGAATCTCGCCCAGCCAAAAACCGCTGCGCATCTGCGCGCCTTGCGGCGTGGGCAGCACCACATGCACCAGCGCACCGCCTTGGCCGCCCAATACGCGGTCGGCGGTGGTGGCGCACACCGCCGTGCCTGCGCCCAGCACGGCCACATCCAACCCAAAAGCCATCGGATCGACAAAAGCAATCGCCAGTTTTTTGAGCGATGCGCCGATGTATTCATCTACCAACGACACATTACCCACATAGCGTTGGCGATCACCCTCGCGCGTGGGCGGCAACGACGCTCGCGCATCGCGCACCCGCGCATTCATGTGGGCCAGCGGGTGCCACAGCCGGTAGCGCTCAGCAGCCGGCAGGTGCCAGCCAAACCACCAATCAACCATCGCCGGCGTAACGCCAGGCAAATCAGTGCTGCAGGTGATGCGCACCCGCCCGTGCGTATCGCGCACCACCTCATCGGGGCACGACACAGCCCCTGCCAACACCCGTGTGGCCTCGCTGAGCGACACGGCCTCAACGGCCCGCACCCCAGCGGCCACCGCCGCACGCACGCGCTCAGGGGAAGGCTGCAGCGGCAACCGGTAGCGCTGCAAGGTGGCATCAAAGGTCGACATCATCGTGGCCCTCTCATCAAGGGGAGGCGCACCGCACCGGCGCCCTAAAATTGCCGATTCTGCGGCCCACCGTAGGCCTGTGGCCATCCTGAACCACCCTGCACCAACCAAGCAAAGGCGTCTTCATGCACAAGCTCGTTCTCATTCGCCACGGCGAATCGACCTGGAACCTCGAAAACCGCTTCACCGGCTGGACGGATGTCGAGCTCACCCCCACCGGCATCTCGCAAGCCATGGCCGCCGGCAAGCTGCTCAAGGCCGAAGGCTACGAGTTTGATGTGGCCTACACCTCGGTGCTCAAGCGCGCCATCCACACGCTCAACTACTGTCTCGACGAGATGGATTGCAGCTGGCTGCCGGTGATCAAAAGCTGGCGCCTTAATGAGCGCCACTATGGCGGGCTGCAAGGGCTCAACAAGGCGGATATGGCCAAGCAATATGGCGATGAGCAAGTGCTTGTTTGGCGCCGCAGCTATGACACCCCACCGCCCGCGCTCGACGCCAACGACCCACGCGGCCAGCGCCAAGACAAACGCTACGCGGGCCTGACGCCCGAGCAGATTCCGCTCACCGAGTGTCTCAAAGACACCGTGGCCCGTGTGCTGCCCTACTGGAGCGACGACATCGCCCCCACGATCAAGAGCGGCAAGCGCGTGGTGATCGCCGCGCACGGCAACTCGATCCGGGCGCTCGTTAAATACCTCGACAACATCAGCGACGCCGACATCGTGGGCCTGAACATCCCCAACGGCATCCCGCTGGTGTATGAGCTCGACGCCGATCTCAAGCCCATCAAGCACTACTACCTGGGCGACGCCGAAGCCGCCGCCAAGGCCGCTGCTGCTGTGGCCACGCAAGGCAAAGCCTGATCGGCCACGGCTGATTCAACGGGCCGGCTGCCAGACGCACCGGCTCGTGCTAGCCCTCTTGAGGTCGATCTTGCGGTCGATCTTGCAAGCGCACCTGATTGCGCCCGCTCGCCTTGGCCTCATAGAGCGCACGATCGGCCTGCTCAAGCAGCGCCTCCCACGGCGTGCGCGAAGTCGGCACCAAGCTCGACACCCCCACGCTCACGGTTACCACGTTGGCCACCTTCGAGGTGGGATGCGGCAAATGCAGCCGCTCAACCGCACGCCGCACCCGACGCGCCACACCCAACGCATGCTCTTGCGTGGTTTGCGGCAGCAGCACCACAAACTCTTCGCCGCCATAGCGCGCGCACAAATCGGCGCCGCGCTGTGCGCTCTCGCGAATCGCCTGCGCCACCTGCACCAAACACGTATCACCCGCCTGGTGGCCGTAGTGATCGTTGTAATCCTTAAAGTGATCGATATCGACAAACAACAACGCAATCGGCTCATGATTGCGCTGTGCCCGACTCCACTCGGCCATCAACCGCGCATCAAACGAACGCCGGTTGTCCAGCCCCGTGAGCGGATCGGATTTCGACAACTGATCGAGCTCATCGCGCGAGCGCCGCAGCTGGCTGGCCTCAATGCTCTGCTTGAGCGCCATCAGATAGCCGCGCCGCACATCGGCCTCCATCTGAAAACAAGCCATCAGGCTGATCACGATCGCACCCAGCATCACCATCAGGCAATTGAGCTTGACATCAAGGGGCATGTCGTACAGCCCCGCAATACCCACCGCATACATGGCAAACACGATGGTGGATGTCGCCATGGCCCACCCAAAGCGCTGGCGCATCACGATCATGCCGAACATCACCGTGAGGATCACCCCGGTGTGATATTGCAAAGCGTTGGGATGCAGGCTGCGCACGAAGAGATACACCACGCTGCCCGAAATCAGCAACAACGCCAACATCAACAACGCCTCGTGCCACTGCCGCCAACGCCCGCGCCCGGCCAGCGCAACCAGCAACAACATGGCGGGCGTTACCAACCCCATGCGAATCCAGCGCGCCTCGCTGGCAACGTCGGGCACCATCACCTGATCGGTGAAGTTAAAGAGGTTGAACATCACCGCGCCCACCAGCCCCCAAAAGCGAAAGCGGCGCGCCTGCAGCTCGGCCCGATCCTCATAAAAACGTGCTTCGAGCGGCGCCGGAAACTTCAGCCGCGTGCGCGGCTGCGCCAGAGCGCGATCAATCTCGTTGATCAGCGCCGTGCCAGAACCGCTCGACGAGGATGCGTCTGCCACGCCCACACTCAGTGCATCTCAAACGGGATGCTGGCCAGCGCCACCCGATTGCCGCCCCGCTCACGGGCCTGAGCCAGCGCTGCCTCAGAGCTCAACAGCAACTGCTCGATCACGCCCGCCGTGTGCGGGTAGCTCGCCACCCCCATCGACACCGTAAAGTTGAACTGCTGCCCCGACAGCGCCACGATGTGCTCGGCGCACTGGCGGCGCATGCCCTCCATGCGCGCATGGGCCGTGGCCAGCCCCACGCCCGAGAGCAAGATGGCAAAG
This sequence comes from uncultured Aquabacterium sp., assembly GCA_964618825.1. Classification (GTDB taxonomy): domain Bacteria; phylum Pseudomonadota; class Gammaproteobacteria; order Burkholderiales; family Burkholderiaceae_C; genus Aquabacterium. The sequence goes on from CAZUCW010000028.1 coordinate 13,031, forward strand.
CGATCGGTGCCCAAACGGCAGGGTGAATCCATCGCCCGTGTATTGGCGCGCAGCAAGCGGCCCACCGCCTCGATCACGCGATCACGCGCCGCCTCACCATGCTGCTGCGCAAAGGCCTCGAGGCCATCGATGGCAATCGTTACCAATGCAAACTCGCGGTGCTCACGCGCCGACAAATCGGCCTCGCGCAACAACTGCTCTTCAAAGTGACGCCGCTGATACAGCCCCGTGGCCGTATCGCGCACGTGGTGATCCTGCATCTCGCGCATCAGGCTGTCGTTGGTGCGCTGCTGCTGCTCGAGCTGTGCCAACGCCGCCTGCAACTGCGCCTCACGCTGGCGCTGCGCCGAAAGATCCGTCCACAGCCCCACCACCCACAGCGGCTGCCCCTCAGCGCTGCGCACCACCGCGCGCACCACACGGCAATCGCACCGGCTGCCATCGGGGCGCTCAAGGCGGTGCTCAGCCTGATATGGCCGATCGGGCTGCGCCAGCGCCTGCTGATCAGCCGCCCGCAAAGCCAGCACCTGCGATGAGCCAAACACATCGGCATCCACGCGCCCAACCAGCGCATCGGGCTGCACGCCCAACACGCTCGCAGCCACCGTGTTCACCTGCGCATAGCGGCCACTGGCCACCTCTTTTACGGTTACACCGGTGCCATTGAGCTCAATCAGCCCCAACACAGCGGCGGCCAAAGGCTCACCGGCAGCGGCATCAAACAATGAAAGCGGCACATTCATGGTGGTGGTTTGTGGATTCGAAGACATACCTGTTGTTTTTGTCGTGCTTCTGTCTGGTTCCTGGGCACCGCTTTTGTAACAAGCTCGACGATGATAGCCGCGCACCCCGCGCCGCTCACATCCCCAATTCACGGCCCCGGCGCCATCGCGCCAACTTCGTCACCACAACAGGCATGATGTGGGCATGACCGCTTTGCACATCACCTGGTTGGGGTGTGGCCTCATGGGCGCCCCCATGGCGCGGCGCCTGTTGCGCGCCGGCTTTCAACTCACGGCCTGGAACCGCACCCCCGCCAAAGCCCAAGCCTTGCGTGCCGATGGCGCGCACGTGGCCGACACCCCCGCGCAAGCCGTGGCACAGGCCGATCTCATTTTTTGCATGCTTGAGCACGGCGGCGTGGTTGAGCAAGTGCTGTTTGGCTCGCCCGACACCCCCGCGCCAGCCGCCCCCGCGCTGCGCCCGGGCGCTTTGGTGATCGACATGAGCTCCATCCTGCCCCGCCAGGCGCAAGCCCACGCCCAGCGGCTGGCCACCCAAGGCGTAGCCTGCCTTGATGCCCCCGTATCGGGCGGCACCCTCGGCGCCGAAGCCGGCACACTGGCCATCATGGCCGGCGGCACGGCCAGCGACATCGAGCGCGCGCAACCCGCGCTATCGGTGCTGGGGCGCACCACCCACGTCGGCCCCCACGGGGCGGGGCAGCTTGCCAAACTGGCCAACCAAATGATCGTGGGCATTGGCATCGGCGCCGTGGCCGAAGCCCTGCTGCTGGCACAACACGGGGGTGCCGACATGGCCCAGGTGCGCCAGGCGCTGCGCGGCGGTTTTGCCGACAGCCGCGTGCTCGATGTGCACGGCCAACGCATGGTTGAGGGCGACTTTGCCAAGCGCGGCTCACTGGCCATTCAGCTCAAAGACATGCGCAACGCACTCGACACCGCCGCCGCACTGGGCTTGCGCACGCCCATCACGGCGCTGCTCGAAACCCTCTACGCCGCAGCCGCCCAACACGGTTTTGCCGAGCTCGATCAATCGGGCCTGTTTTGCGAACTCGCCCGGCTCAACAACGCCCCCAGCCCCCCGCAGCGTTCGCGGTAAACTGCCCGCCTCGGGCCGATAGCTCAGCTGGGAGAGCGCTGCGTTCGCAATGCAGAGGTCGAGGGTTCGATCCCCTTTCGGTCCACCATCTGCAAGGGCGTTAAACACGCTCTGATGCGCGGTTAAAACAAAAACTTGCGCCAAGCGCAAATGTTGAGTTCGGCGGCCCCACACGGGGCCGTTTTTCTTTGCGCGGCGATGGCCAGAGCGCCGCCGCCCAACGCTTGAGGGGATGGGCGCACATGCCAACGCTGAACTGGATCGGCAAAGAAGCCGTCGTTAAACACCACAAAGAGGTGCCGTTTCGGCTGCTAGAGCCTGCGCCGGCGCTGTCGTGCGGCCCAGCCGATTCGGGCAACCTCATCGTGCAGGGCGACAACCTGCACGCGCTCAAAGCCCTGCTGCCGCGCTATGCCGGGCAGGTGAAATGCATCTATATAGATCCGCCCTACAACACCGGCAACGAGGGCTGGGTGTACAACGACAACGTCAACAGCCCCGAGATTCGCAAGTGGCTGGGCGAGGTGGTGGGCAAAGAGGGCGAAACGCTGGATCGGCACGACCGCTGGTTGTCGATGATGTATCCGCGGTTGGTGCTGCTGCGGCAGTTTCTGCGCGAGGATGGGGCGATTTTTGTTTCCATCGACGACAACGAAGTGGCGACGCTGCGGTTGTTGATGGATGAGATTTTTGGGGCCGGCAATTTCATTACCAATCTGATTTGGCAGAAAAAGTACTCACCACAAAACGATGCGCGCTTTTTCTCAGAGATGCACGACCACATTCTGGTGTACAGCAGAAAACAGAATGGTTGGATCAGAAATTTAGTGCCTCGAACTGAAAAGCAGGATAGAGCCTACAAAAATCCAGATAGCGACCACCGGGGGCCTTGGAAAGCGAGTGATCTAACTAGGGCCGAACATCGTGATCGTGATTTTTACGGTATCAAAACCCCAGCGGGGAAGACTGTTTTTCCCGCAAACGGACGAAGCTGGAGTCGTCCGCCTGAAGAAATTGAGAGATTGCGAGTTGATGGTCGTCTTTGGTTTGGCGTAAAAGGGGATGCCATTCCTTCGCTTAAAAGATTCTTGAGTGAAGTAAAAGATGGCGTTGTTCCAACAACAATTTGGATGCGTGAAGAAGTTGGAGACAACCAAGAGGCAACGCAAGATACAAAAGATATTTTGGGGGAACGATCTTTTTCAACACCTAAGCCGTATCGCTTGGTACAGCGCATCCTGCAAATCGCCACCGATAAGGATTCGCTGATCCTCGACAGCTTCGCCGGATCAGGAACAACCGCCCACGCAGTGTTCAAGCAAAACGCCGAGGACGGCGGTAATCGCCGTTTCATCCTTGTTGAAATGGATGAAAACATCGCCCAAAACGTTACCCGCGAGCGCGTTAAACGGGTGGCCGAGGGCTACACCAACGCCAAAGGCCAGGCGGTCGACGGCCTGGGCGGTGGCTTTCAGTTCTGCCACCTCTCGGCTGAACCCCTGTTTAACGCCTGCGGCCAGATCCGCAGCGATGTGAAATTCGCGCAACTGGCCGAGTTCGTCTGGTTTGCCGAAACCGGCACGGGTTTCACTGGCACTGCTGATTCGCCGCTGCTGGGCGTGCACGAAGGCCGCGCGATCTATCTGCTGTACAACGGCATCCTCAAGGACAAATCCGTGGCGGGCGGCAATGTGCTCACTGGCCCGGTGTTTGATGTGCTGCCCCCATTCGCCGGCCCCAAAGTGATCTACGCCGCCGCCAACCGCATGGGCGCCCGCGCTGCACGCGAGGGCATCACCTTCAAGCAGACCCCTTACGCGCTGGAGGTGTAAGCGATGTCCGGATTCGCACCGAAAATCTATCAACAGCAAGTGCTCGACAGCGTGCAAGCCTATTTCAGGGCCTGCCACGAACTGCCATCCCCCTCGATTGCCTTCACCGCCACCACCGAACGCCTGTGGGGGCGGGGCAACCTGTATCACCCGCTGTCGGGTTTTCCGGCTGATATGCCGTATTTCTGCCTGCGCGTGCCCACCGGCGGCGGCAAAACCTGGCTGGCAGCCAAGAGCGTGGCATGCGTTAACACACATCTCTTGCGCACCGAGCACAGCGTGATCTTGTGGCTGGTGCCCAGCAAACCGATTCGTGAGCAGACGATCAAGGCGCTGAAGGATCGCTCGCACCCGTATCACGCTGCGTTGCGCGAGGCCGGGCCGATCACGGTGCTGGATCTGGAAGAGGCCAAGAGCGTTACCCGCGCCACGCTGGATACATCCACCACAGTGATCGTTGCCACGCGGCAGGCGTTTCAGGTAGAAGAAGAAGAGTGCCGCAAGGTGTATCAGAGCAGCGGCGCGTTGATGCATCACTTCGACAACCTCTCGCCCAGCCAGCGCGATGAGTTGCTAACCGATGGCGAGGGCAGCGAGCGCACCACACCGTATTCGCTGGCCAACGTGCTGCGCTTGCGCCGGCCGTTCGTGGTGGTGGACGAGGCACACAACAACCGCACGCCACTGGCCTTCGACATGCTGGCGCGATTTCGCCCCAGCGGGGTGATGGAGCTCACCGCCACGCCTGATCTCGAGCGCACGCCCAGCAACGTGCTGCACAGTGTGTCCGCCGCCGAGTTGAAGGCCGAAGAAATGATCAAGCTGCCGGTGGTGCTCGAAACCGAGCCCAACTGGCAGCAGTGTCTGGCCGATGCCATTGGCCGCCGCGATGCCCTGCATAAGTTGGCCGATGAAGAGCGCCGCGCAGGCGCGCCCTATCTGCGGCCCTTGGTGCTGATCCAATCCGAACCCCGCCGCGCCGGCATCGAGACGCTGGATTTCGAAAAGGTGCGTAACGAGCTGATCACCAACCACGGCATCCCGGCCAGCGAGATCGTGGTGGCCACCGGCGACGAAAAAGGGCTCGAGCAGATCGACGCCGATCACAAGCTGGGCATTGCCGATCCGGCCTGCCCGGTAAAGTTCGTCATCACCCAAAAGGCGCTGGCCGAAGGCTGGGACTGCCCGTTTGCCTACATCTTGGTGAGCATGGCTTCGCTCTCATCGGCCACGGCGGTCGAGCAGTTGCTGGGGCGCGTGTTGCGGCAGCCCGGTGCGAGCCATCGCAGTGCCCGCGCACTGAATCAATCGTATGCCTTCGTGGTGTCGCGCAACTTTGCCGAAACGGCAGGTGCGCTGCGCGATCGGCTGGTGGCTGGCGCCGGATTCGAGCGGCGCGAGGTGGCCGAGTTCGTCACCGCCGCCAAGGCCGAACAGGCGCGGCTGGATCTGGAGGGCCACGCCGGGCGCGTGATCGTTCGGCCCGTGGCGATTACGCTATCCGAAAAGCCCGATCTGAAAAGCGTGCCCAAGCCGGTGCGCGACAAAGTGAGCTGGGACGGCAAGCTCAATACGCTGACGATCAGCACGCCGCTCACGGCGGATGAGGCCGAAGCGCTCAAGGCATCGGTTGCCACAGAAACCGCTGCGGCGGCGATTGTGCAAGCCGCAGAAATCAGCCGCACCACGGCGATTGAGTTCTTCGAGACACCCGCCGAGTTGGGCGAGCGCTTTCGCGTGCCGCAGTTGGCCTTGCGCGTGCAGGGCGGGTTGGCGCTGTTCGACGACCCCGAGGTGCTCGAGTACCCGTGGGATCTCTCGCCCCACGACGCCGCACCAACGCCAGACGATCTGGCGGCATTGCGCGCGGCACTGAAAGTATCCGAAGGGGGCGTGATCGACATCGATGATCGTGGCCGCGTGGTGCCGCGTTTTTTGCCCGAGTTGCAGCGCGATCTGGGCCTCGTTTATCAACCCGAAAATTGGGATGAGATTCGCATCGCCACCTGGCTGTGCCGCAACGTGCCCGAGCCGTCGCTAACTCACGCCAGCAAGCAGGCCTTCGTTGCCGCATGGCTCACCGATTTACTGCGCCAAGAAGGCTTTACGCTGGCACGCGCCACCCTGCAAAAGTTTCTGATCCGCAATTTGGTTGAGGCGCGCATTCGTGAACTGCGCAAGCAGGCCATCGGCAAGGCTTTCCAGCAAACGCTGTTTGACAACGATGCGGCCACACGCGTGGCAGTAACCGATCAATACGCCTTTGAGTTTCATGCGCAGGCCTACGCACCCAGCCGCGATTACGACGGACGCTTCGGGCGCTTCGATTTTCGCAAGCACTTCTATGGCCGCGTAGGCGACTTCGATAGCAAAGAAGAGTTTGAATGCGCTTGCCAGTTGGATACGTGGGCGCAGCAGGGCCGCATCCAGTTTTGGGTGCGCAACCTCGTGCGGCGCGAAGGTTGTTCGTTCTTTTTGCAAAAGGCCGATGGCCGCTTCTACCCAGATTTTTTGTGCCAGCTGCCCGGCAGTGCAGACAAGCCCGGAGTGATTTTGGCGGTGGAGTACAAGGGTGCTGATCGCTGGAATGGTGCTGAGGATGATCGTTTGATCGGCGGCCTGTGGGCCAATCTGTCAGAAGGCCGTTGCCGGTTTGTGATGGTTAAGGACAAGCGCTGGGATTGGGTTGAAGCACTGCTGAAATGAACCCAAAACCGGCACCGGCACGCAAATCAGGCTGGCTCGTTTGATACAAAACAAGCCCCACCCGCAACGGTGCGACGAGCATCAAGGGCTGCTATCGTTTGCCCTCAGCCTGGATCAAAATCAAGCCCTATGCGCCGCGTTCGTCATCTGAGCCATCGCCTGAGCTGGCTGACCTGTTGGGTCATCCTGCTGGGTGCGCTCGCGCCGTTGACGTCGCCATGGTTGATGCGCGCCGCACCGCCCGAGGCGCTGCCGTGGCTCAAGGTGTGCTCAGCCCAGCCGGCAGGCGCCGCCGAGAGCCGCCAGCGTGATTCTTCGCCCGAAGCCCCCGCGCACCACGCGCGAGCAGCTTCGTGCATGTATTGCGCGCTGCATGTTGATGCGCTGGCCTTGCCGCCAGCGCCGTGGCGCTTTTCAGCGCTGCCACGCACGGCACAGGCTCTCGTGGCCGATGTGGCGATGGCCCCCGTGGGCACACGGGTGGCGTGGCGCGCCCAGCCTCGCGCACCTCCGGCGCTGTCCTGATCCTTCAACCCGAGCGTTTGTCGCAAGGCAACACGCTCTTGTTCGCCCTGTAGCGCCCACAGCGCACGGGCGGTGTTGATGCCACGCGGCGCTGTCTGGCGCCGCTCACAGGACACAGGAGAGCGCCATGCTCCACATTGTTTCTTCGTCTTCACGGGCCGCACCCGCGCGCCCCCAGGGTTGGCCGGTGATTCCGCGTCTGGCCGAGTTTGCTGCCAACCAACAAATTTACGAGATCCACGATTGGGGCAAGTCGTATCGCGTGGTTCGTGGCTTGGTTCGCCTGGATGAGGTGGTAGATGGCCAACCTCGTTTGGCAGGGCTGGCATTGCCAGGCGACATGATCGGCGGCGAGATGCTGCTGTTGGGCACGTATGCGTTTCGGGCCACGGCGCTCGTGCCGTGCACTTTGTTGCCTTGGCCCAACCATCGCGCTGAATCAGTTGATCAAACGCTGTTGCACGAGTGCCTGAAATTGCAGCAGCGTATGCCTGCCGTGCTGGCCTTGCGCGAAGGTTCAGCCATGGCCCGTGTGGTGCGTTTGCTGGCATTGCTGGCTGAGCAACAGCCTGAGGATGACGCGGTTGCAGCCGCGGGCGCCACGTTTCAGTTGCCCACGTTGCGTGAGATGGCCGATGTGATGGATCTCACGATCGAAACCACTTCGCGTGTGCTGTCGAAACTGCGCCAAGCCGAGGCGCTGATCGAAACAGAGCGTCGGCTCTATCGATTTGTGGCCGACCGCGTAGCCGGCGAATAGCCCTGCTGCTGCAGCGAGCGCGGCTCTTGCGGGGCGCGCTCGCTTGTGCGGGTTTGCGATCTGTGTGCGCTGTGCAGCGCCCGCATTACGCGGGCCCGCAAACACACATTACTTCTTCTTGGCCTTGGCAGGCTTAGCGGCTTTGGCCGGCTTGGCTGCACCGGCCTTGGCGGCCTTGCGTGCGGCAGCCTTGGGATCAACGGCGGCCTTGAAGGTTGCACCCGGGGTGAACTTGGGCAGCTTGGCTGCGGCGATCTTGATCTTGTCGCCGGTGGCGGGGTTGACGCCATTGCGTGCGGCGCGAGCGTGTTGCTTGAACGAGCCGAAGCCCGGCAGCACGACCGAGTCACCCTTCTTGACGGTGTTCACGACTGCATTGAGCACGGTCTCGAGGATGCGGCCGGATTCGGCCTTCGACAGCGAGTGTTGCGATGCGATGAGTTCGATCAGGTCAGTCTTGTTCATTGTGTGAAGCGTGTTGTGAGGTGAGAAGGTTGAGCCCGTGCAGGGCATGCGCGGGCCTGGCGATTGTCGATCAATTTCGGGCTGTTTCATGACAGCGCGAGCGGGCGTGTGCGGCATGTGCCTGAGCACCACCACTGTATCGGCGCAATCCACACAGCTTTACCCGACTTCACGCTTGTCTACGCTGCGCAACTTGCTGGCCGCCTAAGATTTTGCGTTGCAAGGCCAGCCACCGCGTCTCGAGCATGAATCGCCGTTTTCATGATGCTTTATCGACCAGGCCACACTGCTGCCTGCTGCTCGAATCAGACCCCACGCAAGAAGCACGCACGCGCGACTATCTGCAGCGTTTTAATGTGGGCGTGAGCACGGCCCATGATTGGCCGGGCATGCAGCGCCACCTGGGCACGCAGCCATGTGATGTGGTGGTGCTCGATTGCGCGCTGCCAGATTTTGATTATCTGCAGGCGTGCCAGTGGCTGCACCGATCAACGCACACACCGTTGATCGTCACGACGCCTCCCGATGGGTTGGATCGTGGCATTGCCGGGCTGCTCGAGGGGGCCGATGATTATTTGCGCAAGCCGATTCACCTCAGAGAGCTGGTGGCGCGCATTCGCGCAGTGCTGCGGCGCTCGCGGGCGCAACAGGCCCGATCATTGCCCCCTGCCATGGCACAGCCGGTGCGCCTGCCGGGTTGGCGGTTTGATGGCACGCTGCACACGCTGATTGCCGATGACGGCTCGCTGGTATCGCTCACGCTCAATGAGTGCAAGATGTTGCGCGCGTTTATCGAGCGGCCACGGCAGGTGATCACACGCCACATGCTGGCCGAGTGCATCGGCTTGGGGTTTGAAGCACGCAATGGGCGCAGCATCGATCTCACCGTATCGCGTCTGCGTAAAAAACTCGGTGATCGAGGGCGCACACCGCCATTGCTGATTACGGTGCACGGTGAGGGTTATGCGCTTGATGCCGATGTGTCGCTGGATGGATCCTCATCGGTGGGCTTGAGTCGGTAGCCCGCACCGCGCACGGTTTCAATGCGCTGCGCATCGGCACCCGCACGCAGCAATTTCCAGCGCAGCCGCGACACGGTGAGGTCGATGATGTTGAGGTGATGCCGGTGCAACGACAACGCCAGCATCACCGCCAGTTCGCCACGCGAGAGCACTCGCCCGGGCCGGCTCAACAAGGCATCAAGCAAAGAAGCCTCGATGCGCGATAAAGGCGCGCTCGATCCGTCGCCCAGCCGCAACCGCCTCAGGCGGGCATCGAGGTGCAGTGTTTGCGCCATCGTTATCACCAGATCGACAGCGATTTGCTCATCAGGCGCTGCATCCAGTTGCGCGATCCGGTGTCGGCCACATCGCCCTGCCCCACCACTTCGAGCCGTGCATTCACCACATCAGCCGAAGCCACCACGTTGCCCGAACCGATATCCGATGGGTTGACGACGCCTGAAAACCGCAGTGTCTGGTTGCCGTTATTGAACGCCACCGTGCGCTCGCCTGCCACCACCAACCGGCCATTGGGCAACACGTTGATAACGGCCACCGCGATCTTGCCGGTAAAGCTGAGCTCTTGTGCCGATGTGCCATCGCCCTTGAAGGCATCGTTGCCGCTGGCCGCAGCGTCGAGGTTCCAGATGTCTCTGAACAAGCCGCCCTGCACGGGCGACGCGGCACCCGGCCCCTTGACCGCAAAAGAGTTGTCGCGGCTGGTGTCGGTGCTGACTTTGGCGCTGCCTTTCATGGATTCGGCAATGTCTACCTTTAACGTATCGCCGATGTTTCTGGGCGGTTTCTCAGACGAAAACAAGGTGGATACCGATGCATTGTTTGCCTGAAAAATACTGCCCGTGGGCACGCGCTCAACATAAGTAACCGGCATGGGTGCAGGCACAGCAAGCGGCCCTTGCACAACCGATGACGACGCGCTTGCGCAACCGCCAAGCACACCGGCAGCGCCCAGCACCACCACGAGCGGCGCTCTCGTGCACGCTGCGTTGAATCGACAAAGCAAAGTTTGGTTCATCATGAGAACTCCTTGATGCGAGGCTCGTGCGGCCCATCAGCCGTCGACCCCCGTGAGCAGTGCTTTCACCACAGGTGCGAGCTTGGCCTGGGTGGTGGCCCACCGCCCCATGCCAAACGCTTGATCTTGCGCATAAGCACTGCTGGCAAGCACGCGGCCATCGTCCGCACGCAAGGTGAGCACTGCCCGCGAGATATAAGGCTGGTAATCGTCAGACATCGCCGGCTGCGCCCAATCGATGGCCACGGCGTAGTGCAACCACACGGGGCACACCTGAGCAGGCGTGGCCGCCTCGAACACCCGGCTGCCCACTTGATGCTTGGCCAATTCGCGTTGCAAAGCGGGCAGCACATCGATGAGCGGCGTGATGCGGTTGATCTCGATGCACACCTCACCGGGCACGGCATGTGGATGGCGCACGGTATCGCTGGCATGCGTGGGCGCCTGGTTGCTGATGTATTGGCCCGCCATCAAGCCTGAGGCCTTGATCAGCTCGAGCGTGGGCATCGGGCTGAGCACCGAACAGCCCGACACACCCGCTGCCATCACCACCGTAGCCAAGACGCCGCAACGCACGATGGCCTCACGCAACGTCGCGCAGCGCGTTCACCCCAGCCATCGCGTAGCCGGCCACGGTGCTCACGCCGCTGTCAACCGCATCCACCACGGCCTCAGCAGCATCACCTACCGCATCAACCGTTTCTTGCGCGAGCAACTGCACTTCGTCGTAAGCATCTGCTGCCAACTTGCCCACGGCGTGGTAGCCGTCTTCAACGAAAGACACCACCTCAGAGGCGGCATCTGAAATGCCATCGAGCGCCTGCTGGCTCAGTGAAACAGTGGTGGACGCAGCCTCAGCGCCGGCTTCGGCCAAACCGATGGCCGAGGCCGCAGCCGGGCCAAACATCTTGCTGTTGCGCTCGAACGCCCCCACGCTCGACGCGCAGGTGTTCGATGCATTGAACGACACGGGATTCATAACTCGGCTCCTGGTTGAGATGAGACGAGTTCATCGTAGGCATCGCCGTGGCGTGCAAAACACCAATGAAAGACACGCCAGCGCACCGGCTTGTCTGTCGGTTTGTACGGTCGTGTATCGCAACGTGAAGCATGCGATACACGCCGTGATTCATCACGCTTGTGCCAGGGCCTGATCGACGTCGGCCAGCAGATCATCGATGTGCTCGATGCCCACCGACAGCCGCACCGTGTCTTCGGTTACACCCGTTTTGGCCAGCTCTTCGGGCGTGAGCTGGCGGTGCGTGGTTGAGGCCGGATGCGTGGCCAGCGAGCGCACATCGCCGATGTTCACCAAGCGCGTAAAGAGCTTGAGCGCATCCAGAAAACGTGCCCCGCCCTCGCGCCCGCCAGGCACACCAAAGGTGAACAGCCCCGAGGCTTTGCCCGAGAGATATTGCTGCACCAGCGCATGCTCGGGATGATTGGACAACCCCGCGTAGTTCACCCACTTCACGCGCGGATGACGCTGCAGATGCTGCGCGATCCTGAGCGTGTTATCGCAGATGCGATCCATGCGCAGCCCCAGCGTTTCGATGCCCTGCAAAATCAAAAAGGCATTGAAGGGCGACAGCGCTGCACCCGTATTGCGCAGCGGCACCACACGCGCCCTGCCGATATAGGCTGCCGGGCCCAACGCCTCGGTATACACCACGCCGTGATAACTCACATCGGGCTCATTGAGCCGCTTAAAACGCGCCTTGTGCTGCGCCCACGGAAACTTGCCCGAATCGACAATAGCGCCGCCCAGCGTGCTGCCGTGTCCGCCCAGGTATTTGGTGAGCGAATGCACAACGATATCGGCGCCATGCTCAAAAGGCCGGCACAGATAGGGCGAAGGCACAGTGTTGTCGACGATCAAGGGCAAACCGTGGCGATGCGCCACCTCGGCGATGCGCGCCACATCGGTGATATTGCCCGAGGGGTTGCCCAGCATCTCAACGTAGATCGCCTTGGTGCGCGCATCGATCAAGGGCTCAAAACTGCTGGGATCGCGGTGATCGGCAAACCGCGTGGTGATACCAAACTGCGGCAGCGTGTGCGCAAACAGGTTGTAGGTGCCGCCTTAGAGCGCGGTCGACGTGACGATGTTG
>CAZUCW010000029.1:0-23734 GCA_964618825.1 uncultured Aquabacterium sp.
AAATCAGGCGTACGGTTTCCCCGTACCGTGGGTTCGAATCCCACCCTCTCCGCCAACATAAAACGGGCCCTTGAGGCCCGTTTTTCTTGGGCGCATCGTTTTTACTCGGCACAATCCCCCCGCGCTCGCCACCACATGCGGCGGTGCGATGCGGCGAACAGGGGTTCGCTGCACGGTGTGAGAGGTAGACCATGACGTTTTTTTCTTCTCGAATCCAGATCGCACGCGCAACCGCTTGCGCTGTGGGCGTAGGCGCATCAGGGTGGGCACATGCGCATGTGGGGCTCGACACCGGTGGCGCCATGGCTGGGTTGGTCCATCCGCTGGGGTGGGATCACTTGCTGGCGATGCTGGCTGTAGGGTTGTGGTCGTTCGCCGCTCTGCCCGCACACCGAATCTGGCTGGGGCCGGCGGTGTTTTTGGGGGGCTTGATGATCGGTGCTCTGTGTGGGTGGGCCGGCATCGGCGTGCCCGCTCTTGAGCATCTGATCGCTGCCAGTGTTGTGCTGCTGGGGCTGATGGTGATCAGCCCGATGTGGTATGCAGCATCGTGGGGTTTTGCACTGTTGGCGCTGGCTGCCAGCCTGCATGGGTTGGCGCATGGCGCCGAGGCCCCTGCCACGGGCTCAATGGCTTATGGCATCGGCTTTTTGATCACTTCAACCTTGCTGCATGTGGGTGGCGTGGGCTTGGGCCTGATCGTTCGCCATATTGGTAAAACACGCGCCACACCGCTGCTGAAAGCCATCGGCCTGGGGGTAGGCGGTGCAGGGTTGGCATTGCTGTGGCGGCTGTGATAGCTGCGCTCTGCCCACCACGCAGCCGGCCTCGTTGCAGGTGGGCGCTGACCGCCTTGGTAGCGGCCGTGGCACTGAGCGCTTGCGCGGGCCCTGGCTCGCGTGCGCGTGTGGCAAGCCACGAATCGCGGTGCCAAGAAGATATTGATGCCGTGCCCGATCTGGCCTTGTTGCGTGAGTACATGCCGGTGCAGCTCAAAGACGCCCGCACGGCTGCGATGCGGCAAAACACCATGCGCCCCACTGCTCGGCAGCGTGTGGCGATTGAGCGGTTTGATCGCGTCAAAATGGCCTGCCAGCGCCACACGATGGTGGCTCTGACCGAGCGTGGAACGCCCGCGCCGGTGCTTGCTGTGCTTGATGAGAGTGCGCGCGCCGGGCAAGCGTTGCGGCTGCAACTGGCGCGCGGTGAGCTGAGTTTTGGTGAGTTCAACCGACGAGCCGAGGCGCAAGAGGCACGCACAAAACAAGCCCTTGAGCAGGCATTGGCAGCCCCTGCAGGTGCGATCAATCGTCGTTGATGGCGTCGTCGATTTTTTGTTTAACCTTGCGGGCTTTTTCGATCAGCAGGGTTTGCGCCAGCATGGCCTGAGGGGCAAGCACGGCGGCCACTTCTTCAACGGTGTCGGGCGCGTTCATCAATGCATGAGCCAGCCCTGAGAGCACGCAGATGCCGCGCTTGGGCGCATCTTTAGGCAATTGCCGCTGCGCCTGAACGCTCACGTGGTGGCGCACGCTGGCCACCGCTGCGGGCGACATACCCCAAACCTCGCACAACCGTGCGCCCAGCACATCGTGGCTCAAACCGAAAGCCTGGTTTTCGAGGGCAACGAGTTCGACATCGCTGGTGGCTGATTTGAGCAACTCGCGATAGGTGTCGGGTGCGTGTTTGAAGAGCACTGCTTTGCCGCATTCTTCGAACAGGCCGGCGGTGTGCGCTGTCCAGGCGTCCATGAACAGCTCGTTGGCCAGGCGCCCCATGATCAGGCCACGCACGCAGGCGCGATCCCACACGGCCTGCAGCTCAGCAACCGCCGGAAAGACCGACCGCAAACCGATTTCGTAGGTGAGCGCAGCGATTTCGCGCATGCCCAGGTATTGGGTGGCTTGCTGCACGTTTTGCACACGCCCTCTCAGGCCGTAATACGGCGCGTTGACGGCTTTCATCACGGCAGCGGCCAGCGCCATATCGTGCTCGATCAGGCGCGAAATATCGAGCAGGTTGACATCTTCTTGCGCCAACAGCGCGCCGAGCTTGGCCAGCGCTTCGGGCTGTGCGGGCACGTCGATGTTGTCGGGATTGAGTGCAGGATCGATGGCCATGTTCGTGCTCCGGAGATGCCACGGTGTGAAGCCGGGTGCTTCCGCAGTCCGCGCGCATACCGGGCATGCTAAAAAGCCTGAGCGCCGGGCGATGCAAAGAACAGGGCTTGCTTTGTGGAGCATTTCGGGGCACTTGAGGGCACTCGGTGGCTCGTGAATGCGTGCGCCGCTGGCCGCTCTGGCCATATCCATTTCATAGATCTTTACATTGCAAACACGCTGGCTTCACCCCCGGGCCGCACGATGACAACCGTGGCATCAGCGCTGTTGCGTGATTGATTGGGCTGGCGCCTCATCCCCCAAGACTCAGGAGAGCCTCATGATTTTTTCGACTTCGCAAACAAACGCCCTCAAGAAGGCCTTCAACCGCACGAGCGGCATGCGCCGCATTGTTTTAACCACTGCGGTGGCGGTGTTCGGCGCCACGGCGGGCATCCAGATGAATCTTGCTCACGCCCAAGACGATGCGCCGTTTTGTGATCAGGGCGACCGTGGCGCCCAGCGAGGTGGCAGCCGCAGCCACCACCGCATGGCGCAACACGAAGCCGGCATGCCCGGCATGTTGGGTAGCCCGCGCCACCTCGACCGCATGCTCAACGACGTAAAAGCCACCGATGAGCAGCGCGCTCAGATCAAGCAGATTGGCGAGGCGGCACGCAAAGACATTCAGGCGCTGCATGAGGGGCGCAGTGATATGCGCGAGCAGATGCTGCAAATCATGACGGCGCCCAAGGTGGATGAAGCCGCTGCCGAGTCGGCACGCCAGCAGATGCTTGCAACGCACGACAAGGTGTCGAAGCGCTCGCTACAGGCCATGCTCGAGATGAGCCGCGTGCTCACGCCTGAGCAGCGCGCGCAAATCGCGCAGCGCCTGAAAGATCGGCCCAAGATGGGGCGCCGCACCGGCGGCAAGCGTGGCCCGGACGCCGGCGCCTCGGCACCCAAGCCCTGATCGATCATGTCGGCTTCTCGCGTTTTGCTGATCGATGATGATCAGCGCCTGACCGATATGGTGGGCGAATACCTGGGGCAGGCTGGATTCGATGTGCACAGCGCGCCGGATCTGGCCTCGGGCCGGCAAAAACTGGCCCGCGAAAACTACGATGCGCTCGTGCTCGATTTAATGCTGCCCGATGGGGATGGATTGGATCTGTGCCGCGAGTTGCGCTCTGATGTGCGCACCCGGGCGCTGCCGCTGTTGATGCTCACAGCGCGCGGCGAGCCCATGGATCGCGTGGTGGGGCTCGAACTCGGGGCCGACGACTATCTGCCCAAGCCCTTTGAGCCACGCGAGCTGCTGGCGCGCGTGAAGGCGCTGCTGCGCCGTGCTGCGGGGGTGGCCCAAGCCGGCGAGGTGCTGCGTTTTGGTCGGCTTGAGATCGATCTCGATCAGCGCCAGGCGCGGCTCGATGGCCAACTGTGCGAACTCACGGCGTATCAATTTGATCTGCTGCGCATACTGGCCTCGAGCGCGGGGCGTGTGCTCAGCCGCGATCAGATCATGGATGCGCTCAAGGGCCATCCGCTCGAAGCCTTTGATCGCTCGATCGATGTGCATATCTCACGCATCCGTGCAGCCATCGAAGACGATCCCAAAACGCCCAGACGCATTCTCACCGTGCGTGGCGTGGGCTATGTGTTTGCGCGCAAGCAGGATGCCGACGAGTGACGCCCACACCCGCAGCGATCACGCTGGCTGAGCGCAACCCTGCCGCGCCATGAGAACGCTGTATCTGCGCATCTACCTCACCGTGCTGACGGTGTTGCTGGTGTTCGCCCTGGTAACGGGGTGGCTGGCGCGCTATCACATCGAGCGTGAGCGCGAGCAGATGCGCGAGGTGTGGAGCGAGCGTGCGGTGGGCTTTGCCGCGCTCATTGGCAACAGCCTGCCGCCTGCTTCTGCGCCTCAGGCCGAGCAAGAAGCAGCGCTGCTGCAATGGTCGCTGCGCCTGCATCTGCCGCTGGCGCTCGACGATGCCATGGGGCGATCCATCGCGGCGTCGCCCGAGATCAGCCCGCTCGACACCCCCGCACGCCGCGCGCAGCTCACGCGCACCACGCTGCCCGATGGCCGCATGCTGTGGGTGGGGCGTCCGCAGCAACTGCGCGCGGATGCACGCGCCAACGGCCCCGCTGGGCCACCCGGCGGCATGCCTCGTGATCTGGCCGGGGCGCCTTTTGATCCACCGAGGCCGCCGCAAGATTTTCGAGGCGGCCCCCCGCCTGATTCCAACCACCGCCCCACCGATCTGCCCGAGAGCCGCAGCCGCTGGCGCTGGGCGCTTGGCCCGTTGGGGCCGCTGCTCAACGGCCCCAACCCGGCACTGAATTTGTTGATTGCCATGGGCGTGCTTTTTGTGGCCGTGGCTGTCACCGCCTTGCCTTTGGTGCGCAGCCTGACGCGCCGGCTCGAATCGCTCAAGCGCGGTGTGCAGCGTTTTGGCCAGGGCCAGCTCGGACACCGGGTGCACGTTGAGGGGCACGACGAAATCGCCGCCGTGGCCGCCAGCTTCAACGACGCGGCCCAGCGCATCGAAGGGCTGGTGCACTCACACCGCAGCCTGCTGGCCAACGCGAGCCACGAGCTGCGCTCACCGCTGGCGCGGCTCAAGATGGCCATCACGTTGATGGATAACGCCCCGCCCGAGCGCCGCACCGAGCTGCGCCGCGAAGTGGATCACGACATCCGCGAGCTCGATGCATTGGTCGACGAGGTATTGCTGTCGAGCCGGCTCGACGCACGCCCCGAGCTGGCACGCGATCCGATCGATGTGATGGGCTTGGCCGTTGAAGAAGCCAGCCGTGTCGAAGCGCAGATCGATTTGCACCCGCGGGCCCCCACGGCACGCTTGCTGGGCGAAGAGCGCCTGGTGCGCCGCGCGCTGCGCA
Organism: uncultured Aquabacterium sp.; assembly: GCA_964618825.1. GTDB lineage: Bacteria > Pseudomonadota > Gammaproteobacteria > Burkholderiales > Burkholderiaceae_C > Aquabacterium. The sequence continues at coordinate 5,010 of CAZUCW010000029.1, forward strand.
ACCTGCTCGAAAACGCCCGCCGTTATGGTGTGGATGCCCAAGGCGTAGCGCAAACCGTTGAGCTGCAAGTGGATGTGAGCGAAGCGCGCGGCAAGCAGCCGGCGCAGATTGTTTTTACGGTGAGCGACCGCGGCCCAGGGGTGAGCGAGGATCAGCGCGAACGCATCTTTGAGCCCTTTTATCGGCTGCCCGGGCATGCCGAACGCGCTGGCGGCGTGGGCCTGGGCCTGGCCCTGGTGAAGCAGATCGCCGAACGCCACGGCGGCAGCGTGCGCTGCGAGGCCCGCCCGGGGGGCGGCAGCCGCTTCGTGCTCACTTTGCCGCAGAGCTGATCGCCTTCGCAACCACCACAGCCCCCATCACCGCACCTGCCACCACGCCGGTGGCATGCGCCAGTGGGGCCACGGCGATACCCAGCCCGGGCGACGCCACCAACGCCTCACGCCACGGTGCTTCGATCCCCACTTTAAGCAGCAGCCCGCCCAGCAACAGCCCGCCCAGCCCGCGCACTCTCGGCGCAGCGCACAGCAGCCACACAGCCACCACGGCAACGCCCGCGTGCAGCACGCCCGACAACCCGCCGTAGGCCGGCAAACGCGCATCGAGCAGCAGCCCCAGTTGCGTGAGCGGCCACGCTGCCGCCCAGGCCCAGGCTGCCGGGGGCGGCACACGCGCCACCACACCCAGCAGCGCCACCAGCAGCACCGCCACAAGGTTGGCAGCCAAATGCATGGCGCTGCCGTGAACCCAGGCCGCCGTCCAACAGCGCCACAGCCCTTGCCACGGCGATTGCTGAGCGGCCTCACGCGTCCACAGCAGTGCCGCGTGCAAAGGCGGCGCCGAAGCCGGATCGAGCGGGGATGCGCCCAGCACCAAGGCCGGCAGCGCGAGCACCAGCGCCACACCGCACCATGCCGTGGCCGGATGCGCGCGAGCAGCAAGGGACACGGCACTCACAGGCATCAACTCGGCAACGAGCCCTCTGAGGCGAAAACCGTGCGCCACAGCGCCAACACGGCTTGGCGATGGGCGTCGAGCGCACCCAGCTCGGTTTCGTCGAACCGGGTAGGCGCCTCATCGAGCCGCGCCCGGTGTTGCGCGGCGCGCATCGCTCGGTAGGCATCGGCAGCCGCGTGGCCCACGCCGGGCGAGAGCAGGCCTGCCGCCTCGGCACGGCCCAGCAAGGCGATGTTGCCCACGTCGTCGAGCAGGGCCGGGTGCGTGCCGCCGTGGGCCAACACCAGATATTGCACGGCGAATTCGGCATCGATCATGCCGCCCGGGCTGTGTTTGAGATCAAAACGGCCCGACGGCACGGCCTGCGCCTGCCGCATGCGCTCGCGCATGGCGCACACCTCTTCGCGCAAGGCCTGGGCATCGCGCGGGGCAGCCAACACCTGCCGGCGCACGGCCTCGATGCGCGGCGCCAAACGCACATCGCCAGCACACCAGCGCGCACGGCTCACCGCCTGGTGCTCCCACGTCCAGGCGGTGTTGCTGCCGCGTCCGCATTGATAGGCCTCAAAGCTGTCGATTGACGTCACCAGCAGGCCCGAGTTGCCATTGGGGCGCAAGGCGGTATCGATATCAAACAACTCGCCAGCCGCCGTGCGCACCGTGAGCCATGTGATGAGCTTGCGCACAAAAGCGGTGTAGGCCTCGGCGGCACGGTCGTCGGGATCATCGAAAACAAACACCACATCGAGATCGCTGCCGTAACCCAACTCTTTGCCGCCGAGTTTGCCGTAAGCAATGATGGCCAGACGCGGCATCTCGGTGTGGCGCTGTCTGAGCAGAGGCCAGGCCCAGCGCATGGCGCAATCGAGCGTGGCATCGGCCAGCGCCGAAAGATCGTCGGCCACTTCTTCAACGCTCAACTCACCCTCGACATCGCGCACCAGCGTGCGAAACACCTCGGCGTGATGCGCGCGGCGCAGCGCATCAAGCAGCTCATCTTCGCCCGCCTCGCCCGATCGCCCCATGGCGCGGTGGCGCGCATCGAGATCATCGAGATACACCGCGCGCCGAAAGCGCCCGTGCAGCAATCGCTCATCGGCCAACTCGTCGATCACGCCCGGGTGCTGCATCAGGTAGCGCATGGGCCAGCGCGCCAACCCCAGCAGCCGCAACAGGCGGCGCAGCACATTGGGCCGCTCGGCCAGCAGGGCCAGATAGTTTTCGCGGCGCAGCAGCGGCTCGAGCCAATCAATAAAGCGCAACGTGGCCTTTTCGGCCAGCGTGGCGTCTCCTGCCGGCCACAGGCCCGGCTCGGCAGCGATCTGCACGGCCCGCCCAATAAGCGCCGCCAGCCGGGTGCGGGCTTCATCGCGCAGCATCTGCACGCGCGGCTGCTCGGCCAGCGCTCGCACGCGCACGCCAATCTCTGCGGGCAAACGGCTCAAAAAGGCTTCGCTGTCAATGAGCATCGGCTCGCTGCCGCATTGCTTGCAACCGCCTTTGCCACGTTCGTGCAGCAGCACATCGAATTCGTTGGCAACAAACTCACGGTGTGCGCACAACTGATCGAGCAATTCGCAAGTTTGCTCATTGCACGGCGCCATGCCCATTGAGGCGGCGATCCAGGCCAAATCGGCATCGTCGGTGGGCAGCATGTGCGTCTGCTGATCGTCGAGATACTGAATGCGATGCTCGATGCGGCGCAAAAACTCGTAGGCCGAGGCCAACCGCTGCGCTGTCTCATCCGACATCAGGCCGTGCGCCACGAGGCGCTGCAGCGCCAGCAGCGTTGAGCGCGTGCGGATTTCAGGAAACTGCCCGCCGCGCACCACCTGCAGCAACTGCACGGTGAACTCGATTTCGCGGATGCCCCCGCGCGAGAGCTTGACGTCGTTGGCGCGCTGTGGGCGCCCCGCTGCGCGCCGGTTGGCTTCATCGCGAATGCGCTGGTGCAGCGAGCGCAAGCCCTCGAACACGCCGTAATCGAGATAGCGCCTGAAAACAAATGGCCGCACCACATCGCGCACCGGCAGCATGCGCTCGATGGGCACACCCACACGCGGCGCCACGATGCGGCTCTTGAGCCAGGCAAAGCGCTCCCACTCGCGTCCTTGCACCAAGAAATATTCTTCGAGCATGGCCAGGCTCACCACCGGCGGGCCCGAATTGCCATTGGGGCGCAAGGCCAGATCAACGCGAAACACAAAACCGTCTTCGGTGGTGTCGCCAATCAGGGTAGACAGCCCACGCGCAGCCTGGGCAAAGTATTCGTGCACGGTGATCACGCCCGCGCCATCGGCGCGCCCGGCGGTATGGCCATCTTCTTCGTAGACGTAGATCAGATCGATATCGGACGACACATTGAGCTCGCGACCGCCCAGCTTGCCCATACCCAACACCCACATCAGCACACGCTCGCCCTGCGGGTTGAGCGGGGCCCCGTGGCGAGCATCGAGCTCGGCCTGGGTGGCGGCCAGCGCGCGCTCAAGCGCCACCTCGGCCAATTCGGTCATGGCGGTGGTAACCACGGCCAGCGGCGCGCTGTGCTCAACATCAAGCACGGCCAGCCGCTCGATCACGATCTGGCGTGCCACGCGCAGCGCGCTGGGCAGATCGCGTCCGCCAGCCAGCAGCCGATCGATCAGAGCCTCAATGTGCTGACGCAGCGGCGGCCCGGATTCGAGCCAGCCGAGTTCGTCGGGATAGCGGCGCCGCACGCGGCGCACGAATCGTGAATGCTCGGCCTGCCCCACAATGCAAACTTGTGAAAAGCCTGCGGTATCGCGCGTACTCAAGGTTGTTGATCCTTCAAACTGCCGTGTTGAGCGACCTCAGCGCAGCCGCCACGCCTTTCTTGCCTTCGCCATCTTGAGCACGCCTGCCCCATCTGTCGAACATCCGCCCGAGCCGAGTTGGGCTCACCGCGTGCGGCACAACCTGCGCCGGCAAGTGCGCCGGTTTGTGGCGCTGCACTGGTTTGCCGCGCGGCTGATCGTGGCTTTAACGGCGCTGGCGCTAACGATGTCGGCAACGGCATGGGCCGGGCTGCATTTGTTCATTGTGCCGCGTATCAATGAGTGGCGCAGCACGATCGAAGACCTTGCCACGCAAGCGGTAGGGGTGACGGTGCGCATCGCCCGCATCGAGGCGCACGCCGATGGGCTGCTGCCGCGTGTGGCGCTTCGCGATGTGCAGCTGATCGACGCGCAAGGCCACCCCGCCCTGACGCTGCCGCACATCGATGCGCGGCTGTCGGGCTGGGCGCTCACGCCGGCGGCACTGCTGCGGCAAGATCTGCCGCTGCGCTATCTGGTGATCCGCTCGCCTGAGCTGGAGGTGCGCCGCGATGCCCAGGGCCGCATCTTTGTGGCGGGGCTGCCGGTGCACACACACAGCACCGCCGCTCGCCCCGAAACCGATACGCCCAGCGCCGGCGCCAATTGGCTGTTCAGCCAAAACCACGTGCAGATCGACAACGGGCGGCTGCGCTGGATCGATGAGCAACGCGGCACACCCGCACTCGATCTGCACGCGGTATCGCTCACGCTGCGCAACGGCCCGGGGCTGCTGGGGCGCCATCACGAGATGCGCATATCGGCCACACCCCCAGCCGCATGGGGACAACCGTTCAGCATGCAGGCCGAGTTCGATCAGCCTCTGGTGGATGCCCGCGCGCTGGTGGGCCATGTGGCTGCGGCCCGGCTGCCGCGTGCGGCGCTGACGCATCCGGCCGATTGGCGCACCTGGCGCGGCCAGATCGATGTGGTGCTGCCGCATGCCGATGTGCAGGCTTTGCGGCGCCACGTCGATCTGCCCATCGATATCGATCGCGGCCAAGGCGACATCCAAGCCCGCATCGAATGGGCTGATCGACGGCTGCGCGGTGCCTCGGCCACGCTGCATCTGCGCGAAGTGCAGCTGCGCCTGGGGCGCGATCTCGACGCTCTGGCGCTCAAGCGGCTCGATGGCCGCATCTCGGCCCGTTTCGACACTGCCACATCGAGCCTGCGTGCCGAAGAATTGAGCTTTGTGGCCGACGCGGGTTGGGCCTGGCCGCAAGGCGATGTGGCTTTGAGCTGGCGCACCGACCCCGCACGCTCGCCCGATCTTGCCGTGCCCGATTTGAGCGGTGGCGGTGAGCTGAACGTGCGCGCACTCGATCTCAACGCCGTATCGCATTTGCTGCACCATTTGCCGCTGGGCCAAGCGGTGCACGCCCCCTTGCGCGAGCTCGCACCGCAAGGGCAAATCGAAACGTTGTCGATGCGATGGGATCGCTGGGATCGCGGTGCGGCCACCCCCAGCCGCTACAGCGCACGGGGGCGCGTGCGCGGCCTGACGATCGAACACGCTGCGGCAGCGCCGGGCACTGACGCATCCCCACCCGTTGGGCATCCGGGCGTGGCCAACCTCGACCTCTCGTTTAACGCCACCGAGCGTGGCGGGCAGGCCGACGTGAGCGTGCGCAAAGGCTCGCTGTCGTTTCCGGGGGTGTTTGATGAGCCGACGTTGGCGCTGCGCGAGCTCGATACCCGGCTGCGCTGGACGCTCACGCCTGCAGCTGATCCGCGTGTACCGCCGCGCATCGAGTTGCAAGCGCAGCGCGGGCAGTTGATCAACGATGATCTGAGCGGCAGCTTCAACGCCACTTGGCGCACGGGCGATCCGCAGCGCCGCGATGCGCCGGGCGCTGGCGCCTATCTGCCCGGCACGCTGCAACTCGATGCACTGATCGAGCAAGGCCGCGCCGCTGCCGTGCCACGCTATCTGCCCACCACCATCCCGCATGACACACGCGCCTACCTGATCGAAGCCATCCAGGCCGGCGAGGTGCGCAACGTGAACTTCAAGATCGATGGCGATCTGTGGGATGTGCCCTTTGGCCCTCAAACGCCGGGCACATTTTTGATTCGCGGCGAGGTGCGCAACGCCACGCTGCTGTATGTGCCCCCGCGCCTGCTCTCACCCGGTGCACCCGGCTGGCCGGCGTTTACGCAGCTCGATGGCGAGCTGGTGTTCGACCGCGAATCCATGCGCATCCACCGCGCACGCGGACGGCTGTCGGGCGTGGGCAGTGGCCGCTACGAGATCCACAACGTCGAAGGGCGCATTGACTCTCTTGGCCACGACGCCACCCTCGTGATCGAAGGGCAAGGCAAAGGCACGCTGGCCGATGCACTGCGCCTCGTGCAAACCACCCCGCTCGACGGCTGGACGGGCCGCGTGCTCACCGAAGCCCATGGCGACGGCCCCACCGAGCTGCAACTCGGCCTCACCCTGCCCCTGAGCCACATCAACGATTCGACCGTGCGCGGCAGCCTCAAACTCGGCGGCGCCGAAGTGCGGCTGATCCCCGAGGCGCCCATCATGAGCAACGTGCGTGGCAAGGTCGATTTCACGGATCGCGGCGTGCGCCTGCAAACCACCGCCACGATGCTCGGCGGCCCGCTCACCTTTGAGGGCGGCAGCCAGAGCGATGGCAGCATGCGTTTTACCGGCGCCAACACCCTCACCGCCGACGGCCTACGGCGCTACGCAAGCGGCCAAGCCCCATCAGGCAGCGCCCCAGGCAGCACACCGCTTGAGCGCCTCACCGCCGCACTGAGCGGCCAAACCCAGGCCCGATTCAACCTCACCGTGGCACGTGGCCAAACCGATTGGCAACTCACCAGCGCCCTCACCGGCCTGAGCAGCGCCCTGCCCGCACCATTTGGCAAAACCGCCGACACCCCGCTGCCGCTCAAAGTGAGCCTGCACCCAATTGCCAACGCTAACGCCAACACAGCAGCCAACACAGCAGCCAACACCAGCGCACCGGCCAGCCCCCCACCCCAACGCGATGTGCTGCGGCTCGAACTCGGCACCCTGCTGCAGGCCCACTACCTGCGCGACATCAGCGGCCCAACCGCACGCGTGCTGCGTGGTGCCATCGGCGTACAACAGGCCGCGCGTCTGCCCGGCCCCAACACCAGCGGCATCGATGCGCAAATCACCGCCAACGTCTTCGATGCCGACACCTGGCAAGCCGTGTTCAAAACGCCAGATGCGGCACCGGCACGCGAGCCACAACGCCTCACCACGCCGCCCACCGATGCCGCCCCCCATCCCGGCACCGACAACCGCTACCTGCCCGATACCCTCACGCTGCGCGCGCGCGAAATCCGCTTCGACGAGCGTCGCTTTGGCGCCCACACCCTCACGCTGATCCGCCCCACTGCCAGCAACCCCGCGTGGCGCGCACGCATCGATGGCGAGCAGGCCAAAGGCACCATGGAGTGGCGCCCTCTGCCCATGGCCCGCAGCGGCGCCCCAGCCGACGACGCGCCCTACCGCGTGCAGGCCCGCATGAGCAAGCTCGTGGTGCCAGCCCAGGCCGCTGGCACATCCACATCCGCCACGCAAGCGCCCCCACCAAGCACCGCACCCACGCCACCCTCAGTGCCCGCCCTCGACGTGGCCATCGACGATCTCGAATGGGGCGGCATGAAACTCGGGCGCCTCGACGTTCAGGCCGACCATTCCGGCGCTGGCGACGCGGCTGCCGCGCGTGCGTGGCGCCTGAGCAAACTCAACATCGGCAACCCCGATGCGCGCTTATCGGCCACCGGGCAATGGATGCCCGCAGACGGCGGCGCCGGGCACACCACGCTTGATTTCAAGCTCGACCTCAGCAACGCCGGCAACACCCTCACACGGCTGGGCCTGCCCAAAACCCTGCGCAACGGCAAAGGCCAATTGAGCGGCCAACTCGGCTGGGCCGGCTCCCCCCTGAGCCCCAACAAAGCCAGCATGGACGGCCAGCTCAAACTCGGCCTCGAAGCCGGCCAGTTTTTGCGCGCCGAGCCCGGCATCGCCAAACTGTTGGGCGTGCTCACCCTGCAATCACTGCCGCGGCGGCTGCTGCTCGATTTTCGGGATGTGGTGCAAGAAGGCTTTGCGTTTGACCGCATCGATGGCGACGCCAGCATCACGCGCGGCGTGGCCCACACCCGCAACCTGCGCACCCGCGGCGTGCAGGCGCTGGTGCTCATGGAGGGCCAGGCCGATCTCGTCAACGAAACCCAAAACCTGCATGTGTGGATCGTGCCCGAGATCAACGCCGGCACCGCCTCGCTGGCCTATGCTGCTATCAACCCCGTCGTTGGCCTGGGCACCTTCGTGGCGCAATACCTGCTGCGCAAACCGCTGGCCGAAGCCAGCACGCGCGAGCTGCGCATCAGCGGCACATGGGCCGACCCCAAGGTCGAATCGATTGAGCGCACCTCAGCCGCACCGCGCGTGAGCGACGCGCCCGCGTCCGGCAGCCCGGGTGCCTACATCTCGGCACCGGGCGCAGCCTCGGCGCCTGCCCCGGCGGCATCATCCGCCTCAGCCCCAACCACCGCCCGCCCATGAAACTCGCCGCCATCCAAATGGTTTCGAGCGACAACGCTGCCGACAACCTGCAGCAAGCGCTGGCCCTGATTACCCAAGCCGCCCAGGCAGGCGCCGAGCTCATCGGCCTGCCCGAATACTTCTGCCTGATGGGCCAGCGCGACACCGACAAGCTCGCCATTGCCGAAGACGATGGCCACGGCCCACTGCAAGACGCCCTGGCCGACGCCGCACACCGCCACGGCGTATGGCTCATGGGCGGCACCCTGCCGCTGCGCGTGCCCGGCGAGGCCGATCGCGTCACCAACACCACGCTGGTTTGGAGCCCCCATGGCGAGCGCGTGGCCCGCTACGACAAGATCCATCTCTTTTGTTTTGACGACGGCACCCAGCGCTACGACGAAGCCGCCGTGCTGCAAGCCGGCACACAGCCCACGGCCTTCACCGCCACCAGCCGTGCAGGCCAGCCCTGGCGCGTGGGCCTGAGCGTGTGCTACGACCTGCGCTTTGCCGAGCTCTACCGCCACCTGATGCGCCCCGATCAAGGCGGCCCGTGCGACATCCTCGCCGTGCCTGCAGCCTTTACCCACACCACCGGCCAAGCCCACTGGGAGCTGCTGCTGCGCGCCCGTGCCATCGAAAACCAATGCGTGGTGATGGCACCAGCGCAAGGCGGCACCCACACCAACGGCCGCCGCACCTGGGGCCACACGATGATCATCGACCCCTGGGGCGCCGTGCTTGCCGCGTGTGCCCAAGGCCCCGCCATCGTGAGCGCCGAAGCCAGCCACCACCGCCTCAGCGAAGTGCGCACCCAACTGCCCGCGCTGGGGCACCGGGTGTTGTGAACCTCAGCGCAGCCCGAACATCAAGCCCCGTGCCACAGCCGATTTGAGCCCCCCCAAATGCTGCACCGCCGCCAGGCCCAGGCCGCGTGCGGTAGCCAGCGCAGGCAGCGGCCACGTAAAACTGCGCGCCAAAAAATCAGTGGCGCCAATCAATGCCCAACGATCAGGCAAACGGCGGCGGCCAAAGTGGGCCAGCGCTGCTTCGATCGACGCATCGGCTTGCAACGCACGCACCAGCTCGATCACATCGCGCAGCCCCAGATTGAGCCCCTGCCCAGCCACCGGGTGCAGCGTCTGCGCCGCGTTGCCAATACGCACGCTGCGGCCATCAACCAGCTTGCGCTCGGCATTGAGCCCCAGCGCAAACGCCTTGAGCGGCGACAGCCCGGTGAATGCCCCCACCTGTGGATGGAACACCGTGCCCAGCAGCGCAAGGCGTTGCGTATCAGACAGCGGCTGCACAGGATCATCATCGGCCGGCACACACCACACCAGCGCGGCGCGATGCGGCTGATCGGGCAGCGGAGGCAGCGGCAGCAACGCCGCCGGCCCATGGGGCGTAAAACGCTCATAAGCCACCCCGCCATGCGGCGCAGCCAGTGCCACGGTGCCGATCCAGGCCGTTTGGCGGTAATCGCGGCTCACCCCTTCGGGCCAGCTTTTTTTGGATTGATCGTTGAACACCCCACCCTCGGCCACCACGGCCAAGTCGTAATCTTCAGCAATATCGGCATCAACCTCAACGCCATCGGGCCCAGCCTTCACGCCGTGCACCGATGTGCCAAAGCGAGTAAAGAGGCGCTCTGGCTCGCGTGCCTGCAGCGCCATCCAGGCCGATTGCAGCGGCGCAACGATGCTGCCGTAACTCGCCACGGCGCCCAGGCGGGGCACGCCTTCATCCACAGCACAAATGCGCACCTGTGGTTCTTCGCGCAACACCTGCGCCACGCGTTCAAAACGACGAGGCAGCATCTCGGCCAATGCGGCAGGCAACACCACCGGCTGCTGCTGCGACACATGCACCTCGCGGATCTCGGCCACCGCCCCGCTGGCCTCGATGGCAGGCCACACCTCCAGCTGATCAAGAATCTGCACGCTGCCCAGCGACAGCGCCAGCGTGCGCGGATCAGCCGCCACATCGCGATCCACCGAACGCGCATCAAACAGTGTGATGCGCGCCTGAGGCAGCGCGCGCGCGGCCTGCAAAGCCAGCGCCAAACCCACCGGGCCCGCGCCGATCACGGCCATATGGAGGTTGACGGTCGATGTCATGGGCCTGCTCCTGACGGCTGAACTATCATGAAGCCGTCATTGTCAACCAGCCGCGGGAGGCTCTCATGGGACTGATGAATTTCGTCAAGAAACAGTTCATAGACGTCATTGAGTGGGTTGAAGACGGTGATGGCGTGCTCGCGTGGCGCTACCCCGTTGCTGATCTCGAAATTCAAAACGGCGCCTCGCTCACGGTGCGTGAATCGCAAATCGCGATGTTCGTTAACGAAGGCAAAGTGGCCGATGTGTTCGGGCCTGGCCGCTACACGCTCACCACGCAAACACTGCCCATCCTCACCAACCTCAAAAACTGGGATAAGGCCTTTGCCTCGCCCTTCAAGAGCGACGTTTATTTTTTCAGCACACGCCAGCAGATCGATCAGCGCTGGGGCACAACGCAGCCCGTCACCATCCGCGATAAAGATTTCGGCGCCGTGCGTCTGCGCGCTTTTGGCAACTACGCCTACCGCGTGGCCGATCCCAAGCTCTTCCACACCGAGATCTCGGGCACGCGCGACACCTACACCGTCAACGATCTCGACGGCCAGCTGCGCGCGCTGATGCTGCAAACCATCTCAGAAGCCGTGGCCTCCAGCGGCATCCCGTTTTTGGATCTGGCCGCCAACCAGGCCAAGTTTGCACAAGCGCTGCAAGACACCGGCACGCCGGCCTTTGCCAAATACGGCATCAAGCTCGAGAGCGTGACGCTGCAAAACGTGTCGTTGCCCGAAGAGTTGCAAAAAATCCTCGATCAAAAAATCGGCATGGGCATGGTCGGCAACGATATGGGCAAGTTCATGCAATACCAAACCGCACAGGCCATTCCGCAGATGGCCTCAGGGGTGGGATCAGGCAGCGGCGGCGGCATTGCCGGCGATGCCATGGGCATGGGGGCAGGCCTGGCGATGGGGCAGGTGCTGGCGCAAAACCTGCAACAGGGCCTGAACCCTGCCGCGCCGGGCGCACCTGGGGCCGCCGCATCGGCCCCTGCAGGCGCGCGCCCTGATGAGGTGATGGCCACCATCGAAAAGCTGGCCGATCTCAAGGCCAAGGGCATCCTCACGCAAGACGAGTTCGACGCCAAAAAGGCCGAGTTGCTCAAAAAGCTGGTGTGAGCGGCCCCGCGCGTATCGCCTGATCCGCCCCGGCTTTGGCTACCGAACCTGCATCGCAGCGCACCTGGCGCGCCGCGTGCCCCAACTGTGGCGCGCCGGTCGACTTTCGCTCGGCCGCGTCGCCCATGGCGGTGTGCAGCTTTTGCCGCTCGACGCTGCTGCGCGAGGGCGAGGCGCTGCGCCGCATCGGGCAGGCCGCCGAATTGTTCGACGATCACTCGCCGCTGCAACTCGGCGTGCAAGGCAAGTGGCAGGGCGCAGCTTTTGTGCTGGTGGGGCGTGTGCAGATGCGCTACGAAGGCGGCGCCTGGAACGAATGGCACGCACTGTTTGATGGCGGCCCCGATGGCCCGCGCTCAGGCTGGTTGAGCGAAGACAACGGCAACTACGTTTTCTGCTTCGATGCTCCCCTGCCCGCGCCACACCCCGATCTGAGCAGCCTGCGCGCGGGCCAGCGCACGCTCGTGGGCCAGCAGATGTGGTCGGTGGGCTCGATCACTCAAGCCACGCTGCACACCGCCGAGGGCGAGCTGCCGCAGCTGGTGATGGGCCTGAGCAGCGCCGCCAAGGGCGCGGCACCGGTGTTCAACCTCATCGATCTGCGCAACACGCAAGGCGAAGTTGCCACGCTCGATGATCGGCCTGTGCCCAGCGGCAGCGCGCCCGTGTGGAGCGTGGGCCGCAGCGTGGCATTGGCCGATCTGGCGCTGGTGGGGCTCAAAGACGCATCCGAAAAAAACCTCAAAGGACACGCGCTGAGCTGCCCCAGCTGCGGCGCAGCGTTGCAGCCCTCGTTGAGCACCACGCAATCCATCGTTTGCGGACAGTGCCATGCGGTGGTCGATGTATCGCAAGGTGCAGGCGCCGATCTGGCCTGCTACGCACAAAGCAACGCCGATGCGGCGGTGCACGAGCCGCTGCTGCCATTGGGGCGTGTGGGCCAGCTCACGCTCAAGGGGCAGACACTGCCATGGCAGGTGGTGGGCTATGTTGAGCGCATCGAGAGCGACGCCGACACCAGCAGCAGCGACGACGATCACGGCGATTGGCAAAGCGCTTGGCGCGAATACCTGCTCTACAACCGCACAGCGGGCTTTATGTGGCTGGTGGATGCCGAAGACGGCTGGAGCTGGGCGCAGCCGATTACCGGCGTGCCGCAGCGCAAATCCGCAGACCGCGTTGAACTCGATGGCGTGAGCTTTCACAAGCTCTACAGCTACAGCGGCCAGATCACGTATGTGCTGGGCGAGTTTTATTGGCGGCTCACGCAAAACCAGCGCACGGCCAACGTCGATTACCAAGGCATTGGCGGCAACAGCCGCAAGCGGCTCAACCTTGAAGAAACCCACCAGGGCGGCGCCAGCGAGGTGGTGTGGTCGGCGGGCGAAACACTCGATGCGCACACCGTGGCCCAGGCTTTCAGGCTCACCGATGCCACCGCACTGCGCCGCGATGGCGCGCCTTCAAACCTAACGTGGGGCACGCTCAAAACGATCCTGATCTGGGTGGTGTTGATCGGGTTCGTGCTGATGCTGATTCAGCGCTGCGGGCGCAGCAACGAGTGCGATGGTGTGCGCGCCACCTATGGCGAAGCCAGCGCCGAGTATCAGCAATGCCAGCGTTCGCGCAGCAGCGGCTCATCGGTGCGCTTTGGCAACCCAGGCAGCTCTTGGGGGGGCTACAGCACCGGCGGCGGTCACAAATAATGATTGGCAATCCAACCAAGGAGCTCGCAACATGATGGACATCGAATGGCTCAAGCCCGGCATTTTTGTCGGCTCGTTTTTGTTTGCGCTGCTGGGCGTGGCCGTGTTCTGGCTGTGCTTTGTCGTGGTCGATAAATTCACGCCCTATGCGCTGTGGGATGAGATCGTCAAAAAGCAAAACATCGCGCTGGCCATTGTGGTGGCCGCCATGTGCATTGCTATCGGCCTGATCGTGGCTGCAGCGATTCACGGCTAACGGCTCGCCGCGCACCGCCCTACCGATGCAAGGAGTCTTGCCATGGATGCTCTGGCCTTGTTGATCATGTTCGCCGCCGTGATCGCGGTGTTCACCAAGCAATACGTCGGCGCAGCACTCGCTGCGGTGGTGGCCTTGCTGCTCTGGCGCTTTAACCACAACCGCCGCCGCGAAATGCGCCGCGCACGCCGCGCGCTTGAGCGCAGCAAGCGCGCCAGCAATACCTTCCGCCCCACCACCACGGCCTTCCCCGACGACAGCCGCGCATGGTCGGCTGATTCGGGTTTTGGCCGTGACAAATAACGCCGCAGCGCCACGCACGGCCACCACACGCATCCACCCCGCTGAGATCGCACTGCTGGCCTCGGTTTTCGTGATCGCGGCGTGCGGGCTTGTGTATGAGCTGGCGGCGGGCGCGCTGGCGTCGTATCTGCTGGGTGATTCGGTGCTGCAGTTTTCTACCGTGATCGGCAGCTATCTTTTTGCGATGGGAGTGGGCTCGTATGTGTCGCGCTTTATCGAGCGCGAGCTGGTGTCGCACTTTTTGCGCGTCGAGCTGCTGGTGGGGCTGGTGGGCGGCTTGATGCCGGCGGCGCTGTTTGCGGTGCACGGCAGCCTGCCGGCCAGTTCGCAAACGCCGTTTGAGGTGGCGCTGTATGCACTGGTGGGGCTGGTGGGCGTGCTGGTGGGGCTGGAGATTCCGCTGGTGATGCGCCTGCTCAAACGCCATTTCAGCGAGCGCTACGCGCTCAAAGATCTGGTGTCGCAAGTGCTCACGTTTGATTACCTCGGCGCGCTCATCGTGTCGCTGGCTTTTCCGCTGCTGGTGGTGCCGCACCTCGGGCTGGTGCGCGCGGGGGTGTTCTTTGGCTTGCTCAACGCGGTGGTGGCGTTGTGGGCGTTGTGGATGTTTCGTGCCAGCGTGCGCCGGCTGGCCGCGCATGTTGTGGCCTGCGTGGTGGTGATGGCCGTGTTGCTGGGGGCGCTGGCCGGCGCCGATCGGCTCACGAGCTGGGCCGAAGACCGTTTTTATGGCGACCGCATCGTCTTTAACCAACGCACGGCGTATCAGCACATCGTGGTAACGGCCAGCCCCACCCCAGGCCGAGGCACACGGCTTTTTTTAAACGGCAATTTGCAGTTTCACTCGCGCGATGAATATCGCTACCACGAGGCGCTGGTGCACCCGGCCATGGCGGCGCACGGCGCCCCCAAGCGCGTGCTGATCCTGGGCGGCGGCGATGGCATGGCCGCGCGCGAGGTGCTCAAGTATCCGAGCGTCGAGCACATCACGCTGGTTGAGCTTGATCCGCGCATGACACAGCTCTTTGGCCAACAGCCACTGCTCACCCGGCTCAATGCCAATGCACTCCACTCGCCCAAGCTGACAGTGATCAACGCCGATGCCCTGCGCTGGCTCGATCAGCGCGAAGACGCAAACACAAACACGAATGCCGACACACGCTTCGACATCATCATCATCGACTTTCCCGATCCCACCAACTTCGCCATCGGCAAGCTCTACACCACCACGTTTTATGCGCTCATCGAGCAACATCTGGCTGCCAGCGGCTACGCGGTGGTGCAAACCACCTCACCGTTGATCGCGCGCCAGAGTTTCTGGACGGTGGCGGCCACGCTCGAAGCCGTGGGCTTGCAGACCGCGCCGTATCACGCGCATGTGCCGAGCTTTGGCGAGTGGGGGTTTATCGTGGCCAGCCACCGGCCCTGGGCGCCCCCCAAAAATTTGCCCGCCGGCCTGCGTTTTTTGAGCGCACCCACGCTGCCGCTGTTGTTTGATTTTCCGCCCGATATGGCGCGGGTGAGCGCCGAACCCAACCGGCTGAGCAATCAACGGCTGGTGCAGATTTTTGAAACCGAATGGGGGCGGGTGCATCAATGACACGGCACGCGCCAAACGCCCGGCGCCGATCCTTGATGAAAGGGCTGGCCGCCGCGCCCTGCGCACCGCTGGCCTCGTGGCTGAGCGGTTGCACGCCGCCACCCGCGTCCACCATGGCTGGCGGCTGGGTGGGCAGCACCCCGGCGCGCGGGCACACGCTGCGCGATGGGCACATGCCAAACCGCGCCTGCACCGACACGCCACGCCGCGCCGCAGTGGCCATCGTGGGCGGCGGCATTGCGGGGCTGTCGGCGGCGCGCGGCCTGCGCTTGCGCGGCATCGATGATTTCGTGCTCTTCGAGCTCGAAGACACTGCCGGCGGCAACAGCCGGGGCCATACGCTGGGCGGGGCTGCCTGCCCGTTGGGTGCGCACTACCTGCCCACGCCGGGCGAAGCCGCCAGCGAGGTGCGCGCGTGGCTGCACGAGATCGGCGTAGCGCGCGAGGTGCACGGCCGCACGGTATACGACGAACGCATGCTCTGCCACAGCCCGCAAGAGCGGCTTTTTGTGCCCACCACCGCGAGCGCGAGCACGGGGCCTGCCGGCCATTGGCAAGAGGGCCTGCTGCCTGCTGCCGCCAGCACGGCCGCCCAGCAGCAATACCGCCGCTTTGCACAAGCCGTGCGCGAGGCACAGGCCCTCGGCCCGCACGCCTTTGCCATGCCCACGCTGCACGCCCGGTGGCAGCCCGCCCTCACCGCACTCGATCAACAAACTTTTGCGCAGTGGCTGCAAGCACACGGGCTCGACGATGCCGGGCTGCGCTGGTATCTCGATTACTGCTGCCGCGATGATTACGGCGCAGGCCTGGGGCAGGTATCGGCATGGGCCGGGCTGCACTATTTTGCGAGCCGCCACGGCTTTCGTGCCCCGACAGCCGAGGCCGACGCCACCGATCACGACGACGCTGGAGTGCTCACCTGGCCCGAGGGCAACGCCTGGCTCGCCCATCGGCTGGCCGCCCCGCTGGGCGAGCGGCTGCGCCCAGCCAGCGGGGTGGTGCGCATTCAACCCCAGCGGCATGGCGTAGGGCTGCACATCTGGCGTGCCGATCGCGGCTGCATCGAGCCCTGGCAGGTGCAGCAGGTGATCGTGGCGCTGCCGCTGTTTGTGGCCGCACGCCTGATCGATCCGATCCCTGCACCGCTGCAGGCCGTGCGGGCGCGGCTGCGCTACGCACCGTGGTTGGTGAGCAACCTGCTGTTGCGCGAGCCGCTTGAGCCATCATTCGATCTGCCTCTGGCGTGGGACAACGTGCTGCAAGGCAGCCCCGCGCTGGGCTACATCAACGCCCGGCACCAGAGCCTGAGCAGCGCGCCGCAAACCGAGGCACCGCTGCTGACGCACTATTGGGCGCTGGGCGGGCAAAACCTCGCCGAACTCACCGCACAGCGTGCGCGGCTGCTGCGCGACGATTGGCGCCTGTGGGCACAGCGGGTGATGGCCGATCTGGCCACGGCGCACCCCGATCTGCCCGGCAAAGTCGAGCGCATTGATCTGGCGCGTCATGCCCATGCGATGTGCGTGCCCGTGCCCGGCTTGCGCAGCGACCCAGCGCTACAGGCGCTGGCCGCCTCCCGAGGCCGGCTGCTGTTTGCGCACAGCGATCTGTCAGCCTATTCGGTGTTTGAAGAAGCATTCAGCCACGGCCTGCGGGCCGCTGCCCGGGTGAGCTAGCGGCCCTGGCCTGTGCAAACGATCACTCAGCCTTGAGGTGCTCAGCCGGCAGCACAAACGGCGCACCACGGTGGTAGTGCTGCGGCAACTCGGTGCCCGATTTGATTTGGTATTGCGGCTTCTTGAGCTGCTGCTGCATGTTTTGCAGCGTCACCAGCGGCGCTTTGGTCGATACGGCATTGGCCAGCCACGAGGGCACCATGCCACCCAGATCAACCAGGGTGTCGAACTCAACTTTCGTCCAACCGCCCTTGAGCGGCGTCAGGCGAAACACGTTGTGAAAGTAAGGCATGCGCACATAGCCATCCTGAGGGGGATAGTTGTCGACGTGGCGGCTATCCACCACGATCGACGAATCGGGCTGCTGCGTCACCGTGGTGCGGATCGACACATCGCGGTCGCTGCTCGGCCAGATGCCTTTAAAACGCAGATAGGCCTGATCCAACGGTGTGCCTTCGGGATGCTCAGAGAACTGCCCCTGAAACACCCAGTTGCCCAGGTTGCGTGTATCGGCCAGCAGCGCCAGCGCCGCCCACGTGGTGGCGCGCACCTCAACCACGCCGCGAAACTCTTTGACCGATTTGCCCTCGACCGATCGCACCCAGGTGTTCACATCGTCGCGGGCACTGCCTTGGCGCATCGTCTCCCAATTGCCTGCGGCATAAACGCCCGCCGAGGCCCACAGCATGGCCCCACCAGCGGCCAGGGCCCACAACGTCCGTTGCATCGAATGTTTCATGTTCGTCTCCAGGTTCTTGCCTTGTGTGTGAAAACAAAAAAGCGGCTTGAGCAGATGATGTTTTTCAGCCAGAACCTCGGCTGTCCTGCGTGGGTCCGATCACGCCGCGGGCGCAGATTAATGGTGCATGTGCCGCCATGTTTGAGCAGGCGCAAAAGCCCGGAGAGATTGACAGCAGCCGGCCCCGCTTGTCACTTATTGCCCCTAAAAAATCAGCAGCTCACGCCATTGAGCGCAGCCAGTTGCTCGGGCGTGCCCACATTCACCCATGTGCCGTTGTAGATCTCGCCGCTGATCCGGCGCGCCGCGATGCCGCGATCCATGCACGGGCGCAGCGACATCTTCACGCCGCGCGGCACGCCATCGAAGAGCCCGGCACGCATCAGGCTGGCGCCGCCGAAGTTCCAGCGTGTATTGGCCTGCTCGAAGGGCATTACCCAGCCCTCGGCATCGAGCCCGAAATCACCGCGCGCATGGTGCGCCGGATTGGGCACGAGCATGAAGTGCCCGAGGCGATGGGCATCTGCGGCAAAACGCTGCGCACTCTCGGCCTCAAAGCGCCAATCGGGCATGTAGATATCGCCCGCCACCACCCAAAAGGCATCGTTACCCGCCTCGGTGAGCCAAGGCAGGGCCTTAACGATGCCGCCGGCGGTTTCGAGCGCGCCGCCATGATCGCGGCCTTCGGTTGAATAGCGAATGCGCAGCCCCCAGCGCGAGCCGTCGCCCAGCGCTGCTGCAAACGCCTCTTCGAGCCAAGCCGTGTTGATCACCACCTCGCGCACGCCCTCGCGCGCCAAAGCCAGCAAGTGCCACTCGATCAGCGGCTTGCCATGCACGCACAGCAGCGGTTTGGGTGTGGTGTCGGTGAGCGGG
>CAZUCW010000029.1:23744-24642 GCA_964618825.1 uncultured Aquabacterium sp.
CGCCAGAATCAGGGCCGGCAAATTGGGCTGTTGAACCGTTGAAGTGCAAGTGCTCATCGCGATCAGATCAAAACGCAGCGGTAAAACAAAACCGAAAACAGGCGCGGATGAAGATCAGGCCACACCGAGCTCACCGCGCATCACGGTCTGCTGCTGCACCTGCCGGGGCTCAAAAGCGGCCACGAGTTGCTGCAACAAATGGCGGGCGCGATCGCGGTGATCGGCGGCACGGTTGCACACATAAACATCGAGCGTCACCGCCCCGAGTTCGGGCCATGTATGCACCGCCAGATGGGATTCTGCCAACAGCACCATGCCCGTAACACCCGAAGCCGGCTGCCCCAAGGGTGAGGCCACATCCGCAAACGAATGAAAGCATTCAGCCACGGCGTGCAGCCCCGCCGCGTGCACCGCAGCCACGCACGCGGCGCGCAAGGCGGGGGTGTGCGTCATCAAGGGGCGCTGGGCCGGGCAGCCCGTGAGATCGGCGATCAGGTGCAATCCGTGCATGGTGGATCGGCATTATCCGTGGCCTCGGTAGAATCCCCGTCTTCGCCGGCTTGGCCCCCTCTGGCGGTCAGGCGCTCATCGGCAGTTGATTGATCGCCCGTGCGCACTGCGCACCCCCATACCCCAGAGACCCAAGATAACGAGGCACTTATGGCGAATCCGGCCCACGACGTCCCGCGCAATCCCACCGACATGGCCAACGCGATCCGCGCGCTGGCCATGGACGCCGTTCAGCAAGCCAACTCGGGCCACCCCGGCGCCCCCATGGGCATGGCCGACATCGCCGTGGCGCTCTGGAGCCGTCACCTCAAGCACAACCCGGCCGACCCGACCTGGGCCGACCGCGACCGCTTCGTGCTGTCCAACGGCCACGGCTCGATGCTGATCT
>CAZUCW010000030.1:0-24564 GCA_964618825.1 uncultured Aquabacterium sp.
GGCGTAGCGTCCGTCGTAGTTGCCATCTTTGTACGAGCAATGCACGTGGTGCGAATCGCCCACGGTGTAGCGCAGCGAACCATCGGCCTTGGTGCCCATCACGGCTTTGGATTCATTGGTGATGCCCCAGCCCACCAGCGCATCGGGCACGAAGCACGGAATGCGCAAAATCTCGCGGCCCGAGGGCATGCCCAGCACGCGCATATCGCCTGTGTGGCCACCGCTCCACAGGCCGTAGTAGGTGTCGAGCTCGCCGGGCTTCGGGTGCACGCCTGCTGCGGCAGACTCACCATGCGATGCAGCTGCCGCGCCGGTTGCCGCCGCCGAAGCGGGCGCCGCGCTACCGGCTTGCTTGTCGGTGCAGGCAACCAGCCCCACCCCGGCCAATCCTGCTGCGGCAGAGTTCAGAAATTTGCGCCGGCCCAGACCGACGGTGCTGTCTGTTGCATTGTTTTTGTCTTGACTCATGATGGCGTCCTCTTCGTGTGTGCTCCGTGGGGCAACATCAACCGGCGGCTGATGTCGGTATCCAAACTGATCGATCTGATGGATGAGATGACTTTTTGGCCTAGTGGAATCCCTTAAGTTATTCCCTTAGGGCGAGTGATCATCTTCCGCGAAGATGCGTGGGTCATTGATTTGCAACAAATTCGCGTAAGTGTTGTTTGATCGCGATCAAGTCTGGCGGTGCGGATTATGGAGGGGCACACCTTTGTTAACTTGAACCAGGTCAAGTTTTGAGGGGGGTGTGCTGTCTAGAATCCGCCCGTTTTTTATTAAGGAAATCCCCATGAAACACCTGTCCGCCATCATGCTGGCCTGCACGATTGTTTTGGCCGCTTGCAGCCCGAAAGACACCGCACCGGCTGGTGCCTCTGACGCCGCTTCGACACCGGCAGCTGCCACCGAAGCCGCGCCGGCATCGGCTGCGGCCACCACGCCTGCTCCGGCCGCTGAAGCGTCGGCAGCCACCGCCTCGGCTGATGGCGAGCTGGGCAAGAAGTCGTACAACAAGGTGTGTTCGATGTGCCATTCGTCGGGTGCCGGTGGTGCGCCGAAGGTGGGCGACAAGGCTGATTGGGGTGCTCGGTTGGCGCAGGGCAAGGATGTGCTCTACAAGCACGCCCTTGAGGGTTTTACGGGCGCCAAGGGCATGATGCCGGCACGCGGCGGCTCGACGATGAGCGACGATGAGGTGAAGGCTGCCGTTGATCACATGGTGAGCCAGAGCCGCTGATCGACGTTTTTTCGTCGATAAGAGGTTGTTTTTGCCCGACACGGTGGTTTTAATGATCGACAGGGCCGGCGCTGTGCGTCGCGTCTGGGCGGTTTTAGCCACCGTGTTGTGTTTGTGGGCCGGCGCAGGCCCCGGTGCGATGCAGGCGCACGCCGCCGAGCTGCACGAAACCCGGCCCCTGATGGGCACGGTGGTGGACATCACGATCGAAGACGCCGATGCGGCCCGCTTGCGGCCCGCGCTCGAGGCGGCGTATCAAGAGATGTCTCGTTTGTCGGGCATGATGAATCACTACAGCCCAACCAGCGTGGTGAGTGCCATCAATATGGCCGCCGGTATTCAGCCGGTGCCGGTGCCGACCGAGTTGATGCAGGTGCTGAAGATGGCGCGTGAGGCATCAGAGCGCAGCCACGGGGCGTTTGATATCACCATCGGTGCGCTGCGTGGCTGGCGCTTTAACCCCGCTCAGCCGGCGATGCCGTCGCCCGAACAGATCGAGCAGCAACGAGGGTTGGTGAATTTTCGCGATCTGGTGCTTGATGAGCGTGCGGGTACGGCGTATTTGCGACGGCAGGGCATGCGCATTGATCTGGGCGGGATCGCCAAGCTGTACATCCTCGAGGCAGGCGTGCAATCGTTGCGGCGTCAGGGGGTGGTGAACGCGATGATCAATGGCGGTGGCGATGTGGTGGTGTCGGGCCGCACGCGTGGACAGCCTTGGCGCGTGGGGGTGCGCGATCCGCGCGAGCCTGAGCGGCTGCTGGGGGTGATGTTGCTCACACGCGGGGTGTTGGCCTCATCGGGCGATTACGAGCGTTTTTTTGTGCGCGACGGGCGCCGTTATCACCACATCATCGATCCGCGTACGGGCTATCCGACGCAAGGTGTGCGGGGGGTGACTTTGCTGGCTGATGATGCGGCACGGCTCAACGGGTTGAGTGCGGCGGTGATGGTGCTGGGTGCCCGCGAGGGGCGCCAGCTGATCGAGCGCACGCCAGGGCTGGATGGCCTGATCGTTGATGCGCAAGGGCAGGTGTGGCGCTCGCCAGGCATGGCGCGGCGGCTGCAGGCGTTGCCAACGGCACGCCAGCCCTGAGCCGGCCCTGAAGGGGCGTCGTTTATTGCGCGAAGTCAAATCCTCACTGCGGGCAGGTGCCGACACTGTCGGGTTGCGCCGCGCGGCGCGTATTGAATCCATCAAGAAAGAAGTGTCCAGATGAACACTCAGCAAAAGCCGGTGAGGCCGGATCTGGTGTGTCCGGCGGGCTCGCTGCGGGCTTTGCAGCTGGCTGTGGATGCCGGCGCCGACGCGGTCTACATGGGCCTGAAAAATGCCACGAATGCGCGCAATTTTGCAGGCTTGAATTTCGATGTGAACCAGGCCCGCCAAGGGGTGCGCTATGC
Organism: uncultured Aquabacterium sp.; assembly: GCA_964618825.1. Lineage (GTDB taxonomy): Bacteria > Pseudomonadota > Gammaproteobacteria > Burkholderiales > Burkholderiaceae_C > Aquabacterium. Next base: position 2,642 of record CAZUCW010000030.1, read on the forward strand.
CCGTGATCGCGGGCGTCAGGTGCTGATGGCGCTCAATACGTATGCGCAGGCGCATGAGCCCGAGCGGTGGTTTGAGGCGGTTGATGTGGCGGCCGATATCGGTGCTGATGCGCTGATTCTGGCTGATCCGGGCGTGATGGCGTATGCGTGCCGCAAGCACCCGAATCTGCGCTTGCATTTGTCTGTGCAGGCTTCGGCCACCAACTACGAGGCGATCGAGTTTTATCGCGAGCGTTATGGCGTGCAGCGCGCGGTGTTGCCGCGGGTGCTTACGCTGTCGCAGGTGGCGCATGTGATCCGCAATACGCCGGTCGAAATCGAGGTGTTTGGCTTTGGCAGTTTGTGCGTGATGGTCGAGGGCCGTTGCACGCTGTCGTCGTATGCCACGGGGCAATCGCCCAACAATGCGGGGGTGTGCTCGCCACCTTCGGCGGTGCGTTGGGACAATCTCAACAACGGCAGTGTCGAGGCGCGCTTGGGCGGCATCTTGATTGATCGCTTTACGCCTGAAGAGCCGCGTGGTTATCCCACGCTGTGCAAGGGGCGGTTTGATGTAGAGGGTGAGGTGGATTACGCCATCGAAGAGCCCACCAGCCTCAATACGCTGTCGGTGCTGCCCGATCTGATCAAGGCAGGTGTGCGGGCGATCAAGATCGAGGGGCGCCAGCGCAGCGCGGCGTATGTTGAGCAGGTGGCGCGCACGTGGCGGCAGGCCATCGATGCCTGCATGGCACAGCCTGAGCGGTATTCGGTGCAGCCGGCCTGGACGGCGGCTCTGGGACGGCTGGCCGAGGGGCAGCAACATACGCTGGGTGCGTTGTCGCGCCCATGGCAGTGATGAGGGGGCCCGATGAGCAAGGATGCAGCGATGTTTGAGTTGAGTGCGGGGCCGGTGCAGTATTACTGGCCACGGTCGACATTGACGGCGTTTTATGCGGATCTGGCCGATTCGCCTGTGCGCACGGTGTGTTTGGGCGAGGTGGTGTGTTCGCGCCGCCATGAGATGAAGCCTGAGGATTGGATCGATCTGGCGCGCGATTTGCGGCAGGCCGGCAAAGAGGTGGTGATCGGCACGCTGGCTTTGATCGAAACCGAGGCCGAGTTGCGCGCAATGCGGCGCTGGCTCGATGTGGCTGCAGAGCAGGCCGATGTGATGCTCGAAGCCAACGATGCGGCGGCGGTGCGCTTGATGGCTGGCAGTGGCAGGCCCTGGAGCATCGGGCTGCATGTGAATGTCTATAACGCACCGGCACTGGCCGAATACGCGGCGATGGGTGCAAAGCGCTGGGTGCCGCAGGTTGAGCTGCCGCTGGCCGATGTGGCGCGCATCAATCCGCAGGGTGATCAGGTGCAGACCGAGGTGTTCGCTTTTGGGCGCATGCCGCTGGCGTTGTCGGCGCGTTGTTTTACGGCGCGGCACCATCATCTGCAAAAGGACAACTGCGAGTTCCGCTGTCTGCAAGATCCCGATGGGCTGGCGTTGCGCACGCGCGAGGGCGAAACCTTTTTGGCGCTCAACGGCATCCAGACCCAATCGGGCACGGTGCACTGCCTGCTGGGTGAGCGCGAGGCGCTGCGCCGTGCGGGCGTGAAGCGGTTGCGGTTGTCGCCGACATCAAACGATTTTGCGTCGGTGGTGCAGGCCTTTGATGCGGTGATGAATCAGGGCGCCGATGCCAATGCGGCGTTGGCCGAGTTGCGGGGGCTGCGTTTGCCGGGGCCTTTGTCTAATGGATATGCGCGTGCCCGCCATGCGGGACGCGAATGGGTGACGTCATGATCGATTTCAAACAGCATCTTCAGCATCCCAAGCAGGTGCTGCGTTCGGTGGTTCAGCGTTTGCCGGTGTGGCCGCCGTCGATGGTGGCGGCGCAGGCGCTCAATCGGCTGTGGTGGCCGCTGGTGGATCGCGATACGCAGCGCGAGCTGTCGGGGCGGGTGGTTGAGTTGGTGGTCGACGATCTGGGCATCACATGCCGCCTGATCGCGCAGCCCAGCGGCCTGGCGCCGGCCTCATCCAACCAGCCCACGGCCTTGCGTTTGTGCGCAAGTGCTGAGATTTACTGGCGGCTGCTGCAGGGCAAAGACGATCCCGATACGCTGTTCTTTGACCGTTTGATGGTGATGGAGGGCGATACCGAGTATGGTTTGCTGCTCAAGAACACGCTCGATGCCGTCGGCCCGCCGCAGTGGCCGGGGCGTGCGTCGAAATCTGCAGCACATGCCCATCGATAAACCGTTGTCTTCACCGACGCCGCCCTGGCGTTGGTCGACCCTGCTGGCCGCGCCTCACCGTTTGGGCTTTTTTGCGGCCGCCCTCGTGATGAGCGCCGCTGCTCTGTGGTGGTGGCTCGAGATGGCCAGCCGCTGGCTGGGGGGGGGCGGGCTGCCGTGGATCAACGCGGCAACGCATGCCGTGCCGCCCACGTTTGTGCATGCGCTCGTGATGAGCCTGGGTTTTTTGCCGCTGTTTTTTAGCGGGTTTTTGTTTACGGCGGGGCCGCGTTGGCTGCAGATGCACGAGGTGCCAGCGCTGACGATTCTGCGGCCTGTGGTGGCACTGGCTGCCGGGTGGGTGCTGCTGATCGTGGGGGCGCGGTTGCATCACCTGCTGGCTGCGGTGGGCGTGGCGTTGGCGACGCTGGGCTGGGCCGCCCTCACACGGCGTTTTATCGATCTGGTGCGGCGCAGCCCGGCGCCTGATCGGCTGCACGCTTCGATCATTGCCGTGGCGGCATGCGCGGGGGTGCTTGCCATGGCCGGTGCGGCGCTGGCGTTGGCCATGCAGCAGTGGGCAGCGGTGCGTGTGGCGGCCTTGCTGGGGCTGTGGTGGTTTGTTGTGCCCGTGTATGTGTCGGTGGCGCATCGCATGATTCCGTTTTTTACGGCTTCGGCGTTGCCGGTGCTTGATGCCTGGCGCCCCAATTGGTTGTTGTGGACGCTGCTGGGCGCGGTGGGCCTGCAGGGCGTGTGGGTGCTGGCTGATGCCACGGGCGTGGCCGATGCGCTCGGCCCGGTGGGCGATGGCGTGCGGGTGTTGAGCTCGGCGCTGCTGGGCTCGATGGTGATGGCGCTGGCGGTGCGCTGGGGGTTGGTGCAGAGCCTGCGCATTCGTTTGCTGGCGATGCTGCATCTGGGTTTTGTGTGGCTGGGCGTGATGTTGGTGCTCGATGCCGCCGCCGTGGCGGCGCATGCGCTGGCCGGGGCATCGCTGGCGTTGCTGCCGCTGCATGCGCTCACGATGGGGTTTTTGGGCAGCGTGTTGCTGGCCATGGCCACCCGCGTGAGCTGCGGACACGGTGGCCGCACGCTGGCTGCCGATGATCTGGCCTGGATGCTGTTTTGGGCGCTGCAGGGTGCCGTGGCGCTGCGGCTGGTGGCCACGCTGTGGGTTGAGGCCTCGGGGTGGCTGCTGCTGGCAGCGGCTTCGCTGTGGTTGCTGGCCACGGGCGGCTGGGCGCTGCGCTATGGCCGCTGGTTTGGCCGTCCTCGGCTGGATGGTCGTCCGGGCTGAGGCCCACGCATCGAGCCGAGCGGCTCGATTCCCCTTGCTGTTTTGAAGGTGTTTTGTCGAGGATCAGATGCCGTTTTGGCCAAAAGATGTATCCTTAATAAATCTTTTAAAAACCAGCTTTTTTTGAAAGCACCGATTCGCCATGAACTTCCCCATCCACGATCACTCCACGCCCGAGGCTCTCTATCCCTTTGATGCTCGCGGCATTGCCAAACGCTTTCGGCATGCGGCCATTTTTGGTGCGCTCGATGCGCTCAACCCGGGCGAAACCATGCGCTTTTGCAACGATCACGATCCGCTGCCGTTGTTGGCGCAACTGCATGCGCGCTACGGTGATCGCGTGCGTATCGAATACCGCCAGCGCGAGCCCGGTGCCATCGTGATCGATTTCATCGTGCAATAAAAACACCACAGGTGGGATCAGGCCATGGCCGCGTCAACCTTTGCGCCTTTTTTTGAGCAGGTGCCTGGCATCCGGCTGCGCGATCCGCTGGCGCAGTGGCTGGGTGCGGCGCAAGGTGGCGTGATTGATTACAGCTACGCCGATGCCGTGCGCCTGGCCGGCCATTCGTGCCCCACGGTGGCCAGCGCTTATTGGTTGTGCGTGCGCAGCCTGCAGACGCTCTACCCCGACACCCTGCCGGTGCGCGGGCAGATCGAGGTGCAGTTGCGCGAGGCGCTTGATGAGGGCACCACCGGCGTGGTGGCCAGCGTGGTGACGCTGCTCACCGGCGCCGCAGGCGAGGGTGGCTTTAAGGGCATTGCCGGGCAGTTTGTGCGGCGTCATCGGCTGTCGTTTGGGGCGCCCATTGCTGCCGAGTTGTGCTTTACGCGCATCGACACCGGCGCCCGCGTGCTGGCTCAGGCTGATCTCAAAAACGTGCCGGCCGATCCGCGTGCGCCGGCGTTGATGCAGCGTTGCATCCGTGGCGAAGTCAGCGAGGCCGAGCACGCCGAGTTTGCCCAGTTGTGGCAAGACCGCGTGCGGCGTCTGTTGCTCGAACACGCACACGACGATGCTGTGTTCAAGATCGTGGCGGCCCAGCGCTGAGGCCCCACTCGAGATTCGCCCACGCACCTTTTTTTGCAGGATCAGGCAAGCTCATCGTGACGGCTTATCTCGACAACAACACCTCGGCGCACGCCGCGCCCTCGCCCTTGCGGCTGGCCGGTGATCTGGTGATCTGGCTGGTGATCTTGGCCGAGCTGCTTACCTTCGGGATTTTGTTTGGCGCGTATGCCGTAACGCGTGCACGGCACCTTGAGTTGTTTGCCTCATCGCAGCGCACGCTTGATCTGCACGCAGGCGTGATCAACACCTTGTTGCTGATCACGGGCAGTTGGTGCGTGGCGCGTGCCGTGCAGGCCGTGCGCAGCCATGCCAGCGCAGCGGGGGGGCGTTGGCTGCTGGGCTCGCTGGTGTGCGGCGGGGCTTTTTTGATCATGAAGCTCAACGAATACGCGGCCAAGCTGCATGCGGGTATCGATCCGCTCACCAATGATTTCTACCTGCTGTATTTCATGCTCACGGGGTTTCACTTTTTGCATGTGCTGGTGGGCATGATCCTGCTGGCGATTTTGTGGGTGTTCACGCTGCGCGGTCGCTATAACGCGGGCAATGTGCATGCGCTCGAAACGGGGGCGGCCTTTTGGCACATGGTCGATCTGCTGTGGATCGTGTTGTTTCCGCTGGTTTACGTGATGCGCTAGAAGGGGCCGCGATGTCGGTGGTGGATGTGGCTTCGCGCCGGGCTCAACGGCGCATCGATATCGTCTGGGGTGTGCTGGTGGTGGCCACGCTGGTGACGTTTTGGCTGGGCGAAGGCGGCCTGGCTGCCCGTTCGGGCATGGCAGCTGTGCTGGTGATGTTTGGGCTCGCCTTCATCAAAGGCTTGATGGTGATCCTCGATTTCATGGAGCTGCGCCACGCACCGTTGCTGTGGCGTGCGCTGATGATCGGCTGGTTGGTGTTGATCGTGGTGCTCATCGTGAGCGTCTACGCCGTGGCACGGGCGGTGGCTGCATGAGCACGCTCGCCGCTGATCCGGCGGGGGCTGTTGCCGAGCCCGAAGACACAGCGCCACCGCCGCCCTCACCGCGCGCCGATCGCCCGGGTTTTACGGGCATGTGGGTGGGCATCTCGCTTGAGTTTTTTGAGTTCTCGGTGTTTTTTGCCGTTTACTTCATAACGCGCTGGCTGCATCCGCAGGCCTTTCATGAAGGGGCGCAACGCCTGTGGGCGGCGGCAGGGCTGGCCATCACGCTGGTGATGGTGTCCAGCGGTTATTGCCTGGCGCGCACGGTGGCGGCGGTGCGCGAGGGGCGGATGCAGGCGGCGCGACGCTGGGTGGTGGCTGCGTTGGTGGTGGCGTTGGGCTATCCGGCCACCAAAATCGCCGAAGTGAGCTGGAACCTCTCGCATGGCCTGGGCGCGCATGCCGATGTGTTTGTTACCGTCTACTACTACCTCACCATCAACCACTTTGTGCATGCCTCGTGGGGCATTTTGGGCATGGCGTGGGTGGCAGCGAGGTTGTTCATGGGCGCGTATCGGGCCGACGATCTGCGCGGGCTTGAGGCGCTGGCCATCTATTGGCACGCCACCGATATCGTCTGGCTGATGCTGTTCACCTTCTTCTACGCCTTTACGGGGTGAGCGCATGCACGATCCGCGACGCGAAACCGTTGTTCTCACGCGCACCTGGGTGGCGCTGGGGGTGCTGGCCGGTGTGAGCCTGTTGCTGGCACGCGGCAGCCATGTCTATGCCGGGATGGCGTTGGGTGTGGCGCTGCTGGCGTGGTGCAAGGGGATGCTGGTGGCGCGGTATTTTCTTGAGGTGCACCGTGCGGGGCCAATTTTTTATGCTGTGGTGATGGTGTTCGCTGCGCTGGCACCCCTGGGCCTGATGGCCTTGGCATGGTGGGGGCGCTGATCTCAGCCGCCCGCGCAGCGGCAGCCGCCTGAGCCGCCGCAACCGCCTTCGCGCCGCTCGACTTTGGGCTGCTGGTGCAGCCGGTTCATGGCGTGCACCTGGGTGCGCAACTCGTCGAGCAGGCGCTCGGCCTGTTCGGGATCGAAATCGGTGCGGTAGATTTTTTTTACCCCGTCGTTTTGCAGCTCGCGGTGTGCCGTGGGTTTAACGTGATGCTGTGCCAGTGAGGCCCGTACGCACGCCAGCGCGCAGCCATCGATGGCCAAAATCGGGCGCCCGCTGGCGGCGGCTTCGGTGGCTTTGCGCACCAGGCTGCGCACGTTGCCGCCCACACCGGCAATGCACGACATCTCGGCGCTGCCCTCGCGATCCAGCCGCACGGCCAAATGGTTGGCCAGCTGCGCCGCGCTCGAGCAGCCCGAGCAGGCGTAGACGAGGGTCAAGTCTTCAGCGGGTTTTGAGAGGTGAGCCATGGTGCGTACAGCGCTGGGTATCGTGTTGCGTGTGGGGTGAGCTGGGCAGAAAAGAGGGGGGATGCGTGAGGTGGCCGCCTGGGCGCAGCAGCTTATGTGGGCCCCGTGACGGCGGTGCGACGCAGCCGCGCATGCGGGCCATGGCGGCGTCGCCACGACCATGCTGCGCTGATCATCGTGAGCGCAAAAATGGCGATGGCGATGGCGTTGAGCGCGGCACCGCGTGCATGCCAATCGGCATCAATGTGGCCCGGCAGCAGCCGCAGCAGCAGCGAGGCGTGCAGCAGGGCAAGCGGCAGATAAAAGCGTCGATCAAAGTGCACCTTGACGCCAGCCACTGCCGGCAGGATCACCGGCGCATGCCCCATCACCATGCTGAAGATAAAGCCCAACCCCAGTGCGTGCAGCGCGGCATCGCGGGTAGGCATGCCCAGCGCCTGCCCGGCCCAGCACAGCCCGGCGGCAGCCAGCCAGGCGTAGCCGCCCAGCAGACACACCGCCATGTAGCGGCTCAAGCCCTGAGCGCGCACCGTGCGCCGGGCGATATCGAAGCGGCCCAGCCACAGCGCCAACGCGCACAGGCCCAAGCCAAACACCACGCCATAAGCCGCCGCTTCAGGCGCCGGGCGCAGTGCGGCCAACAGCACATCAACCCCCAGCAGGCTCACGATGGCCACCAACAATTGCTGGGCGTGCGGCTGGTGGCGCATCAGGCGCGACATCTCAAGGCGCTCGGCTGCGATCGTCAGCACGAGATAGGCAAACCATGCCGCGAGCACGCTGTCGCTCAAGCCGCGCTGCCAAAACTGCAGTGTGCCGATCAGCCACACGCTGGCAGCCACCAGCAGCAGCACGGTGTGGGGGGCTGCTTGTTTGCGCACGACCGCCACGTTCACGGCCACAAAGGCCAGTGCAGCGGCCACAAAGAGCGCCGGGCTCAACTGGCCTGATCCCAGCAAGAGGTGCAGCCCGCCGGCCAGCGCCAGCAGCGGCGTGGCAAAGGCCCAGCGCTCGCGCAGCGCCACGGCACGCTCGATGCCGATCACGGTGCCAAAAAATCCGCAGATCATCAGCGCCGCATGCCATGCGGTGGCCGAGGCGGCCCAACGCACACCGGCCAGCGCGCTCAGGCTCACACCGGCACGCAGCAATCCACCGATCAACCCACCGATCAGGCAGGCGGCCACCGAGGCCATCAGCATCGCGCGCAACGCCAGCAAGCGCCGCGAGGCGGGCGGGGTGCGCCGGTGCCGAGTGGGGGCCGAGGGCGTGGGCATGGCCGGTCTCAGCCGACGAGCATGAAACGCCGCGCGTGCTGGCTCATGCGCTCGGGCGTCCAGGGCGGCTCCCAGCAGAGTTCGACGGCGATATCGGTGTCGAGCGGCAGCACGGCTTCAAGCTCGGCGTAAACGTCGTCAATGATCACATCGGTTACCGGGCAGGCGGCGGTTGTCATCGTCATGAGCACATGCACACGGGCGGGCTCGACGCTCACGCGATACACCAGGCCCACATCCACGATCGACAGCGCCACTTCGGGGTCGATCACCCGCCGCAGGGCCTGGGTGATGGGCTCGCGCAAGGCTTCATCGCCGGTGTAATCGAACAGCGTTTCGGGCGCTTCGGGCATGTCGGCGGGGGGCATCATGACGAAAAAAACAGCGCGAGCAAAAGATGATTTCAATATACATCTAATGCCCGCTGGCGCTGTGGGCAGGGCCGCAGCGCGCGGGCCGCATCCCGGCAAAGATTGCGTTGCATCAAACGGCGCGCTGGGCCGCGTCGGGCTCAGCGCAGCGCCAGCGTCAGGCCTGTTGCGCTCAGGCGTTGCAACACGCTGGGCTGCAGAGGCGCCCAATCGCGCGCCAGCTCGGCGTGGCCTGCATGCGCCGGGCGAAAGTTTTGCAGCACCCAATGCGTGATGCCCGATTGCGCCAGCAGCGTGGCCATCGAGGCAAGGTGCGCTTCGGTGTGTAGCCGGGGATGGATGGTGGTGCGCACTTCGAGGCCCAGGCCGCGTTGGTGCGAGGCTTCGAGCACCGCCCTGAAGCTGCGCCATGCCGGCTCGCCACTGCGGTTGACGGCAGTGACGCTGGCGTAATCGGCAAACGTGGTTTTGAGATCGAAGCCCACCCAATCAACGAGCGGTAGCACCTCGGCCAGCCGATCGGGGTAAATGCCCGCCGTGTGCAGCCCCACCTTGAAGCCCAGAGCGCGCACCTCGCGCATTGCATCGGGCAGGGCGGGGTCGAGCGTGGGCTCGCCGCCGCTGAACACCACCCCATCGAGCAGCCCTTGGCGGCGCGTGAGGGTGCTCACCACCCCCGGCCAATCGGTGGCAGGCTTCTTTGCCTCGCGAGGTTGCAGCCCGAGGTTGTGGCAGTAGTGGCAGCGCCACGGGCAGCCCTGCACGAACACCACCGCAGCCAGGGCATCAGGCCAATCGGTGGTGCTCAGAGGCGTAAAGCCCCCCACTTCGAGCGTGCCGGCCTGAAGTGCCATGGTTTGTCAGCGGTGGGGGGGGGGTAGCGAGGCCGATCAATAAAGGGGGGATCAGGCCATCTCGGGCGTGGCCACTTCGGTGCGGCTCGGGGTGCACGGCGCGGCTTGGCCGGGCTCGCGGAAATACACCCGCTCAGCGAATTCGCCCTTTTTGCCGGTGTTGAACGAAGCCACCGGGCGGTGGTAGCCCATCACGCGCGTCCAGATTTCGCAGCGCTGGCGCTCGGTATCGGCCAGCACCGGATGTGCAGAGGTATTGAAGCGGTTCATCGTGTCTCTCCTGGGGTTGTGGACAAAAAATCAATGCTGCGAACAGCAGGCATCGGGCTGCGCCCGTTTGCGCGCCAGTGCGATCTCATCGCACTGCGGGCAGAACTCATGCTCGCCGGCCAGATAGCCGTGCGTCGGGCAGATCGAAAAAGTGGGCGTGATCGTGATGTAAGGCAGCCGAAAACGCGAAAGCGCGCGCCGCACCAGCTCTTTGCAAGCCGTGGCCGACGACACCCGCTCGCCCAGATACAGGTGCAACACGGTGCCCCCGGTGTATTTGGCTTGCAGCGCCTCTTGGCGCTCGAGCGCATCGAACGGATCGTCGCAAAACCCCACAGGCAGCTGCGACGAGTTGGTGTAGTAGGGCATATCGTCGGGGCCCGCTTGCAGGATGTCGGCAAAGCGCTTGCGGTCTTCTTTGGCAAAGCGGTAGGTGGTGCCTTCAGCCGGCGTGGCCTCGAGGTTGTAGAGGTGGCCTGTTTCTTCTTGAAAGGCCGTGATGCGGGCGCGAATGTGATCCAGAAAACGCAGGGCAAACGCCACACCCCACGCGGTGGTGATGTCTTCGGCGTCGTCGGTGAAATTGCGGATCATTTCGTTGATGCCGTTCACGCCCAGCGTCGAGAAGTGATTGCGCAGCGTGCCCAGATAGCGCTTGGTATACGGAAACAGCCCCGCATCCATGTGCTGCTGAATCACCTTGCGTTTGATCTCGAGGCTGGTTTTGCCGAGTTCGAGCAGCTCATCGGTGCGCGCCAGCAGCGCGGCCTCGTCGCCCTTATAGAGATAGCCCAGCCGTGCGCAGTTGACCGTTACCACGCCCAGCGAGCCGGTTTGTTCTGCCGAGCCGAACAGGCCGTTGCCGCGCTTGAGCAGCTCGCGCAGATCGAGCTGCAGCCGGCAACACATCGAGCGGATCATGTTGGGCTGCAGATCAGAGTTCAAGAAGTTCTGAAAATACGGCAGCCCATATTTGGCCGTCATCTCAAAGAGGCGCTCGGTGTTCGGGTGATCCCAATCAAAGTCTTTGGTGATGTTGTAGGTGGGGATCGGGAAGGTGAACGCACGGCCTTTGGCATCGCCCTTCATCATTACATCGATGTAGGCGCGGTTGATCATGTCCATCTCGGCTTGCAGATCGCCGTAGGCAAACGGCATCTCGACACCGCCGATCACTGGCACCTGCTCGCGCAGATCTTCGGGGCAGGTCCAGTCGAAGGTGAGATTGGTAAACGGCGTTTGCGTGCCCCAGCGTGAGGGCACGTTGAGGTTGTAGACCAGCTCTTGCATGCACTGGCGCACCTCGTCGTAGCTCAGGCCATCTTTGCGGATGAACGGCGCCAGATAGGTGTCGAACGAGCTGAACGCTTGCGCGCCGGCCCACTCGTTTTGCAGCGTGCCCAAAAAGTTGACGATCTGCCCCACCGCGCTCGACAAATGCTTGGCTGGCCCAGCCTCAACCTTGCCCGGCACGCCATTGAGCCCCTCGTGCAGCAGCGTGCGCAGCGACCAACCGGCGCAGTAGCCCGAGAGCATGTCGAGATCATGGATATGGACATCGGCCTCGCGGTGCGCATGCCCAACCTCGCGCGGGTAGACGTGCGTGAGCCAGTAATTGGCCACCACCTTGCCCGACACGTTGAGAATCAGCCCGCCCAGCGAATAGCCTTGGTTGGCATTGGCGTTAACACGCCAATCCTGCTGGCTCAGGTATTCGTTGACCGAACGCTCCACATCGACGGCGCAGGCTTTGTCGGCACGCAACTGGCTGCGCTGTTCACGGTAGACGATGTAGGCGCGGGCGGTGTCAAAGTGGCCCGCATCAATCAGGGTGCGCTCGACCTGATCCTGCACCTGCTCGACGGTGGGCACGCGACGCTGCAACGCCAGGCAAACCATGTTGGCCAGCGTTTGAGCACGCGCGGCATCGAATTCGCCCGTGGCCGCGCCGGCGCTGGCGATGGCGTGGGTGATCTTGTCGAGATGAAAGCTGGCGGTGGCGCCATTGCGCTTAATCACGGCAACCGGGCGCTGATCGGCGGCGGCAAGGGGGGTGGCGGTCATGCGGGTCTCCTACTGTATTTAGCGTTTTTGCTGCATTGAAAACGCTAGCGGTAGTGTCGTGAGGCCAAAAACCCCCACGGTTGACCCTCGTCAAACAAACCGCTCGGCCCGAGCCTAGGGAGACACCCGAGGCGTGTGCCGACAGGGGGTGCTGACGGTGTTGGGGGGGCGGTTGGTGCCGGCTCAGCCTTGCGTGGTGCGCCGGGTTTGGGTTGGGCGTGGCTGGTGCAGCACCACGGGGGCTGTGGCCGGTGTGGCAGCGGGCAGCAGATCGGCCAGGGTGTGGCGATCAAGGTGGGCGCTGAAGGCTTCGAGTGCGCCACCAAGCACGCGGGTGAGCGCACACTGGCCCGTGAGCACGCAGACGCTGCCGCCCGAGAAACACTCGACGAGATTGAAATCGGGCTCGATGCTGCGCACCACATCGCCCAGATTGATGCGCTGCGGCGCGTGGGCCAAGCGCATGCCGCCACCCTTGCCGCGCACGGTTTCGATCCAGCCGTGCAGGCCGAGCTGGTGCGTTACTTTCATGAGGTGCGCCTCAGAGATGCTGTAAGCCGCAGCCACCTCGCCAATCGTGCACAGCCGATCGGGGTGCTGGGCCACGTACATCAGCAGCCGCAGCGAGTAATCGGTCATGGTGGTGAGGTGCATGATGATCGGCGGAGCCCCAGTGCGCGTATAAGATTCATGAAAATGGTATCTTATGAAGCCCGCTCGTTCGCTTGTCGCTATCGATATGGTGTGCGGGCATCGTTTTTTCAGCAGCGTCTTTGCCGTGAGTCAAGCCCCTCGCCAGACCGTTATCCCGATCCAGCCCGTGCCCGCTGCTGCTGGGCAGGCGTCCGCCCTGCTCGACGATAAGGGGGCCAAGGTGTATCCGCGCTCAGTGAGTGGCTGGTTTGCCGGCTGGCGCTGGGTGATGGTGTGGCTTATATCTTCGGGCTGGTGCTGTATCCGCAGGATTTCATCTACCTGACCGTGTTGCTGGTGCTCTCGGCGCTGGCGTTGTTTTTCTTTACTGCCGTGGCGGGGCGGTTGTGGTGCGGTTATGCCTGCCCACAGACGGTCTATACCGAGATGTTCATGTGGGTCGAGCGCAAGATCGAGGGCGATCGGCTGGCGCGCATGCGGCTCGATGCGGCGCCGTGGTCGATCAATAAGCTGTGGCGCAAATCGGCCAAACAAGGGGCGTGGATCGCCATCGGGCTGGCCACGGGCTTTAGCTTTGTGGGTTACTTCACGCCGGTTCGCACGCTGGCGGCCGAGTTGGCGGCGTTGTCGTTCACACCCTGGGAGTGGTTTTGGGTGCTGTTTTACGGCTTTGCCACGTATGGCAACGCGGGCTATTTGCGCGAGCAGATCTGCAAATACATGTGCCCGTATGCGCGCTTTCAGAGTGCGCTGATCGATAACGATTCGATGATCATCACGTATGACGCGGGGCGGGGCGATCCGCGCGGCTCGCGTTCGCGCAAGGTGGATCCGCGCACTGCCGGGTTGGGTGATTGCATCGACTGCACTTTGTGTGTGCAGGTGTGCCCTACGGGGATCGATATTCGCAATGGCTTGCAAAACGAGTGCATCGGTTGCGCAGCGTGCATCGATGTGTGCGACGACGTGATGGACAAAATGGGTTATGCCAAAAGGCTGATCCGATATTCAACCGCCAACGGTGTGGCGCAGGGGCTCACGCGAGGGCAGATGCTGCGCCGCACGCTGCGCCCGCGGGTGCTGATCTATGGCACGTTGCTGTTGGTGGTGAGTAGCTTGTTTGTGGCCAGCCTGGCGATGCGCAGTGTGTTTAATGTGGATGTGATCAAAGATCGCAATGCGCTGGCGCGGCAGGCCGATGATGGCGCCATCGAGAACACCTACCGTTTGCAGATCAGCAATGGCACCGAGCATGTGCAGCGCTATCAGGTGGCGGTGAGCGGTTTGCCAGGGCTGGCGCTGGCCGGTGGTGCCGTGATCGAGGTGCCGCCCGCCGAAACGCGGGCGCTGCCCGTGCAGGTGCGTTTGCCGTGGCAAGAGGCGGCAGCGCTGGCCGGGCGCTCGCACCCCATCCACTTTGAGATCACGCAGCCGCCCGCCGATGCCGCACAGGCCGCGCCAGCCGAGGCAACGCCACGGGTGCGCGAGAAGGCCATCTTCTTTGTGCCGCGCTGACGCGGCGCGGCGCTGTCGGCTTCAGATCCTTTGATCCTCTTGGGGATCCCCTCTGGCTGGCGAGGGGTGAGGCGCCTGCCCAAAACGCCGGGTGCGTTATCCGTAGAAATGCGATACCCCGGCGATCCGGCAATCTCTAGCATGCCTGCATGAACGATCTGTGCACTTTTGCACGCTGATCAGATCATGCAGGGGCGACATCGTCCGTGGTTGAGCCGGGCCCGCAGAGGCCCGCCACCATGCATTCGGCAAGAGATCACGAGGAGACACACCATGATCCAGCAAGCGCTCAAGACCGCCGCAGCCGTGGCCGTTGGCACGTTGATGATGGCCGGTGCCGCACAGGCGGGCACCTACGCCAAGACGCAATACCCGATCGTGTTGGCTCACGGCATGGCGGGCTTCAGCAGCATCGGGGGCATCGATTATTTTTACGGTGTGCCGCAAGATCTGCGCAGCAACGGCGCAACGGTGTATTCGACCTCGGTGTCGGCCTTTAACTCGGCAGTGCTGCGCGGCGAGCAGTTGCTGGCTCAGGTTGAAGACATCGCCGCTGTTAGCGGCGCTAAAAAATTCAACCTGATCGGCCACAGCCAGGGCAACCAATCGATTCGCTATGTGGCGGCGGTGCGGCCCGATCTGGTGGCGTCGGTAACTTCGGTGGGCGGCGTTACTTTTGGCTCGCCAGTGGCTGATGTGATTCAGGGGCTGTCCGATGTGGTGGGGCCGACGCTGTCGAAGCTGATCGCAAGCCTGGTGAACGCGCTGGGCTCGGTTGAGGCGCTGCTGTCGGGCAATGCGTCGCTGCCGCAAGATGCGCTTGAGGGCACGCTGCCCTCGCTCACAACCGCCGGGGCGGCGGCTTTTAACGCGGCGTATCCGGCCGGCGTGCCCACCACGAGCTGCGGCCAGGGGGCGGCGGTTGTTAATGGTGTGCGCTACTACTCATGGAGCGGCACGGGCCAGATCTACAACCTGCTCGATCCGGCCGATTACCTCATGAAGATCACGGCGGCCGTGATCCCCGAGGCCAGCGACGGTTTGGTGGGCAAGTGCGCCAGCCACCTCGGTGTGGTGCTGCGCGACAACTATCCGCTCAACCACCTGCATGAGGTAAATCAGGTGCTTGGCCTCGTGGGGTTGGGCGCCGATCCGGTGGGGCTGTATCGCGTGCACGCCAACCGGCTCAAAAAATTGGGGCTCTGATCGATGCTGCGGTGGCCGGCTGGCCGCACCTGGGTGTGGATAGCGGGGGGCGCGTTGGCTGCGGCCCTCGTGCTGGGCGCGATGGGGCGTGTGCGCACGGCACCCTCGGCGCTGGCCGGGCTGGTGCCGGCTGAAGGCGCGGGCGGTTGGTTTCGCTCGGGGGTGGGCGAGGGGCCGGGCGCCGCGCGCGCTCATGCGCCGCTCGAGCCGCTCAAAACCGGCCTCGAATCGTTGCCCGGCTCGCTGCAAGGCAGTGATGTCGATGGCGAGTTGCCGGTGGATGCGGCAGGCCACTTGCGCGTGGTGCGCGGCGTGCGCAATTGCTTTGATTACTTTCTTTCGCTGGTAGGCGAAGAGCCCGTGCCGCGCGTGCGCGAGCGGTTGCAGGCGTATGTGCGCCACCAGCTGAAAGAGCCGGCGCAATCTGAGGCGCTCGATCTGCTCAACCGCTATCTCAACTACCGCGCGGCTGTTGAACAACTGGCGCAGCAAGGGGGTGCTGCCGCGTCGGGCAGTGGTATCGATGCATTGCGTGCGCACCTTGATCAGCAGCGTCGATTGCGCCAGCAAATGTTCAGCCCCACCGAACACGCTGCCTTTTTTGGCGACGAAGAAACGCTGGGCAACTACAGCGTGGCCAGCCTGCTGATCATGCAAGATGGCTCGCTGAATGCCCGCGAAAAGGCCGCACGCATCCACCAGCTCAATGCCACCTTGCCACCGGCAGTGCAAGAGGCTATCAGCGCCCGCGAGCGCGTTGAGCAGCTCACGGCAGTGACGCAACAACTGCGTGCCGAAGGCGCCAGCCCCGAGGCGTTGCGTGCGGTGCGCGTTGATCTGGTGGGCGCCGAGGCGGCTGATCGCCTCGAGGCGCTCGATGCTCAGCGCAGCCAGTGGAGCAGCCGCCTGCAGGCTTTTCAGACACAGCGCAGCATCATCTTGCAAGACACCAGCCTGAGCGACACCCAGCGCCGCAGCGCGCTCGAGCAGCTGGCGGCGCGCTCGTTCAACGATGTTGAGCGGGTGCGTGCGCTGGCGCTCATCGATGCGCCAGCACACCCCACCCGCTGAGGGGCCGTTGTCGGCCTGCCCGTGCGGGCGGTGCAGCCCACCTACGCTCAGGCCGGCAGCGCGGGGTAATCGATGTAGCCGTGTGGCCCTTGCCCACCGTAGAGCGGCGCATCTTTAAACAGCTCATTGAGCGGCGCGTTTTCTTTGAGTCGACGCGGCAGATCGGGGTTGGTGATGGCCGCGCGGCCAAACGACACCAAATCAGCCTCGCCCGATGCCACAGCCGCTGCGGCCATTGCTTTGTTGTAGCCGTTGTTGAGCATCCATACGCCGTGGTAGAGGCTGCGCAGCTTGGCGTAATCAAACGGCGCGTTGTCGCGCGGGCCGCCCGTGGCGCCTTCAACCACGTGGATATACACCGGGTGCAGCTTGTCGAGCTCGCGCACCACGTGCTCAAACAACGCCTGCGGCTGGCTCTCGCTCGAATCGTTGACGGGCGACACCGGTGACAGCCGCACGCCCACGCGTTCGGCGCCGATTTCGCCGATCACGGCGGCCATCACTTCGAGCAAGAAGCGCGCTCGGTTTTCGATGCTGCCGCCGTAGATATCGGTGCGCTTGTTGGCGCCATCGCGCAAGAACGCGTCGAGCAGGTAGCCGTGTGCGCCATGGATCTCGACGCCATCAAAACCGGCTGCAATGGCGTGGCGGGCCGCGGTGCGAAAGTCGTCAACGATGCCGGCGATTTCGGCGGTTTCGAGCGCACGCGGCGTTGAGGTGTCGACGTAGCCTTGTCCCGGAATAAAGGTTTTGGCATGGGCGCGGATTGCCGAAGGCGCCACCGGTGCTTGCTCGCCTGGTTGAAACGCCGTGTGCGACATGCGGCCCGTGTGCCATAGCTGCACAAAAATCTTGCCGCCTTGCGCATGCACGGCATCGGTTACCTTGCGCCAGCCGGCGATCTGTTCGGGCGTGTGCAGCCCTGGTGTTGACACATATCCCTGCGCCTGTGCCGACACCTGTGTGGCCTCGGCAATGATCAGGCCAAACGAAGCGCGCTGCGCGTAATACTCAACCGTCAGCGGGCCGGGCACGTTGCCGGCTTCGGCGCGGTTGCGTGTGAGCGGGGCCATCACGATGCGGTTGGCCAGATCGATAGCGCCAAGTTTGAAAGAGGCAAAAAGATCGCGTTCGGGGGTCGAAGACATGAAAGAAGCTCCGTGGGTTGCAGGGTCGGTGAGAGGGGCCAGCGTGTCAGCGGGCGGCAGGGGCAAAAAAGTGATCGAGCATCATTTGCACAGCGTGCGCGAGGGGCTCGGTGGAGTGCTCGATCTTTGTGCGCAGCAACGCGCCTTGCCAGGCATCCCAAAAAGCGGTGGATAACGCTTGGGCGCTGAGATCGCACCGCACCTGCTGGCGTGTCTGCGCCTGGGCAATGAGCTCGGCGAGGCGATCGCGCCAATCACGCATCGAGCCCTGCAACACCTTGCGGCACAGGGCGCTCGATTCGCTCACCTCCGCGGCCAGATTGCCTGCCAGGCAGCCTTGGCAATCGGTGTCGGCGTGGTGTTGGATAAAGCGCGCGAACACATGGCGGATGGCCTCGAGCGGCTCGGCGGGCGCATCGGCCATGCAGGTGTCCCAGGCTTGCGCCATCCATTGCGCGTAGTGGCTCAGGATGGCTGCGGCAAACGCCTCTTTGCTGTCGAAGTGGTTGTAAAACGAGCCCTTGGGCACGCCGGCCTGATCGGCAATCTGCTGAATGCCCGTGGCGTTGTAGCCCTGTTGCGTAAACAGCAAATAGCCCGCCTCGGTGAGGCGCTTGGGGATGTCGGTTTTATCGGCAGTGCGCGGCATGCGTTGAATAATATGACCAGTCGTCTTAAAGCGTAATGCCCACACATTTTTAAGGGATAAGGCCCTTGCACCGTGCGGCAGGGCCGCGAGGGCTTAACGCCGAGGTGCGCAAAAAATCACGCGCTTGGGCTTGGCGCTGCCCAGCGGCACACAAATGCGGGGTGAAACGGCCCAATATCGAGCCATACCTTCAACGGGAGTTCAGCCATGAGCCTGAGCAACGATATGAGTGTGAGCGCGGCTGTTGCCGCCACGCAGAGTTCTTCGGCAGGCAATCTGCAGATGATGGTGCTCAACAAAGCCCTCAACACGCAGGCGGCGTCGGCGGTTACTTTGATCAATGCCGTGCCCAAACCGTCCACGCTGGCCACCGAGGGGCACCTCGGCACGCAGCTCAACACCTACGCCTGAGGCCGGGGCCATCATGATCGGCGCCTTGATGTCGACACCGGCCATCGCGCTGTCGGGCATGAATGCGGCGCAAAACCGGCTGGATGCTGCGGCACATAACGTGGCCAATGTGCAGACCGAGCCGTTTCGGCGCGAGCAGGTGCTGCAGCAAGAGCAGCCCAGCGGCGGCGTGAGCACCTCGCGCAGCCGCGCCAGCGCCGAGGGCAGTGCGCTTGAGGCCGATATGGTGGAGCAGATGCAGGCCAGCAGCGTCTATCTGGCCAATCTGGCGGTGTTTCGCACCAGCGACGAGATGATGGGCGCGCTGGTGAATATGCGCGCCTGATCCGCGCAGCTCAAAACAAATCCCCCTGCCCATCGGGGCGCGGCGGCCTGAAGCGGCTGCCGTCGAGCGCGGGCATGGCCATCGGCACCCGGGCGCGAGCACAGGCTTTGCGCACGCGCTGCTCGATCAGTTGCGCCCATACGCCGGCGCCCCTCATGCGCAGGCCAAACGCGGTGCGGTGGGGGTGCTGGCCATGCATTTCGTGCAGCCGCGCCATCACCCGCGCGGCACGTTGCGCAAAGTGCTGTTGCAGCCACGCTTGAAACAGCGGCCCCACTTCGTGCGGCAGCCGCAGAAGCGTCCAGTGGATGCTGCTTGCACCGGCTGCTGCAGCGGCGTCGACGATCTGCTCGATTTCGGGCTCGTTGATGAACGGGATGATGGGCGCCACGTTGACACCCACCGGCACGCCCGCGTCCACCAACCGCTGCACCGTTTGCAACCGCCGCGCCGGGGCGCTGCCGCGTGGCTCAAGAATGCGCGCCAGGGCGTTGTCGAGCGTGGTGATGCTCACAAACGCCAGCGCCTGCTGGCGGTGCGCCGCCGGGCCGATGAGATCGAGATCGCGCTCGATGCCGCTCGATTTGGTGATCACGGTAAACGGATGCTCGCAGCGCGTGAGCACCTCGATCACGCCGCGCGTGAGCCTGAGCGTGCGCTCAATGGGCTGGTAGCCATCGGTGGCCGAGCCGATGTTGATCGGGCTCACCTCATGGCCGGGCCGCGCCAGCTCGCGCTCGAGCAGCTCAACGGCGTTGATCTTGGCCACGAGCTGCGTTTCGAAATCGAGCCCCGGCGAAAGATTGAGATAGCTGTGCGTGGGCCGCGCGTAGCAGTAGACACAGCCATGCTCGCAGCCCCGATACGGGTTGAGCGACAGCGCAAAAGGGATATCGGGCGAATCGTTTTTGGCGAGGATGCTCTTGGCGCGCTCTTCGATCACCCGCGTGCGAGGCGCGGGCCGCTCAAGTGCAGCCTCAGCCGCGTCAACAAGCGTGCTCCAGCCATCATCGTGAGCCTCGCGCTGATGCGCATTAAAGCGATGCGCCATGCGCTGCGCTGTGCCGCGTCCCTTGATCGCAGGGCAAGGCAGCTCAGGTGCAGCATCGGCCCCTGAGGGGGGTGAGTGTTTGGGTGGCGGGTGGTTTTGCATACTGTTTATTTATACAGCATCTGTGATGCTTGCCACCGATAGACCGGCTTATTTTGGCGACTCTGCCAGCGCGTGTTTGCTCACAATGACTCAACCTTGGGGTGTTGTGCCATGAACGTTTGCTGGCTTCGATTTTTTCGATGTGTGCGCATGCCGTTTGCCGGGCTGCTGGCGGCTGGCGTGCTGGGCTTGGCTGGCTGCACGGTGATGGTGACGGCAACCCATCCGCCTCAGGCTGCACCCTCGTATGCCCTGCATGGCCGCAGCGCTCCGGCTTTGCGTGCCGAGGCCGACAAACGTTGCCCGCACGGCTACGTGGTGCTGCGCGAGTGGCAGCACGTTGAAAGCGCTGATCGCAGCGGCAACCCGCTCAAGTGGCTTTTTGCCAGCGCGGTCGACATCGCCATGCCCGGCGTGTTCGACAGCGCGCAGCTCGATGTGCAATGCAAGCCCGCGCCCGAGCTGTCACCACCGGGTTCGACGTTGGCTGTGCCGCAAAGCTGAGGTGTTTGCGCGCGTGGCAAAGGGATCAGTGCACTGAAGTGTGCCCCCTAAGTTGATGGGCGGCCGACATCAATCCGCGATTGACGGCCCAATGGGGCCTTGTTGAGCATCTTCTGCGCGGAGTGGCGCAGGGGGGCTCGATGACAAACACCAACATGGCGAGGATCGCCAACGTTGTTTATTCGGTCACCATGCATGGTGGGCACAGGCAGCGCTCAAGTGCACCTTGAGTATCACGTCGGCTGTGCCGGAGTCTTCCGGGCTGAACATGATGCTGGCGGGGTTGGGTCTGTTGGCGGCAATGCGGATTCGGCGTCGGCAAGATTGAACGTCTTTTTCTGCTGAATCTGCCCTGCCGGGCAGATTCACTCATACACCACCGCCGCTTGTCCCTCGTGCGCCGCTGCTCGCCAGCTGGCCAGGGCGGTGTCGGTGGGGTAGATGCGGGCGTCGTCGCCCAGATCGATTTCGGCTTGTGCACCCACTTCGCCGTTGCGCCGCTGCAGCATCAGGCGCACGCTCAGGCCGTGCACGAGTTCGCCGTGTTCGGTGGCTTCGCGTCGCGCTGCAAAGCGCTGCACCAGCTCGGCCACGGGCGGTGGGGTGCTGCGGCTGTCGGCGTCGAGCGCTACGCGTAGGTAGCGGCCAAAGCGGCAGCGTGCGGTGGGTAGGCTCATGAGCTGTTGCACGTTCAGGCGCAAGCCACCCGAAAAGCGATCGGGCTGCACCTTGCCTTGCACGATCACGAATTCATCGTCTTTGAGCAGATCGCGGTGGGCGTCGAGCAGCTCTTCGTTGGCCACGGCTTCGATGATTTCGCTTTTGTCGTCGAGTTTGAAGATCGCCACGCGCCCGCGCTGGCCATTGATTACGCGCAGATCGCTCACGATGCCGGCCACGAGTTGCGGCTCGCGGCTTTCGGCCAGATCGGCAATGCGCTGACGCACGATGCGGCGCACCTCGGTGGCGTGTTCGTCAAACAGGTGGCCCGAGAGATAAAAGCCGATGGCGGTTTTTTCGTGTGAGAGCTGTTCTTTGATGCCCCAGAGTTCGGTGGCCACCAGCTCGGGCTCTTGGGCCGATGAGCCGTGCGCGTCGGCACCACCAAAATCAAACAACCCGCCTTGATCGGCGTGCGCAGCTTGCGAGGCAGCGTAATCAAACGCCAGCCCCACGCTGGCCAGCAGGGCGGCGCGGTGGGGTTCGAGGGCATCGAAGGCGCCCGCCTTGATCAGCGCTTCGACCACGCGCTTGTTGACGCGGCCTTTGTCGACGCGCGCACAAAAATCAAAAAAGCTCTTGAACGGCCCTTGCGCCGTGCGCTCGGCCACGATGGCTTCGATGGCGCCTTGGCCTGTGCCTTTCACCGCGCCCAGGCCATAGCGGATGCGGCCTTTTTCGGTTTTGGGTGCGCCGGTGGGTGAGTCGATGGGCACGAAGCGGTAGACGCCGGTGTTGACGTTGGGCGGCTCAAAGTGGATGCCAAAATTCTGCGTGGCATCGTCGAAAAAAATCTTGAGCTTGTCGGTGT
>CAZUCW010000031.1:0-24103 GCA_964618825.1 uncultured Aquabacterium sp.
TCACCTTGGTGGTGTTGCCTTCCATGATGGCCACGCACGAGTTGGTGGTGCCCAAATCGATGCCAATGATCTTGCCCATGTGAGTGCTCCTGGATCTGAAAATGTGTTGAATCTGAAATCGGGATGAAACGAAAGGTGCGGTCGATGCTTGCTTTTTCAAGCGCTGGCAAACGACGGCGGGCCGGGCTTTTTTATTTGGGCGCGGCCACGGTAACGAGCGCCGGACGCAGCACCCGCTCGGCAATCAGGTAGCCCTTTTGCAGCACGGCTACCACGGTGTTGGCCTCTTGATCGGCGGGCACCATGCTGATGGCCTGGTGCTGGTGGGGGTCGAACCGGGTGCCTGCGGGCGGATTGAGCTCGAGCACCTTGTTTCGCTCAAGTGCCTGGCCCAGTTGCCGCAGCGTGGCGTGCACGCCTTCGAGCACTTTGTCGACCGCCGCTGGCTGGCCGGCGGCGTGGGCAGCAGCGTGCGAGGCAATGGCGGCTTCGAGGCTGTCTTTAACGGGCAGCAGGCTCTCGGCAAACGATTCGACGGCAAATTTGCGGGCCTTGCTGATCTCTTCGTCGGCACGGCGGCGGATGTTTTCGGCGTCGGCCCGTGCGCGCAGCACCTGTTCTTGCAGGCTGGCGAGTTCGGCTTCGAGCTGGTTTTCGGCTTGGCTCAGGGCGTGATCGGCGCCGCTCGATGCATCGGTGGTGTCGTTGCCAAAGGCTTGATTTTCTTGAGGATTTTCGTTTTGCGCGCTCATATCAGGGGTCAACGCAGAAAAAGAGGTGCAGGCGAGTTGGGGGCAGCAGGGCGGGTTTCAAGCCACGTGAGACAAAAAAAGTGGGGCGCAATTTATGCGCTGCTGTCGTCGCTGGCGCTCCAGCGTTGCCAATCGGCGAGCTGGCGGCGGTCGCGTTTGGTGGGGCGGCCGTGCTCGATGCTCAGCGAAGGCTCGGCGGCGAGGCGACGCTGCTGGGCATGTTGCTCGCGGCGCAGCAGGCTCTCGGGTGTTTCTTCGTAGAGTTGCTGGGCTACGGTGGCCGGGCCGCGTTGCAGGCTCAGGCCCCTCACGATGAACGCACGCAGCAGCCCGCCAGGCTGGCGGATCTCGACGCTATCGCCCACGCGCAGTTCGCGCGAGGCTTTGGCCACTTGCTGGTTGACGCTGACGCGGCCTTTGTCGATCTCGTCGGTTGCCAGGCTGCGGGTTTTAAAAAACCGTGCAGCCCAGAGCCATTTATCAAGGCGCAGCCGATCAGGGGGCTGGCTCATTGCTTGGCACCGAGTGCCAGAGCGCGCTTGCGCTGCGTGTGCAGCTCGTGCTGGCGATCATCTTGCTCGGCCTGGGTGATGGCCTGGGTGGGCCAGCCCTGCAGGTGGCGGATCACCAGCGTGCTCAGGGCATCGATCCACTCGGGGTGGTCGTTGAGGCAGGGGATGTAGTGAAACTGCTGCCCCCCCGCATCAATAAAAGCCTTTTTGCCTTCGATGGCGATTTCTTCGAGGGTTTCGATGCAATCCGACACAAACCCCGGGCAGATCACATCAACGCGTTTAACGCCCGCTGCTGCAAGCTGGCGCAGCGTGGGCTCGGTATAGGGCTGCAACCAAGGAGCTTTGCCGAAACGGCTCTGAAATGTGACGATCACATCTTGGCTGCTCAGGCCCAGGCGCTTGGCCAGCAAACGGGCGGTTTTGTGGCACTCGCAGTGGTAGGGATCACCTCGATCGAGGGTGCGCCGGGGCATGCCATGAAAGCTCACCACGAGTTTTTGTCCCGGGCCTTCAACCGCCCAATGCCGGGTGACGGATCGGGCCAGAGCGTCGATGTAGTGGGGGTCGTCGTGAAAGCGCCCAACCGTGCGCAGCTCAGGCAGATGGCGCACGGTGAGTGCCCAGGCAAAAACATCATCGAGCGCGCTGGCGGTGGTGGCGCCCGAATATTGCGGATACAGCGGCACGATGAGGATGCGCGTGGCGCCGGCGGCCTTGAGGGCGTCAAGCCCGGCGGCGATGCCGGGCTGGCCATAGCGCATGGCGTGGCGCACGATCACGCGGTGGCCGCGTTCGCCCAGATAGCCGGCCAGCAGCTTGGCTTGCTTTTCGCTCCACACACGCAGCGGCGAGCCGTCGCGTGTCCAGATGCTGGCGTATTTGGCGGCGGATTGGGCCGGGCGTGTGCGCAGGATGATGCCGTGCAAGATCGGCCACCACAGCAGCCGGGGGATTTCGACCACACGCGGGTCGGCCAGAAACTGCCCCAGGTAGCGCCGCAGCGCACTGGGCGTGGCGGCATCGGGTGTGCCCAGGTTGATCAGCAGCACGCCCACATGGGCCGGTTGCCCGTGGTTAAACGGCGGTTCAGCGCGAAATGTCATGGGGTGGAATGGCCGAGGTTGAGCGAAGGGCGCAAGGCGTCGAGCGCGCCCAGCACCTGTTGCACCTCGATGGGTTTGGTCCAGTAGCCGATAAAGCCGGCATCAAGCGCGCGCTGCACATCTTCGGGCATCGCATCGGCAGAGCACATAAAGGCCGGCGTGTGTGCCAGGCCGGGCAGGGTGCGCAGCGCCACCAGCGCCTCAAAACCGCTCATGCCTGGCAGGTGGGCATCAAGCACCAGCACATCGGGCACCCACTGGCTGGCGATTTCGAGTGCGTGCTGGCCGTCTTCGGCAATGCGCAGATCGAATCCCGGTTGCAGCTTGAGCGCCTGTTCGAAGAGCATCGCGTTGATGCGGTTGTCTTCAACGTACATCAGGCGCATGGGCCGCCCTGTGGCGTCTGGCGGTGCAGCCGGGCATGTGGCCTCGGGGGGCAGCAGCGGCGATGCGTTGGGCGAAGGCAGGGCAGACACGGCAGCGGTAGGTGTGGATGCGCAGGGTTCGCGCACTTCGATGCAGGGCAGCTCGATCAGCACCCGCGTGCCACGCCCGATCTGGCTGAGCACATCGAGGCTGCCGTGCATCTCGGCAGCGAGATTGCGCGCAATGATGAGACCCAAGCCGCTGCCTTCGATACTGGAGGTTTCCTTGCCCAGCCGCTCAAAAGGCTGAAACAGCCGCGTGAGCTGCTCTTCAGACATCCCCGCCCCATCGTCTTCGATCGATAGCGTGACGCGGCCCGGCGCGTTGAGCTCGATCGACCAGCGCTCTTGCCCACCCGCGCGGTTGTATTTGATGCCGTTGGCGCCGATGTTGAGCAGCACCTGCCGCAGCCGCTGGGCATCGGCCTGCACGGTGATGCCGTTGGGCACCTGATTGAGCAGCGTCACCTGGGTGGATTCGGCCAGCGGTGCAAGCAGGCTCAGGCAATGGGCCACGGTATTGCCAAGATCGAGCGGGCGCAGATCGAGCGACAGCCGACCTTCTTCGACGCGTTGCAGATCGAGCACATCGTTTACCAGCGTGAGCAGATGCTGGCCGGCGTTAAGAATTTGGTCGATTTGCTCTTGCCGCGTGGCCTCGTCGGTTTGCTGCGAAAGCTTGAGCAGTTGCGCAAAGCCCAGCACGGCGTTGAGCGGCGTGCGGATTTCGTGGCTCATGCGTGAGAGAAATTCGCTCTTGGCGCGGCTGGCGAGTTCGGCGGCGCGCTTATCGCGCAACGCGGCTTCGGCCTCGCGCTGGCGGGTAACGTCGGAGTGCGTGCCCACCACGCGGCGCGGCTGGCCGTTGGGGCCGGTGTCGACGATCTTGCCGCGATCAAGCACCCACACATCGTGGCCATCCTTGTGGCGCATGCGGTATTCAATCGTGTACTCAGGCAACATGCCGCTCACGTATTGGCGCAGTGCGCGCACCACCATCGAGCGGTCGTCGGGGTGGATGCGGTCAAACCACTCGCGGGCTGCTTCGCCCACCTCGGCCTCGTCGAAGCCCAGCATGGTTTTCCAGCGGCGCGAATAAAACACGCGATCGGCGGGGATGTCCCAATCCCACACGCCATCGCCCGCGCCTTCGAGGGCGAACTTCCAGCGCTCTTCACTTTGCTTGAGGGCCTGCGCCGCCTGCCGTGATTCGGTGATATCGCGAAACGTGGCCACCGCCGAAAAGATCGGCTCATCGGGCGCCATGCGCAGCGGGTGGCAGTTGATGCTCAGCCAGCGCAACTCACCATCGGTGCGGCGCAACGCCACGATCTGCTCAGACACCAGACGGCCCTCTTTGAGCACGCGCCGCACCGGAAAACGCTCGCGTGTCAGCGGGCTCAGATCGGGTTCGAGCAGATCAAAGGGATAAGGCTCGCGCTGGCCGATCATCGCCTCGTGCGACACCCCCAAAATCTTGCAGGCTGCGGGGTTGATGGCTGCGGTGCGTCCGTCGAGCGTCACCACCAGCAGGCCATCGCTGATGGCCGAGGCCACTGAGCGATACAGCTCTTCGCTCACTCGCAGTTTTTCGGCCTCGCGGGTGCGCTCGGTAACGTCGTGCAGCACGCTGATGAAGTGCGTAACGCGGTTCTGCGCATCGCGCACCGGGCTGAGGTGCCACTGGTTCAAAAAACGTGTGCCATTGCGTCGGCGGGTTTCAACCACCACCGTGCAGCTACGCCCTTCGGTGCAGGCCAAGCGCAGCTCTTGCATGCCGGCGAGATCGTGCTGATCATCATCAACCAGCAGCTCAACCCCATGCCCCAACACATCGCTGCGGCGGTAGCCGGTGAGCTGTTCAAACGCCGGGTTGACGTAAATGATGGGCCATGCAGGGTCGAGCGCGTCGGTCACCATGATGGCCAGCGACACCTCGGCTTCGAGCACATGCTCCATCAACTGCACATCGCGCTTGAGCGAAGCCAGCTCGGTGAGATCGCGCGCCAGCAGCAGTATTTGTCCGCCCGGCATGGGCGACAACCGCACCTCGAAATGCCGCCTCGGCTCGCCCTCGATGGCGTGCTCGATCTCGATGCGTTGCGTCAGCCCGGTTTGCCGGGCGCGACGCAGCGCCAAATCGGCCTGCCGCGTCAGCCCGATGGGCAGGCCCTCTTCGTAGGGGCGCCCGCGCAGCTTTGTGAACGAGCGCGTCAGCAGTGGATGATCGGTGCCGGCGCCATCCTGAAAACGGTTGTTGTGATCGAGCACAAACCACAGATCGGGCAGCGCTGAGAGCACCGCGCTCAGGCGGGCTTCGGTGAGCTTGAGTTGGGATTCGCGGGCCGAGAGATCAACCTCTGAGCGATTGCGATTGCTGATATCGCGCCCCGCGCCGCGGTAGCCTCGAAAGGCACCCGCCGAATCGAATACCGGCTGCCCACTCACCCACAAAGTGAGCTCGACATCTTTGGCGCGGTAGCGGGCCAGCATCCCCGAAAACGGCTGCATCTGCTGCCGGGCTTGCAGATAGCGCTGCCAGGCCACCTGCCCGACATCCATGGGGTCGGGGGTGCACTGCTCAAGCACCTTGTAGCCAATAACATCGTGGGGCAGCAGGCCCAGATGCGCGGTGACGTTGTCTGACACCCAGGTGAAATGCCCCTCGGCATCGGTCTCCCAGAGCCAATCGGATGACGCCAGGCTGGCAGTGCGCACGCGCGCTTCGAGCACACGCTGGCGCTGCAGCGTCAGCCGCGTGCTCAGCAATGCACTCAGCGTGGTGGCAATGTCTTGCAGGGTGTGGTTTTGCTCGGACGACAACGCCGAGCGAGGGCTGCGTCCGGCTACCACCAGGGTGCCCAGCAGGTGGTCTTCAACGATCAGGGCAGCACCTGCCAGCCAGGCGTGGTTCGGGTTGGCTTGCGGCCCCAGCAGGGCTTGCGCATAGGCGTGTGCCGAGGCGGGCAAGGGCCCCACCATGAGCTGCGGTGTGGCGGTGGCGAAGTGGCGTGCGGCCAGCGATGCCTCGCGCGGCACCTCGGCCTGATCCACCCCCTGACGCGCTTTGAACCACTCTCGGTCTGCATCAAGCAGGCCCAACACGGCGGCCTCACCACCCAGTTCGTGGCAAGCCAGGCGGATCAGCGCATCGAAAACCTCTTCGGCGTCGGTATCGAGCAGGCGCAGGGTTTTGAGGCTGTCGAGTCGGGCGGACTCATCGGCGGGCAGCGTGGGAGAGTCCATGCCAAGCGGGGGTAATACGTGGACGACGCGATGGGCGCGCCACGGCGTACACACCATCGACGCGCGGGGCGACTTTAGCCCAACTCGGCCCGATCCGCCCAGATGGCAAGCACGAATGCCAACACAACCAAGAACGCAGCCGGGGGGCGGGCGGGCGCTTTCGGCTCAGAACCGGCTCAGAACCTGAACCGCGAGGGCGACGAACCTGTGGCGGGGGGGGCAACCGAAGGGGTGGCTGGTGCCGAAGGTTCACCCTCGGCGCCAGACGCCGCTGCGCGAGGTGCCAGAGGGGTGGGTGCAGGATGTGCGTAGCTGCTGGGCAGCTTTGATTGCTCGGGGTAGCCGGCGGTGCTCAGGTAGCTGTTCCATTCATCGGCTGAAAAACCCTTGATCTGCTGCCCGCCGATGCGCAGCAGGGGCACGCTTTCGATGCCCTCGTTGCGCTTGAGCATGGCTTGATCATCGGGCGACGACACCGTGCGCTCGGCAAACGGAATGCCGCGTTGTTTGAGCAGCGCACGCCCGCTATCGCACGGCGCGCAGTTGGCGCTCGTGTAGAGCGTTACCGGAAAGCGCGACACCACGGGCCTGAGCTCATAGGGCACGTTGGCGCTGGGCACCGAGGCATGGGCAGCGCCACCACTCACCGGCTGAGCCTTGGTGCCCACCGGGGGACGATCGGTGTAGGTGATCTTGCCGTCTGGGCCCACCACCTTGTATTGCGCAAACGCCGCGGGTGAGGCCAGCAGCCACACCAGCACGGCCAGCCCGGCGGTACGCGCGGGTGTGGTTGGACGATGAAAGACGCGAGAGGCTCTGATCGTGCTCATGGTGTGTGTGGGTGTGTGCGTGGGGATGAAGAATGAAGATGGGAGAGCGGAGGGGAAAGCCAACGGGTTGTGGGCCTATCAGGCCATGCCCTGGTGGCGCAGCAGCGCATCGATGCGTGGCTCGCGGCCCCTGAAAGCGACAAAGTTTTCGAGTGCCGCGCGGCTGCCGCCGGCTTCGAGGATGGCCTGCCGGTAGCGTCGCCCTGTGTCGACATTGAGCACGCTGCCATTGATGGCGCTTTCTTCAAAGGCGCTGTAGGCGTCTGCCGACAATACCTCAGCCCACTTGTAGCTGTAATAGCCCGCTGCGTAGCCGCCCGCAAAAATGTGTGAAAAGCTGTGCTGAAAGCGGTTGAACGCAGGCGGCACGAGCACCGCCACCTCGGCGCGCACTTTGTCGAGCACGGCCTGAATGCGTGCCTCGTTGCCGGGCTCAGCGTGCAGCTGCATATCGAATAACGAAAACTCGATTTGCCGCAGCGTTTGCAGCCCGCTCTGGAAATTTTTGGCCGCCATCATCTTGTCGAACAACGCTTGCGGCAGCGGCTGGCCGGTATCAACGTGGCGTGTCAGACGCTGCAGCACGGCCCATTCCCAGCAGAAGTTCTCCATGAACTGGCTGGGCAGCTCGACCGCATCCCACTCAACACCCGAAATGCCCGACACGCCGATGTCGTCAACGCGCGTGAGCAGGTGGTGCAAACCGTGGCCGCACTCATGAAACAAAGTGATCACATCGTCGTGCGTGAGCAGCGCCGGCTGTCCGCCCACGCCGGCGGCGTAGTTGCACACCAGATGCGCCACCGGCGTTTGCAGTGCGTGATCGGGCTCGGGGCGCAGCCAGCGGCCACGCACATCGTCCATCCAGGCGCCGGGGCGCTTGCCCGCGCGGGCGTAGGGATCGAGGTAAAAATGTCCCACCAGCTCAGTGCCCTGAGGGCTCTGGCGCTCGATGCGAAAGAAGCGCACGCTGTCGTGCCACACCGGCGCCGTGTCGGGGTGGATGCGCACCTCAAACAGCGTTTCGATGATGTCAAACAGCCCCTTGAGCACCGTGGGCTCGGTGAAGTATTGCTTCACCTCTTGATCGCTGAAGGCGTAGCGCGCCTCTTTGAGTTTTTCGCTGGCGTAGGCGGTGTCCCACGCTTGCAGATCGGCTAGGCCCAGCTCTTGAGCAGCAAACTCACGCAGCTCGGCCAAATCGCGCTCGGCAAAGGGGCGGGCGCGTTGGGCCAGATCGCTCAGAAATGAGATCACCTGTGCCGGTGAATCGGCCATTTTGGGCACCAGCGATACGTCGGCATAGCTGCCGTAACCCAGCAACTGCGCTTCTTCTTGGCGCAGAGCCACGATCTCGCGCATGAGTGGGCCGTTGTCGCGCGCGGCATCGCCGAGTTCGCTGGCACGCGTGGCATATGCCCGGTAGAGCGTTTCGCGCAGCGGGCGGTGGCGGGCGTATTGCATCACCGGCAAATAGCAGGGCATGTGCAGGGTGAGCTTGTGGCCGTCGCGCCCTTCGGCCTGTGCGGCCTCGCGGGTGGCCTGTTGCACATCGTCGGGCACGCCATCGAGCTCGTCGGTGCCGGCGTAGTGGGCAAAGGCATCGGTGGCGTCGAGCACGTGTTCAGAAAAATGCTGCTGCAACTCGGCCAGCCGCTCTTGAATCTCGGCAAAGCGTGCCTTGGCCGCCCCCTGCAATTCGGCGCCACCCAACACGAAATCGCGCAAGGCGTTGCCCAAGGCCCGCTTGCGCGCCGGTGGCAAGGTGGCAGCGGCTGGCGTCTGGCTCAGGGCCTTGTATTTGGCGTAGAGCCGCTCATCGGCCCCCAGACGCGTATAGAACTCGGTTACTTTGGGCAGGTTGTCGTTGAACGCTGCACGCAGCTCGGCTGTGTCGACCACGGCTTTGAGATGGCTTACCGCGCCCCAGGCCCGGCCCAGCCGCTCGGTGGCTGCATCGAGCACCGCCGACATCGCGTCGTAATCGGGCGGCACCTGTGGGCTCACCACCTGATCAAGTGCAGTTTG
Organism: uncultured Aquabacterium sp.; assembly: GCA_964618825.1. GTDB lineage: Bacteria > Pseudomonadota > Gammaproteobacteria > Burkholderiales > Burkholderiaceae_C > Aquabacterium. Next base: position 8,900 of record CAZUCW010000031.1, read on the forward strand.
CGCGTCGGCCAGCAACTGATCGATGGCCGGGGTGACGTGTTCGGGCCGGATGGCATCGAAGCGCGGCAGGGCGCGGTCGGCGGATGAGGCGTCGAGCAGAGGGTTGATCATGAGAGCTTTCGCGAGGCGCCAGTGTTGGTGCGTTCGGCGGCTTCGAGGGTGTTAACGAGCAGCATGGTGATCGTCATCGGCCCGACGCCGCCCGGCACGGGGGTGATGTGGCCTGCTACGGCGCGGCAGCCTTCAAAGTCGACATCGCCGCAGAGCTTGCCGGCGTCATCGCTGTTCATGCCCACGTCAATCACCACCGCGCCGGGTTTGATCATGTCGGCGGTGAGCACATTGCGTTTGCCCACAGCGGCTACCACGATATCGGCCTGCCGCGTGTGGTGCGCCAGATCGGCGGTGCCGCTGTGGGTGATGGTGACGGTGGCATTGGCGGCGAGCAGCATCATCGCCATCGGTTTGCCCACGATGTTGGATCGCCCGATCACCACGGCGTGTTTGCCGCGCAGATCTTTGAGGCCGATGGATTCGAGCATCTTCATGCAGCCATAGGGCGTGCAGGCCTTGAAACCCACTTCGCCCACCATCAGTGCGCCCGCCGAGGCCACATGAAAGCCATCGACATCCTTGAGCGGCGAGATGGCCTCGATCACTTTGTGATCGTCGATGTGTTTGGGCAGCGGCAGTTGCACCAGGATGCCGTGGATGCTGGGGTCGTTGTTGAGTGCTTCAACGCGGGACAGCAGCTCAGCCTCGCTCAGGGAGGCATCGTATTTTTCGAGCACCGAATGAAAGCCCACGGTTTCGCAGGCCTTGACTTTGTTGCGCACGTAAACCTGGCTGGCGGGGTTGTCGCCCACGAGGATTACGGCCAGGCCGGGGCGGGTGCCGCGCGCGGTGAGGGCCGCCGCTCGCTGGGCAACTTCGGCGCGCAGTTGTTGAGAGAGAGCGTTGCCGTCAATGAGTTGTGCTGTCATGGGCGTTGTGCTTGGGCCAAAGAGAAACAAAAAGGGGAAGAGAAAAAAGCAAGAAAAAGAGATTTTGAGATTCAAAACGCAAAAACGCGCCGGGTGGCGCGTTTGGCTGAACGATCAGGCCGGTGGTGTCGGCATGAGCACAGAGCTCACTGCGGCGCCTTGCCTGTAGCACCCAGCGCGATCTTGAGCAGATCGGCCACGGTGTTGGCGTTGAGCTTTTCCATCACGTTGGCGCGATGGGCCTCGACGGTTTTGATGCTGATGCCGAGATCGTCGGCGATCTGTTTGTTGAGCCGGCCTGCCACGATGCGCTCGAGCACTTGCGCCTCGCGGGCGGTGAGGCGCGATAGCAGTGCTTCGCGGCTGGCGGCTTCTTGCGATTCAGAAAAAGCCTGGCGTGCCTGCTCGAGCATGCGCTCGACGAGGTTCACGAGGGCTTCTTCGTTAAACGGCTTTTCGATGAAATCCATCGCGCCTTTTTTCATGGTGTTCACGGCCATCGGCACGTCGCCGTGGCCGGTGATGAACACGATGGGCAGCGGTGATTTGCGCTCGATCAGGCGGTCTTGCAACTCAAGCCCGCTCATCCCTTCCATGCGGATGTCGGCGATCAGGCAAGCCACCTCGCGCGGGTCGAAACGCGCCAGAAAGGACTCTGCCGAGTCGAAGCAGCGCACGCGGTAGTCCTTGCCTTCGAGCAACCATTGCAGAGAGTCGCGCACGGCCTCGTCGTCGTCGACCACATATACGGTGCCTTTTTTGGGGATGAGACTCATGGGTGTGTAGAGATCAAATCGAAAGGGGATCGGATTGGGTGTCTGAGAAACCCGGGTGATCGATGTCGACCGGCAGGGTGAACGAGAACCGACAACCGATGACGTCCGAACCATTGTAGAGGTTCTCGGCCTGGATCCGTCCGTGGTGCGACTCGATGATCGAGCGGCACAGGTTGAGGCCGATGCCCAGGCCATCAGGTTTGGTTGAGAAGAACGATTCGTAGACGCGATCGATCACCTCGGGTTTGAGGCCGGGGCCGCCATCGGTGACGCTGAACTCGACCACGCTGTCGCCAGCTTCGAGCTGTTTATGCACCACGCGCAACTCAATGCGCCGGCGCGATGTGGGCAACTGGGCGTTGTCGATGGCTTCGGCGGCGTTTTTGAGCAGATTGAGCACCACCTGTTCGATGAGGATCGGGTCGACGTTGATCGCGGGCAGGCGGGGGGCGACGTAGCTGTGGATGAGCACTTTGCGCCGCTTGAGTTCGATGCTGGCGAGTTCGACCGCGTCTTCGACGATATCGCGCGCCCGAGAGGCTTGGCGTTGCGGTTCGCTGCGTTTGACAAAAGCGCGGATGCGGTGAATCACCTGCCCCGCGCGCTGCGCCTGGCGGGCGGTTTTTTCGAGCGCGGCGATCAAATCTGTATCGGCGATGTTTTTGCTCTTGACGCGCGAAACCATGCCATTGCAGTAGTTGGTGATGGCGGTGAGCGGTTGGTTGAGTTCGTGCGCTACCGATGAGGCCATCTCGCCCATGGTGACGAGCCGGCTCGTTACTTGGGCTTTTTCGGCCTGCTGTGCAGCTTGCTCTTCGGCCTGGCGGCGGGCGGTGATGTCGGTGGCGATCAGCATTTGCGCGAGGCGGCCATCCGTCCACTGGATATAGCGGGTGCGCACATCAAACCATTTGTGCAGCGTATCGATGTGCACCTCGCGTGAATCAGCGCCGGCATCGGTGAGCAGTTGTGTGGTGAGCCCACCGAGGTTGTCGACCGTGTCGTCTTGATCGGGTGGCAGCAGTGAGGGCAGGCCATCGCCGCCGGCCAATAGCGCATGGCCTTTGGCATCGGTGCCAAACCACAGGCGATACGAGCGGTTGGCAAAGAGCAGCTCGCCACGGTGCACCGACAGCACCGACACGGCGGCGTCTAGCCCTTCGAGCACGGTGGTGAAGCGCTCGTGCGCTGCCGAGAGCTGATCGCGCACGCGCTTGGCTTCAGTGATGTTGGTGACCGACGACATCCAACCCGCCTGCAGCCCTTGGGCATCAATGAGCGGTGAAACGTACATGCGGGCATCAAACTGGCTGCCGTCTTTGCGCATGATGCGCATCTCGACGCCGCCCGCCGGGCTGCGGCCCTGCAGTTCTTGTTGAAAGAGTCGGTTGTTTTCTTCGATGCGGTTGGGCGCCCAGTAGGGGTAGGGCGGCATCCGGCCCACCAGTTCGTCTTCGGTGAATCCCGTCATCGCACAAAAAGCCGGGTTGACGTAGGTGATGTGGCCCTCGTTGTCGATCACGCGCATGCCGGTGAGCATCGAGTTTTCCATGGCGCGCCGGAAGTTGGTTTCGCGCAGCAGGGTTTGCTGGATTTCCATACGCCGGCGCATGTGGCGCCATGTGCCCATGAGCATCCAGACCGTGAGCACCGACAGTGCTACGACCATCCAAAACAGTGTGTTGCCGATCAGGCCAAACGAGGTGCGGTAGCCTTGGCCGCGCAGGATCAGCCCGCTGCCCACGGGGGTGACGACCACCTCATGCACGACGCCGCTGGTGCGGGGGGCGGTTTCGTAGCCGGCTGCCACCGTGCTGGCCAGCACGTGGCCGTTGTATTCAACCAGGCTCATGGCGTGGCGGGCAGCGATTTCGCGGGGCACCAGATAGCGCAGCAGGGCCTCGACCGAATATTCGGCAATCAGCGCACCCGAGAAGCCGCGCCGATCAACCAGCGGAACGTGCACCTGGATCACCTGGGTATCGAGCGCGTTGGTGAGCGGCAGCGAGTAGGCCGGCTGGCGCAGTTCGCGCGCTGCGGCAAAGGCCGATTCGGCCTGTTTGCTGATGAGCGGCTGGATCGATGGCAGATTGCCTGAGGCGCCTGGGCCGAGGGGCAGCACGTCGAGGCCGCGTAGGGCGTCCATGGGCAGGTTGGGCGAGAGCTGGCTGGCCTTGATGCTGCGGTCGGCCTGGCTCCAGCTCAGGCTGATCACCTCGGGGTGTGTTTGCACGAAGGTGTTTGCTTGTTCGAGAAAGCGCTCTTCGTCGATGGCACGCACGGTAATCTCGCGAGCCATGCGCACCAGCTGCTCTTGGCTTTCGATCAGGCGCATGCGGATTTGCTGCTGCACCACTTCGGTATCGCGCTTGACCGATTCGCGCTCGCGGTCGAACTCTTCGTTGCGCAGGTACCAAAAGGCCGCCACGATGGCCGTGAGAAACAGCAGCACCGATACCAGCGGCCCAAGGGTGGCAAAGCGGTCTTGCCGCGCGGGGGACTGCCGGCGCCACCAGCGTCGCCAGAGCTGGCGTGCGTTGCCGGGGGTGAGGGGGCGTTCGGGCGCTTGAGAAAACGTCATGGCCCGCGATTATGAAACCGCCTCGCCGTGGCGCAACGGCGCATGCGCTGAATGCGCCGTTGGTGCTGTCGACAAAGCCGTGTTTTTGGTGGCAGTTAATCGTTATGGGGTGTTCGTTTGGGGGCAAACTCGCAAAGACGATGTGCTTGCTCAAAAGCATCTGAATCGGTGCAATACCGAAAGGAGAAGGTCTACATGTCGGCGCAACCACAGCCCCTTGAGGGCATGTTTCCGGGCGATCCGGATCCCCAAGAAACCCAAGAGTGGCTGGATGCGCTGGCGGCGGTCATCAGTGCCGAGGGGCCCGAGCGGGCGCACGCATTGCTTGAACACCTGATCGACGAGGCTCGGCAGGCGGGTATCGATGTGCCGTTTTCGGCCAATACGGCTTATGTCAACACGATCGCGCCCGATCAAGAGGCACACACCCCCGGCAATATCGAGATCGAAGAGCGCTTGCGCGCCTTTATGCGCTGGAACGCGATGGCAATGGTGGTTAAGGCCAACCGGCTCAACCCCGAAGATGGTGGCGATCTGGGCGGGCACCTCTCATCGTTTGCCTCGCTGGCCACGATGCTGGGTTGTGGCTTTAACCACTTTTGGCACGCCGAACATGAGGGCCATGGCGGTGATTTGCTGTATCTGCAGGGGCACTCGGCGCCGGGCATTTATGCGCGGGCGTTTCTTGAGGGGCGGCTGAGCGAAGAGCAGTTGCTGAACTTTCGGCAAGAGGTGGGCGGCAAGGGCTTGTCGAGCTACCCGCACCCGAAGCTGATGCCCGATTTTTGGCAGTTCCCGACCGTGTCGATGGGTTTGGGGCCGATCATGGCCATCTATCAGGCGCGGTTTCTCAAATACCTGCACGCCCGGGGGATTGCCGACACGGCCAACCGCAAGGTGTGGGTGTTTTGTGGCGATGGAGAAATGGATGAGCCCGAGAGCATGGGCGCCATTGGGCTGGCTGCACGCGAAAAGCTCGATAACCTGATCTTTGTGATCAATTGCAATCTGCAGCGGCTTGATGGGCCGGTGCGTGGCAACGGCAAGATCATTCAAGAGCTCGAAGGCGAGTTTCGCGGGGCGGGTTGGAACGTGATAAAGCTGCTGTGGGGCAGCTATTGGGATCCGCTCTTGGCGCGCGACAAGCAGGGCATCTTGCGCAAGATCATGATGGATATGGTCGACGGTGATTACCAGGCCTGCAAAGCCAACGATGGGGCGTTTGTGCGCGAGCATTTCTTTGGCCGCCACCCCGAAGCGCTCAAGATGGTGGCCCACATGAGCGACGACGATATCTGGCGCTTGCAACGCGGCGGACACGATCCGCAAAAGGTGTATGCGGCCTATCACCGCGCGGCCAATCACCAGGGCCAGCCGACGGTGCTGCTGGTGAAAACAGTGAAGGGATTTGGCATGGGCAAGGTGGCCGAGGGCAAAAACATCGCCCACCAGGCCAAAAAACTCAGCGATGAAGATGTGCGCGCTTTTCGTGATCGCTTCAACATTCCCGTTACCGACGAAGCGCTGCCGCAGATCCCTTTTTGCAAGCCTGCCGAGCACACGCCCGAGATGACGTATCTGCACGAGCGGCGCCGGGCGCTGGGTGGCTATCTGCCCAAGCGACGCACCCGCGCCGATGAGCAGTTGCCCGTGCCGTCGCTCGATGCGTTTAAGGCCATTCTTGAGCCCACTGCCGAGGGTCGCGAGATTTCAACCACGCAGGCTTTTGTGCGCTTTTTAACGCAGCTGCTGCGCGATGCGCAGCTGGGCCCACGTGCCGTGCCGATTTTGGTTGATGAGGCGCGCACCTTTGGCATGGAAGGTTTTTTCAGGCAGATCGGTATCTATGCGCCCGAGGGCCAGAAATACACGCCCGTCGATCGCGATCAGGTGAGCTACTACCGCGAAGACGCAGCAGGCCAGATCCTGCAAGAAGGCATCAACGAGGCCGGTGGCATGAGCTCGTGGATTGCGGCAGCTACGTCGTACTCGACGAACAACCGCATCATGGTGCCGTTCTTTATCTATTACTCGATGTTCGGGATGCAGCGCTTTGGCGATCTGGCCTGGGCGGCGGGCGATATGCAGGCGCGCGGCTTTATTTTGGGGGGCACCTCGGGGCGCACCACGCTCAACGGCGAGGGTCTGCAACACGAAGACGGCCACAGCCAGGTGCAGGCCAACCTCATCCCCAACTGTCTGAGCTACGACCCCACGTTTGCGCACGAGGTGGCAGTGATCATGCACGACGGTATGAAGCGCATGGTTGAGCAGCAAGAAAACGTTTTCTACTACATCACCTTGCTCAACGAAAACTACGCCCAGCCGGGCCTGTTGTCGGGCACCGAGGCCGAGATCATCAAAGGGATGTATCTGCTGCAGGCTGGGGGCGGTGGGCTGTCGGGCGCGGCTGCGGCCGGTGCGCCGAGCGTTAACCTGCTGGGCAGTGGATCGATCTTGCGCGAGAGCATTGCTGCCAAGGCCTTGCTCGAGGCCGAGTGGGGCGTGGCGGCCCATGTGTGGAGCTGCCCGAGCTTTAACCTGCTGGGGCGCGATGGGCAAGATTGCGAACGCTGGAATCTGCTGCATCCCACCGCCACGCCGCGTGTGCCTTTTGTGGCGCAACAGCTGGCCAGGCATGCCGGCCCGGTGGTGGCCTCAACCGATTACGTAAAAGCCTTTGCCGAGCAGATTCGCGCGTTCATCCCGAAGGGGCGCAGCTACAAAGTGTTGGGCACCGATGGCTTTGGGCGCAGTGATTTTCGCTACCGGCTGCGTGAGCACTTTGAGATCAACCGCCACTACATCGTGGTGGCGGCACTCAAGGCGCTGGCCGATGAGGGCGCGCTGCCCGCAAGCCGGGTGGCTGAAGCCATCGCCAAATACGGCATCAGTGCCGACAAGCTCAACCCTTTGCACGCCTGAGCGCACACCATCATGGCCATTGTTGAACTCAAAGTGCCCGACATCGGCGATATGCACGATGTGTCGGTGATCGAGGTGCTCATCAAGCCGGGCGATACCGTGCGCGCCGAGCAAAGCCTCATCACGCTCGAATCTGATAAAGCCTCGATGGAGGTGCCCGCCACGCATGGCGGCATCATCAAAGAGATCAAGGTGGTGCTGGGCGATAAGGTGTCGCAAGGCAGCGTGATCGCGCTGGTTGAGGCGGCGGTGGCGGGGGGGGCTGAGGCACCCGCTGCGTTGGCTGCTGTGCCTGATCCGGCTCCGGCTGTTGTGGCTGCCGATGTGCCATCAAACGCGGCACGGCCTCAGGCAGCGCCGGGTGGTGAGGGGGATGCGGCCAAGGCGCCATTGCCGCACGCCTCGCCTTCGGTGCGCCGCTTTGCGCGTGAGCTGGGTGTGCCGCTGGCACAGGTGTCGGGCAGTGGCCTCAAAGGCCGCATCACGCACGCCGATGTGCAGGGTTTCGTTAAGGCTGTGATATCGGGTGCCAAACCGACCTCTGCCGCTGCATCCGGCCCGCTGCCAGAGGGCGTGGTGTCGGTGCTGCCCTGGCCGCAGATCGACTTTGCCAAATTCGGCCCCATCGAGCGTCAGCCGCTGTCGCGCATAAAAAAACTCTCGGGCGCCAATCTGGCGCGCAATTGGGTGTTGATTCCGCACGTTACCAACCATGATGAGGCCGACATCACCGAGCTCGAGGCCTTTCGCGTCAAGCTCAATGCCGAGGCTGGCAAAGAGGCGGCCAAGGTGACGATGCTGGCTTTTTTGATCAAGGCCGTGGTGGTGGCGCTCAAAAAATTTCCGGCCTTCAATGCTTCGATCGATGGCGATGCGCTGGTGCTCAAGCAATATTTCAATATCGGTTTTGCAGCCGATACGCCCAACGGCTTGGTGGTGCCGGTGATTCGCGATGCCGATAAAAAAGGCATCCTCGAGCTCGCGCAAGAGAGCGCCGATCTTGCACGTATGGCGCGCGATGGCAAGCTCACGCCGGCGCAGATGCAGGGCGGGTGTTTTTCGATCAGCTCGTTGGGCGGCATCGGGGGCACCACTTTTACGCCCATCATCAATGCGCCTGAGGTGGCCATCCTGGGCGTGTGCCGCGCGGCCATGAAGCCGGTCTGGAACGGCACGGCTTTTGAGCCTCGCCTGACGCTGCCGCTGAGCCTGAGCTACGACCATCGCGTGATCGATGGTGCCGCTGCTGCGCGCTTCAATGCCTACCTCGGCCAATTGCTGGCGGATTTCCGCCGCGTGGCGTTGTAAAACCTTGCCCGCCCCAAAGACATGAACGCTCCATCATCACCCTCATTGGCTCAGGATTGCGATGTGCTCGTTTTGGGCGGTGGGCCCGGGGGCTACAGCGCAGCGTTTCGTGCTGCCGATCTGGGCTTGAGCGTTGTTATCGTTGAGCGCTATGCCGAGCTGGGGGGCGTGTGCCTCAACGTCGGCTGCATCCCCTCGAAAGCCTTGCTGCATGTGGCGTCCGTGATCGACGAAGCGCGCCATCTGTCCGACAGCGGCGTGAGCTTTGGTGCCCCCAAAGTCGATCTGCCCGGGCTGCGTTCACACAAACAAAACGTGGTGCGCAAGCTCACCGGCGGGTTGGCCGCGATGGCCAAGGCGCGCAAGGTGCAGGTGGTGCGTGGCTTCGGGCATTTTGTCGACGCGCATCGCGTGCAGGTTGAAGAAACTGCAGGCCCGGGGCAAGACAAAACCGGCCAGGTGCGGATGATCAGCTTTCGGCGCGCCATCATCGCCGTGGGCTCGCAGGCGGTGCGTTTGCCGTTCATGCCTGATGATCCGCGCGTGGTCGATTCAACCGGCGCGCTGGCGCTGCGCACCATCCCCAAGCGCATGCTCATCGTTGGCGGCGGCATCATCGGGCTCGAGATGGGCACCGTCTACTCCACACTCGGCGCACGGCTCGATGTGGTCGAGATGCTCGATGGCCTGATGGCCGGCGCCGATCGCGATCTCGTTAAAGTCTGGCAAAAGCACAACGCACCGCGCTTTGATCACATCTTGCTCAACACCAAAACCATCGCAGCCCAGGCCACACCGGCGGGTATTGAGGTGACGTTTGAAGGCGAGGGTGCGCCCAAAGAGCCGCAGCTCTACGATCTTGTGCTGCAAGCGGTGGGCCGTCGCCCCAACGGCCACAAAGTGGGTGCCGATCAGGCTGGCGTGGTGGTGTGCGAGCGTGGCTTTATCGCCGTTGATGCTCAGCAGCGCACCAATGTGTCGCACATCTTTGCCATTGGTGATGTGGTGGGTCAACCCATGCTTGCGCACAAGGCTGTGCACGAGGGGCACGTGGCTGCCGAAGTGATCGCGGGTGAGCTCAAGGGGGATCAATCTCTGGCGCGCGCGGCGTTCGATGCGCGGGTGATACCGGGGGTGGCCTACACCGACCCCGAAGTGGCGTGGGTGGGAACCACCGAAGATCAGGCCAAGGCCCAGGGGGTGGCCATCAAGAAAGCAGTGTTTCCGTGGGCCGCATCGGGCCGGGCCATGGCCAATGGCCGCGATGAGGGTTTCACCAAACTGCTGTTTGACGAAACCACGCACCGCATCGTGGGCGCGGGCATCGTTGGCACCCATGCGGGCGACATGATCGGCGAGCTGGCGCTGGCCATCGAAATGGGCGCCGATGCTTTCGACATCGGCGGCACCATCCATCCACACCCAACGCTGGGCGAATCCATCGGCTTGGCCGCAGAGGCGGCGCACGGCGCGTGCACCGATCTGCCTCCCGTGCGGCGCTGAAACGATCTCAGCGCCGCCGCGTTGGGCCGCGCTTGATCACAGCCCCATGCAATTGGCGTAGTAGGTAACGGTGCCCGGCCAATCCGAGAAGATGCCCTCCACCTTCACCTCTTTGGCCAGCACGTCGAGCGCCTTGAACATATCGCTGTCCGTCTTGATGGCTTTGCCCGTGGGGTCGAACGAGTAGTAGCCGCCTTTGCCGGCTGCGCCCTTGGTGAGATCGGCGCGCTCAAACGACCACGTGATGATGCGAAAACCCGCTGCCTTGATGTCCTTGGCGTATTGCGAAGGCACGATCTTGCCGTTGGCGTCCACTTCAAGCAGATAGTTGTACGACGGGGCAATGATCTTCACGCCTGCTTTCTTGAGCTCGGCCAACTGCTCAACGCTCAAGCGCGGCACGCTGCCGCCAATGGGGTCGAGATAGACAGCGTTTTTGCCGAAGGCCGGCTCGTTCTTGATCCAATACAACACGTCGTTGATGTCAAACGATTGGGCAAACACCTTGCGCGGATTGACGCCAGCCTCTTTGTAGGCATCGATCATTTTTTGCGCGTATTGCTCTTGCCCGCCAAAAACCGATTGAATGCGCGCTGCATTGCCGCTCTTGAGCTCAGGCGTGTGCGCTGCACCCCAGCGCTGCACCAGCTCGATGTGCTCTTTGAGCGTCATCACGTTGCCCGCAGGGCGGCCGGTGTAGAGATCGGTGCGCCAATTGGCCGTGCCGCCCAGATAGCCTGCAGCAGTGGTGGCCGATGCGTTGCTCGCATCCATCTTGCCCTTGAGCGATTTGTACTCGGCCAGGGTGATGTCGCTGGTGCAGCACTTCGGCGACGGGCCGCCAGCCGTCCAGGGCACGGTGCAGGCATTGTTGAGCGCGGTGTCAACGATGTTGGTGGTGGTGTGCAGATCGCATTCAGAGTGGCGGCAAACCAGCTCGCCATCTTTGGTGAAGGTGACGTCGCACTCGATCACGCCAGCGCCCATGCGCAGGCCGGCCTCGTTGGCCTCAAGCGTGTGTTCCGGAAACTCCAGCGGCGCGCCGCGGTGGCTGATCGAGAAATTTGAGCGATAGAACGGGCCGGCCTTGCATTGCTCGAGCTTGCGCTTGAGCGGGCCTTCTTCCATGCCGTCCACGAGATAAAGAGGGCGCACACCCACTTGAGCTTCGAGATGGCCGTGGCGTGCAAGGGTGGCCTCGTCGGCGCGATGGCCGTGGCCGTGCGCCGAAGCCTTCATCGCCAACAGTGCCGAAGCGGCGCACAGGGCCGTCAGCCCCAACAAGTGAAATGGCTTGTGCATGAATACTCCTCAAGAATGAAGACGACAGAACAACAAGATCGCCTCGCATTCTTGGGAGCCATGGCCGCAATTTCGTGACGCCGCTTAGTGCGTTCGGCAGGGGCGGCCCACCTGCTCAATGCTGAACCGCTGCACCCGATGCGTTTGGTGTGTTGGGTGCAATCGCCTCCGAAACCGCTGGCACCGCCACAGACGCTGGTGCCTGCAATGCGGGCAAGTGCGCTTGGACAGGCTCGGCAGCGGTGGCGTGCGGCAAAAGCGGCACCACCAGCAGCGCCACGATATTGATGATCTTGATGAGCGGGTTCACCGCCGGGCCGGCAGTGTCTTTATAGGGATCACCCACGGTGTCGCCCGTAACGGCGGCCTTATGCGCATCGCTGCCCTTGCCGCCGTGGTGGCCTTCTTCGATATATTTTTTGGCGTTGTCCCAGGCGCCGCCGCCCGTGCACATCGAGATCGCCACAAACAGGCCCGTCACGATGGTGCCCATCAGCAATCCACCCAAAGCCTCGGGCCCGAGCAGCAGGCCCACAACCACCGGCGCAACCACGGGCAGCAGCGAGGGCGCGATCATCTCTTTGATGGCTGCGCCCGTGAGCATCCCCACCGCCTTGCCGTATTCGGGCTTGGCCGTGCCGGCCATGATGCCGGGGATCTCACGAAACTGCCGGCGCACCTCTTCGACCACCGAGCCTGCCGCGCGTCCCACCGCCTCCATGGCCATCGCGCCAAACAGATAGGGGATCAGGCCGCCGATAAACAAACCGATGATCACCATGTGGTTCGACAGATCGAACCTCACGCTTTGCCCGGTGGCTTCGAGCGCGTGGGTGTAATCGGCAAACAGCACCAACGCCGCCAGACCCGCCGAGCCGATGGCATAGCCCTTGGTGACGGCCTTGGTGGTGTTGCCCACGGCGTCGAGCGGATCCGTGATGGCGCGCACACTCTCGGGCAACTCGGCCATCTCGGCGATACCGCCGGCGTTGTCGGTGATCGGGCCATAGGCATCAAGCGCCACCACGATGCCTGCCATGCTGAGCATCGATGTGGCCGCCACCGCAATGCCATACAAACCTGCGAGCGCATAAGCCAGCCAGATCGCGCCGCACACAAACAGCACCGGCCAGGCGGTAGACCGCATGCTCACGCCCAGCCCTGCGATCACATTGGTGCCGTGTCCGGTGGTCGATGCCTGAGCCACATGCTGCACCGGGCTGTATTGCGTGCCGGTATAAAACTCGGTGATCCACACCAGCAACGCCGTGAGCGCCAGGCCCACCACCGCCGAGCCAAACAGCCTCAGGTGCGTGTTGTCGCCCATCGCATCGCCGGGCATCACCGACGTCGTGATGAAAAAGAACCCGATCAACGAAATCACCCCCGACACGATCAACCCACGGTAGAGCGCAGGCATCACATTCGTCATTCCTGGGCGAGCCTTCACAGCGCCGATACCGATGATCGAGCTGATGATCGAAAAACCGCCCAGTGCCAGCGGGTAAATGGCAGCATGCAGTGGAGCCTTTGAGATGAGCAGGGCGCCCAGCACCATCGTGGCGATCAGCGTTACCGCGTAGGTTTCGAACAAATCTGCCGCCATGCCTGCGCAATCACCCACGTTGTCGCCCACGTTGTCGGCAATCACGGCGGGGTTGCGCGGATCGTCTTCGGGGATGCCCGCCTCAACCTTGCCCACCAAATCGGCCCCCACATCGGCGCCCTTGGTGAAAATGCCGCCGCCCAGCCGCGCGAAGATCGAAATCAGGGATGAGCCAAACGCCAGCCCCATCAACGGCTTGATGGCGATCGAGAGATCGGCAGATGTTGTCGATGCCAGCCCCTGTGTGAGCAGCCAAAACGCGCCCGCCACCCCCAGCAGGCCCAGCCCCACCACCAGCATCCCGGTGATCGCACCGCCCTTGAAAGCCACATTCAGCGCCTCTTGCATGCCCACCGTGGCCGCCTGGGCTGTGCGCACATTGGCGCGCACCGACACATTCATGCCGATAAAGCCACAGGCCCCTGAGAGCACGGCGCCCACCACAAAAGCCACCGCTGTGGGCCAGCCGATAAACACGCCGATCAGCACCGCCAACACGGCTCCCACGAGCGCAATCGTCTGGTATTGCCGCGCCAGATACGCCGCAGCCCCTTGCTGAATCGCCGAAGCAATCTCTTGCATGCGAGCGTTGCCCGCATCCTGCCGCAAGATCCAGCTGCGAGAAACAAACCCGTACAGCACTGCGGCAACACCGCAGGCCAGCGCAAAAAGCAGCGCCACAGAGGTCGACATGAACCGTCTCCTTCAAAAGGTTGAAGTCTCTGAACTTGCGATTGCGGCAACTCACTTGCGACAACTCACCAAGCACGCCGACGCATCGCCAAGCGCAACGGGGTCTCACCTCACAACAGGCCGGTGGGCCGGGTCGCTCGGGCCATGCTAAGTGAAGGGCACGATGCCGGCAATGCGCGAGATCACCCTGCTTACCTAGGGTCAACGCTAAACTTGGCGCCTTTCGTCTCATCCCAATCCTCACTCGTTTATTCACCATGAGCCTGCACAACGTGACCCCCGGCGCCAAGGCGCCCGACGTGTTCAACGTGATCATCGAGATCCCGATGAATGCCGACCCGATCAAATACGAAGTTGATGAAGAAACCGGCGCACTGTTTGTCGACCGCTTCATGGGCACGGCCATGCACTACCCCTGCAACTACGGCTACGTGCCGCAAACCATCGCCGACGATGGCGATCCAGTGGATGTGCTCGTTATCACGCCGTTCCCGCTGATCCCCGGGGTGGTTGTGCCATGCCGTCCGCTGGGCGTGCTCAAGATGGACGACGAAGCCGGCGGCGACTCCAAGCTCCTGGCTGTGCCGACCGAAAAAATCCTGCCCATGTACGAAAAAATCCAGAAACTCGACGATCTGCCCGATCTGATGCTCAAGCGCATCCAGCACTTCTTCGAGCACTACAAAGACCTCGAGCCTGGCAAATGGGTCAAAGTTAAAGGCTGGGAAGGCATCGACTCTGCCAAGCAAGAAGTTGTCACTGGCATGGCGGGCCACCAAGCCGCACACAGCAAATAAAAAGCTCGCGAGGCGGCTCTGGTGGGCTGTGCGTGCAACGCATGGCGCAGCCCGGCCCCTCTCTACTCAGGCCGCCCGCCTCAAGCGCTGGCGGCTTTTTTATTGGATGTGTTTGAGTGTCAAACCTAGGGTTATTTCGTATGCTCTGCTGTCTTTTCTTAATGCGGAAAGACATTTTGTGCCTGCTGGATGGCCCGGGTAACGCTTCGTCTCAGCACCATCCTCTTGACATGTTTTTTGTCGCCAAGTGCTTGATTTCACGTGACTCTTAATCAAGTCTTGTATAAGATATAAGTTATGGGTCTGGGGCGGCGCAGCGCGCCGTTTTAGGTCACCATCTCAAATCAAATTCTTCGTTTCTTTCAACCCCTCCCCCGGAGATCGTTATGACGAAACTCACCCGTGAACAGCAAATCGCTGCCCTCGAAAAAGACTGGGCCGAAAACCCCCGTTGGAAGCTCGTGAAGCGCGGCTACTCCGCTGCCGATGTTGTGCGCCTGCGCGGCAGCATCCAGCCCGAGTACACGCTGGCCAAAAACGGTGCCGAGAAGCTGTGGGAGCGGGTTAACGGCGGTGCCAAAAAAGGCTACGTCAACGCGTTCGGCGCCATCACTGCTGGCCAGGCCATGCAGCAAGCCAAGGCGGGTCTCGAGGCCGTCTACCTGTCGGGCTGGCAAGTGGCCGCCGACGGCAACACCTCCGAAACCATGTACCCCGACCAGTCGTTGTA
>CAZUCW010000032.1:0-23327 GCA_964618825.1 uncultured Aquabacterium sp.
CCCTTGTTGAGGCGGCAGTTTTCGAGCAGCACCACCTGGCCGGGCGCCACGCTCACGCCATCCACCCAGTTGGCCACCAGCGGCACCTCGCGGCCCAGCAGCTCGCCAAGACGCTTGGCCACCGGAGCCAGCGAATCTTCGGGCTTGAACTCACCCTCGGTAGGGCGGCCCAAGTGGCTGGTGATCATCACGGCTGCGCCGCCCTTGAGCGCCATCTCGATGGCCGGCACCGAGGCGCGAATGCGGGTGTCTTCGGTGATGTGGCCGGCGTCGTTTTGCGGCACGTTGAGGTCGGCACGGATGAACACGCGCTGGCCGGCAACTTTGCCTTGGGCCACGAGATCTTGAAAACGAAGAATGGACATGATCGGCGCCTCAGGTGATGACGGTGCAAAAAAGAGAAAGACAGAATCCGCGATTGTAGAAAACCCGTGCCGCACGACGACCCCGCAGCCGGGCGGGCGCGCACTCACCAGCCCAGGCCCAGACGCAGCACGAGGCTGGCTGCCGTGCCGGCCACGATGGTGCCCAGCAGGCCGCGCCGCCACACAAAGTAGCCGCATGCCGCTACCGCGCCCCACAGCGGCGGGTGGCGCCAGGTGTCGATCAGCTGGCCGTGTGCCATCACCACCTCGGGGGCGATCACGGCAGCCAGCGCCGCCAACGGGGCGTAGCGCAAGCCTCGCTGTAGCCACTCGGGCAGCGGCACCTCGCGGCGTGAGATAAAGAAAAAGCTGCGGTTGATGATGCTCACCAGCGTCAGGCCGACGATCACCGTCCACACATATCCATATCCGGGCTCTGGGGTGGGATTCATGAGGGCGTGCGGCGGCGCGGTTGCCGGGGCGGGCGCGGGCTGAGATCGCGCAGGTGCTCAAAGATCAATCCGGCGGCCACGGCCATCGCAATCGCCACCACGAGGTTCAGGCGCAACGGCAAGGCAAATGCGGCCACGGCGGCAGTGGCAGCCACGCCAGCGGTCAACACGCTGGCACGGTCGATCAGCAGCGAACATGTGAGCCCCAGCAGGGCCACCACACCGGCGAACTCAAGCCCCCAATGCGTGGGCACGGCGTGGGCCAGCGCAATGCCAGCGACCGAGCAGATCTGCCAGCCGCTCCAGTTGACGGCACACGAACCGGCCAGATAGGCCAGCGCATCAGAGCGGCGCGCCTCGGGGCGGGCGTGCGGGCCATCGATGTGGCGCCATTGGTGCAGCCGCTGGGTAAACCGCACAAAGCTCAGATCGGCTGTGAAATACCCCGCCGCCAGACGCCGCCACGGCGGCAGGTGCACGAGGTAGGGCCGCAGTTGCACGCTGAAGATCACAAAGCGCAGATTCACGCAAAACGCCGTGGCGATCACCATGGCGGGCGGCGTATGCACGGCCATCAGCGACAAAGCGGCGAGCTGCGCGCCGGCTGAGAACACGCACAGTGTCATCGCCAATGCCAGCCAAGTGGGCCAGCCGCCTTGCACCATCGCCACGCCGGTAACCAGCCCCCAGGCGCCAAAGCCGGGCAGCAACGCGGCCATTTCGCGTGCGCCGAGGCGAAATTCGGGGTGCAGAAGCAGCGGGCGCAGCGCCGCCAGAGATCGGGCAAGGGCAACCATGGGCCGGCCCATTGTGCCGGCGCTGCGATGGCCGAGTGGCGTGCGGGGCCGTTGGCCGCGCCGAGGGGTCAACCGCCGTGGCCTGCCGATGCCTTGGCCTTGCCGCGCGGCGCAGGGGCGCTCTTGCTGGCCTTGTCGGCAGCGTCCTCGGCGGCGGGGGGCTCGGTTTCATCTTCGGCTTCGTCGCCAGGGGCCGGCTTGGCTTTGGCTGCCGCCGACGGCACCGTGGGCGCAACGATGTCGAGCTTGTTTTCGCGCATGTATTCGTCCATCTCGCGCCAGCCGCCGAAAATGGCCGATTTGCTGGCCTTCGGGTTGAGGTTGTAGCAATCCTCGATGGCCCGGCCCGCCTGTCGGCAGGCACTGCCGATGGCTTTGGCCTCGGCTTCTTTGCGCTCGGCTTCTTTTTGGGGCGATTCGATGCCCAGCTGATCGCACGCGGCGAGCAGGCTCACGCAGCACAGGGCCAGAAAACGCAGACGCAACAAACGCAGACGCATGATGATGTGAGCGTACGCGCTTGCCGCGCAGGGCAAGCGGCAAACAGCACGGCAAATGGCCCTTAAATCTTCACGGGCCTTTATGGGCAGGCCGCATTGCCTATCGCTCGCCGCGCGCCATGGCCAGTAGCCGCGCCACACGCTCTTCGGTAGGCGGGTGGGTGGCAAACAGCCCCTTGATGCCTTCGGCGGACAGCGGATTCATGATCATCATCTGTGCCGTTTCGGGGTGGGCCTCGGCGGCATGCAGCGGCATGCCACGGGCGTAGCGGTGGATTTTGTCGAGCGCCGAGGCCAGCGCTTGCGGATCGCCCGAAATCTCGGCGCCGCCACGGTCGGCCTCAAACTCGCGTGCGCGGCTGATCGCCATCTGGATCAGGCTGGCAGCCAGCGGCGCCAGAATCGCCACCGCAATGCCCGCGATCGGGTTCACGGGGCGGCCCTCTTCATCGCGCCCGCCGAACATCATGGCAAAGTTGGCCAGCATCGAGATGGCGCCGGCCATCGTGGCGCTGATGGTGCTGATCAAAATATCGCGGTGCTTTACGTGCGCCAGCTCGTGTGCCATCACGCCGCGCAGCTCGCGTTCGCTGAGCACGCGCAAGATGCCCGTGGTGGCGGCCACGGCGGCGTGCTCGGGGTCGCGTCCGGTGGCAAACGCATTGGGCGCTTGCTCATCAATCAGGTACACGCGCGGCATCGGCAGTTCGGCGCGTTGGGCCAGCTCTTGCACCATGCGATAAAACTGCGGCGCGCTGCTGGCATCGACTTCGCGCGCGTTGTACATCCGCAGCACCATCTTGTCGCTGAACCAGTAGCTGAAGAAGTTCATCCCCAGCGCCACCACAAAGGCCAGCATCATTCCCTGACGCCCCCCGATCATCGAGCCCAGGGCCATGAAAAGCGCGGTGATCGCCGCCATCAATACGGCGGTTTTAAACAGATTGAACATGGTGGATGGATTCCTTTCGTGTTCGGCCCGATCAGATGGGGGATGTTTTGCGCAAATTCAATCCCCGCAAAACATTCAGGGGGATTCAGCCCAGGCGCTGCCCGGCCTGCAGTGCCCGCGCCTGCAAAAATTCGCGCACGCTCTGCCGCTTGCCACCGGGGCGCTGCAAGGTTTTAAGCGCAAGTGATTGCTCACCACAGCGCACCACCAGCGCCTCGGGCGACGCCTGCAACAGCGTGCCCGGCGGTGGGGCGTCTGGGCCCCCGGCGTGGGGCACGACCGCAGCGGCCCACACCTTGACGGCTTCTCCATCGAGCACGAAATGTGCCCCCGGAAACGGATCAAACGCCCGCACCCGGCGCTCAAGAATGGCCGCCGGCGCGTGCCAATCGATGGCCGCCTCGGCCTTGTCGATCTTGTGCGCGTAGCACACGCCCTCCGCCGGCTGAGGGGTGCGGCGCAGCCCGCTTTGCGTTGCCAGATCGAGCGCCTGCACCACCAATGCGCCGCCCAGCGCCGCCAGCCGATCGTGCAGCACGGCGGTGGTGTCGTCGGGGCGGATAGCCTCGGCAGCGGTGAGCAGCATGTCGCCGGTGTCGAGCCCTTCATCCATCTGCATGATGGTGATGCCGGTGGCCGCATCGCCGGCTTCAATGGCGCGGTGGATCGGCGCCGCGCCGCGCCAGCGTGGCAGCAGCGAGCCGTGGATGTTGAGGCAGCCGCGCAGAGGCAGATCGAGCACCCAACGGGGCAGGATCAGGCCATAGGCCGCCACGATCAGCGCTTCGGCACCACAGCCTTGCAGCGCCTCGCGTGCAGCGGCGGCATCGTCGGGATATTTGCCATCGAGCCGCAAGCTGCGCGGCTGCACCACCGGCACGCCGTGCTGCTGCGCAAACTGCTTCACGGGCGACGCCTGCAGCTTCATCCCTCGGCCCGCGGGGCGATCGGGCTGCGTGAGCACCAGCGTGATCTCGTGTCCTGCCTCGTGCAGCCGCTGCAGCGCCACGCGGGCAAATTCGGGGGTGCCGGCAAAAGCGATCTTCATGGGGTTCACAGGGCGCGAGCCGGGGGCTCGTCTTCGCGGTTCTTTTTGATCATTTTGGTTTTGATGCGATTGCGCTTGAGCGGCGAGAGGTATTCGACGAACACCTTGCCCTGCAGGTGATCGAGCTCGTGCTGCACGCACACGGCCAGCAGCTCATCGGCATCAAACGCGTAGGGCTGGCCGTTGCGATCAAGCGCACGCACGCTCACGCGGGCATGGCGCTCGACTTTGTCGTACACCGTGGGCACCGACAGGCAGCCCTCATCCCACACGATCATCTCGTCGCTCGTTTGCGTGATCTCGGGGTTGATCAACACGCGCGGTGCGTCGCCGTTTTCAGAGGTGTCGATCACCACCACGCGCTTGTGCACATCAATTTGCGTGGCTGCCAGCCCCACGCCTTTGGCGGCATACATCGTTTCAAGCATGTCGTCGACGAGTTGGCGAATGCGTTCATCCACCACGGCCACGGGTTGGGCCACGGTGTGCAGACGCGGATCGGGATAGCGCAGGATCGGGAGCAGGGCCATGGCGGGGCGGGTGTCGGTAGGTGATGAACAAAAGGACGATGCAGCGGCAACGCGCGCCGCACCGGGGCTTCATGAAGGTGCGTGCGCTGTGGATGTGGCGCAACGCAAAAGCCAGAAATGACGGGCGTTGGCCGCGTAACTCCGGGCAAATTTCATTGCGGCCATCAAAGATTTAGGGGCAGAATCGACCGAATCAATTGAAGTTTCATCTTTAATTTTCGCGCAATCACGACAAACGCGCCGGCGGCCATCAACCTCGGTCGGTGGCCACTGCATCAGCTGCAGTGGCCGGCTCAGTTATCAACCCCCCACGGCGGCGCTGCAGGGCCGCACGTGCCAGCGGAGACCCTTTCCATGATGCAGTGTCCCCCTCAGCGTCTTGATTCACGTTTGCAGTTTCGGCGTCAGCCGGTGGTTATCGAGCGCTCGCTCGGGGCTGCGCGAGGGCTGCTGCAAACGGTGTGCGCTGCTGCGTTGATCGGGGGGCTGCACGCGGGGGCTTGGGCTGTCGGGGGCGATGCCGCTGCCGAGGCGCCTGCCGCAGCGGCAACGCCCGCGCATGTGCGCTATCCCATTACCACGCAGCAGCGGGCTACAGCCAAGCAGGTGGCCTCGGCGGGGGTGCCGCTGTCTGAGCTGGCCGACAACGCGCCCGATGTCTACAAGGTGAAGGCGGGCGACACGTTGTGGGATATCTCGGGCCTGTTTCTCAAGCGCCCATGGCGCTGGCCCGAGCTCTGGGGCATGAACCTCGATCAAATCCGCAATCCGCACCTCATCTATCCGGGGCAGGTGTTGGTGCTCGATAAGAGCGATGGCCGTGCGCGCTTGCGCGTGGGTGAGCCGGTGGCCAGCGCCACGGGCGACGGCAAGCTCTCGCCGCGTGTGCGTCCGGGCCCGGCTTTTGATGCCATCGGGGCGGTGCCTTTGCATCTGATCGAGCCCTTCCTTAACGAGGCGGTGATCTTGCAATCCGATGCCGAGCTGGCAGCAGCGCCGCGCATCGTGGGCACGCAAGAGGGGCGCGTGGTGCTCACCAAGGGGGATTTGGCCTACGTGCTGGGTGAGCGCAATGGCGTTAACGATTGGCGCATCTTCCGCGCGCCCAAAAAACTCACCGATCCCACCACCGATGAGGTGCTGGGCTACGAAGCCGCTTATGTTGGCAAGGCCGAGTTCGTGCGCGCGGCGGCCGATATGCCCAAGGGTGGCGAAGACAACCTCAGGGTGGCCGACACCTACACCGTTGTTGACAGCCGCCTCGAAGCCGGCATTGGCGATCGCTTGGCCCCGGTGCCGGCGCGTGAGTATTCGCGCTATGCGCCACACGCGCCCGCTGGCGAGATTTATGGCCAGATTGTGTCGATTTACGGTGATGGCCTGAGTGCGGGGCAAAACCAGATCGTGTCGCTCAACAAGGGCGCACGCGATGGCGTTGAGCGCGGCTATGTGCTGGCGCTGGTAACCGATGGCAAGCAGCGCGCCGACGTTACCGATGATGCGCGCCCCATGATCAAACTGCCCAATGAGCGCTCGGGGCTGTTGTTCGTCTTCCGTGTGTTTGATCGCATGTCGTATGCGCTGATCCTCAAATCTGAGCAGCCGGTTAAGCGCGGCGATCGGTTTGCGCAGCCCTGATCAGCGCCGGGCCCCGGCGCGTCGTGCGTCGGGGGGTGTGATACTCGAGGGGTGATCCCCCGCGACGAACTCGCCGCTTGGCTGCGGCTTTTGCTTACCCCGCATATCGGGCCGGTGTCGGCCCGCCGGTTGCTCACCGCCTTCGGCTCGCCGCAAGCGGTGTTTGATGCGTCGCCTGCAGCGCGTGCCGTGGTGGTGGGTGAGCGCGAGGCCCGGGCGCTGGCTGACGCGCCGGACGATCTGCCCACACAACTCGAATCCACCTTGGCTTGGTTGGCCGGTGCGCCTGATCGTGCTGTGCTGACGCTGGCCGATGCGCGCTATCCCGCAGCGTTGCTTGAGGCGCCTGATCCGCCGCTGGTGCTGTTTGCTCAGGGGCGGCTTGAGGCGCTGGGCGCACCATCGATTGCCATCGTGGGCAGCCGCAGCCCCACGCCGCAGGGGGCCGACAACGCACGGGCGTTTGCGCTCGAGTTTGCCCGCGCGGGGCTGGTGGTGGTGTCGGGGCTGGCCCAGGGGGTGGATGGCGCTGCGCACGAGGGGGCGCTTGATGGTTTGCCCGAGGGGGCGCCGGGCAGCACCATTGCGGTGGTGGGCACGGGGCTGGATCGTGTCTACCCGCGTCGGCATCACGCGCTGGCGCATCGCATTGCTCAGCAGGGGGTGATGCTCAGCGAGTGTCTGTTGGGCACGCCGCCGCTGGCGCCTAATTTTCCGCGTCGCAACCGCATCATCGCGGCGCTTTCGCGTGGCACGCTGGTGGTTGAGGCGGCGCTGCCGTCGGGCTCGCTGATCACTGCGCGGCTGGCTACCGAGATGGGGCGTGAGGTGTTTGCCATTCCCGGCTCGATTCACTCGCCGCAGGCGCGTGGCTGCCACGCGCTGATCAAGCAGGGTGCCAAATTGGTCGAGACAGCGCAGGATGTGCTCGATGAGTTGTTTTGGGGCTCGGGTGTCGGGCGCGCTGCGCCGGTGTCGTCTGCCGGAGGGGCCCCAGAGGTGCCGCCGTGTGTGCAGGGCCGGCTTGATGTGTCGCTCGCCGGGGCGTCTGCCGATGCATTGCTCAATGCGCTGGGGTTCGATCCGATCGGGCTGGATGCATTGAGCGCGCGCACGGGGCTGGGTGGCGCTGAGCTGCATGTGCGTTTGCTCGATCTTGAGCTCAACGGCGAGGTGGCGCGGCTGCCGGGTGGGTTGTTTCAGCGCCGGAGTGCCGCATGATGGATCACCTCCACGGTGCCTTGCTTGTGCGCTCGTTGGGGCGCGTCGATTACGCCCGCACGGCGCAGGCGATGCAAGATTTCACCGAGGCGCGCACGCAGCCGGGCGCGGTGCCGGTGCCCGATGAACTCTGGTTGTGCGAGCACCCGCGCGTTTTTACGCAAGGCATTGCGGGCAAGGCCGATCACCTGCTGCTGCCCGGCGATATCCCCGTGGTGCACACCAACCGTGGCGGGCAGGTAACCTACCACGGGCCGGGGCAGGTGGTGGCGTATCCGCTGGTGGATCTGCAGCGCTTGGGCATCTACGTTAAAGAGTATGTGTTTCGCTTAGAGCAGGCCATCATCAAAACGCTTGAGGGCTATGGCGTTACGGGCCATCGCGTGCGGGGCGCGCCGGGCATTTATGTGCGGCTCGATGATCCCTTTGGCCATGCCTGCCTCGCGCCGTGCGGGCCGGGCGAAGATCCGTTTAGGGGCTTGGGCAAGATCGCCGCGCTGGGTATCAAGGTGACGCGGCACTGCGCGTATCACGGGCTGGCCTTTAATGTCGATATGGATCTCGAGCCCTACGCGCGTATCAACCCGTGCGGTTATGCCGGGCTGCGCAGCATCGATCTTTCTACAATCGGCGTGCAGACCACATGGGACGACGCCGCGCACCGGCTGGCCGACAAGCTCTCGGCGTATTTGCGCCCTTGAACCTCTGGCTGCGGCTTCATTCTTCTGTTTTTTCTCTTCGCGCCATGCCTGCTGCCGAACACACCCCGCCGCCCGCCGCCTCGTCGGCTCCGGCCTACGATCCCACTGTCAAGCAAAAGGCCGAGGCCAAAACCTCGCGCATTCCGATCAAGGTGGTGCCCGCGGAGGTGCTTAAAAAACCAGGGTGGATTCGCGTTAAGGCGGGTTCGCCCAGCACGCGCTTTTATGAGATCAAGCAGATCTTGCGCGAGCACCAGTTGCACACGGTGTGCGAAGAAGCCTCGTGCCCCAACATCGGCGAGTGCTTTGGCCACGGCACGGCCAGCTTCATGATCATGGGCGACAAATGCACGCGGCGTTGCCCGTTTTGCGATGTGGGCCATGGCCGCCCCGATCCGCTCGATGCAAGCGAGCCGGCCAATCTCGCCAAAACCATCGCTGCGCTCAAGCTCAAATATGTGGTGATCACCAGCGTTGATCGTGATGATCTGCGCGATGGCGGTGCCGGGCACTTTGCCGATTGCATCCGCGAAATTCGCGAGCGCTCGCCGGCCACGCGCATTGAGGTGCTCACGCCCGATTTTCGCGGTCGGCACGAGCGCGCGCTCGACACCCTTGGCCAGGCGCTGCCTGATGTGATGAACCACAACCTCGAAACCGTGCCACGCCTTTACAAAGAAGCGCGCCCCGGAGCCGATTACGCCTTCAGCCTCAACCTGCTCAGGCAGTTCAAAGAGCGTTTTGCCGAGGTGCCCACCAAGAGCGGCATCATGGTGGGCTTGGGCGAAACCGACGACGAAATCTTGCAGACGATGCGCGATATGCGCGAGCACCGCATCGACATGATCACCATCGGCCAATACCTCGCCCCCTCAAACCACCACCTGCCGGTGCGTCGCTACGTGACGCCCGATGCCTTTAAACGCCTCGAAACCGCCGCTTACGAAATGGGTTTCAGCCACGCAGCCGTAGGCGCGTTGGTGCGATCGAGCTACCACGCCGATCTGCAGGCGGCAGGCGTGCTCGAGTGAGTTAAAGGGCCCCGGCGCGACGCAACGTGCATTCTTCACGGATGCGCGAGCCAGCGTGGGGGAGGGCTGCTACAGCTCGCACGGGCCACTGTCGAGAATGCAGATTCGGATGCGGTATCGATCAGCGCCGCACTTCAGGATGCATGCCGTGGGAGGCCTCATGATCCGTCGACTCAAAGGGATAGGGCAGCGCATTGCTGCCGTGCTGGCGATGAGCACCGCCTGCTTGCTGGCGCATGCCGCAGAAATCGAGGGCGTGGTGTTCGACGACACGATCATTGAAGACGGCGCCAAGCTCGTTCTCAATGGCGTTGCCGTGCATAAGCGGGGGTATTTCAAAACCGAAGCAGCGGCGCTGTATCTGCCCGAGCGCACGACGTCTGCCGAGGTGATCTACAAAACCAATGGCGTGCGTGTGCTGCGCCGGGTGTTGTTGCGCGAGGTGCCGATGTCGACCGCCTCACGCTATTTCGTCAATGACTTTAAGCAGGCGGCCACCGAAACCGAATTCAAGCAGCTGATCGGCGAACTCGGTGCGCTTGGGGGCATCTACGGCTCGATCACCCGTGTAGTGAAGGGCGACACCATCGATACGGTGTGGCAACCGGGCAAGGGCATGTTTGGCCGCTTCAACGGCAAGCGCCTGAGCGATCAGAGCGTGAAGAACGATCTGTTTTGGCAGGTTTACATGCGTATGTATGTGGGTGCTGCAGCGCACGAGGCTTTTCGCAACGGGCTGCTGGGCGTGAGCAAGCCGTGATCGTGCTCAGGGCGCGTCGTTGCGGCGGGGCTGCTGCGCACGCCACTGCGCCGGCGTGGTGCCCGTCCAGCGCAAAAAGGCGCGGTAAAACGGGCTGATGTCGGCAAAGCCGAGCTCGTGAGCAATATCGCTCAAGGCGCGATCGGTGTGTGCCACGCGCTGCAGGGCTTGCTCACAGCGTGCGTTATCGAGCACGGCGCTGAAACTCTGGCCATGATCGCGCAAACGGCGCGCCAACGTGCGTTCGGTGAGGCCCAGCGCGGCGCATGCCTGGGCACGGGTGGGCGCGGGCGGGCCGAGGTGGGCGCGAATCCAGCCGCTCAGGGCCTCAACCGGATCATCGCGCTGGGTGAGCGCGCGCAGCCGGGCGCTGGCGTATTGCTGGTGCAGCCGCGCCAGCTGTGCATCGGCTTGCGGCAGGGGTTGATCGAGCTGATCGTTGCCCAGCAGCAGCCCGTTATAGGCCTGCTCAAACTCAACGGGGCAGGCAAAAGCTTCAAGGTAATCGGCCAACGGAGCCACCCGCGCGTGGCCCAGGCGCACCAAACGCGGCGGAGCCGAGGGCTCACTCACCCAACGGGCAAAAGTAACGGTGGCCGCCAGCACAGCTTCAATCTGATGCGGGCTGAACGCCAGCTCGCCCTGGCAGGGGTGGTAGACGAGCCAGCTCTCGTGTGCGCCTGGCAGCAGCTGAAAGCGTCCGGCGTCTGAGATCAGGCGTTGGTATTTCTGCAACACACCCAGGGCTTCGCGCAGCGTGGCCGAGGTCTGCAAGATAAAGCTGACGACGTTGAAGCTGGTGGGCCCCACGTGGCGCCCGGCTTTGAGCCCAAAGCCGGGATCGCCCGAGAGCGTTGCCGCTGCGCGCCACAGCCGGGTGATGTGATCGATCGGCCAGCGATCACTGTGCAGCTCATCGGGCGCAATGCGCGCGCGGTGCAGCAGCTCATCCGGGTTCACCCCCAGCCGGCGCGCCGCACCCAGCACGGTGTGCACCCAGCTCATCGATACGCTGGCCTCTGAGGTCAATGCTTGTGTCCTGCAAAGTCAATCGTGGGCGATCTTAAATCGCTATGGTTTGACGATCACATAGGAGACCGCCTCATGCCCGCAGAACTCAATGGCGCCCAAGCCATGCTGCGCACCCTGGTTGATGCCGGGGTGCGTGTGTGTTTTACCAACCCTGGCACCTCTGAGATGCACTTTGTGGCGGCGCTCGACACCGTGCCTGAGATGCGGGCGGTGCTGACGCTGTTTGAAGGCGTGGCCAGCGGCGCAGCTGATGGTTATGCGCGCATGGCCGACAAGCCGGCGGCTACCCTGTTGCACCTGGGCTGTGGGCTGGGCAACGCGCTGGCCAATTTGCACAACGCACGCAAAGGCCGGGTGCCGGTGGTGAATATCGTGGGCGATCACGCGACGCACCACGTGCAATACGACGCGCAGCTGCAATCCGACATCGAAACCGTGGCGCGCAATGTGTCGCGTTGGGTGCGCACATCGTCGCGCACGTCGGCGCTGTGCGATGACGTTGTCGAGGCCGTGGCCACATCGATGGGGCCGCCGGGGCAGGTGGTGACGTTGATCCTGCCGGCCGATGTGTCGTGGGGCGAGGGTGGCGTGCCGCGTGCGCCCCGTGCGCCCGAACCGGCGCCCCGGGCTTCTGACGACACGGTGGCCGCCATTGCAAAGGTTTTGCAGGGGCCTGGCAAAAAAGCCTTCTTGCTGGGTGCGCGTGCGCTGCGCGAGCCGGCCCTGATGGCGGTGGCCCGTGTGGCTGCGCACACCGGTGCTACGTTGTTGTCTGAGGTGTTTCCGGCCCGCATCGAGCGCGGCGCGGGGCTGCCGCACGTTGAGCGCATTGCCTATCTGGCTGAGCTGGCCTCGGTGCAATTGGCCGATATCGAACACCTGATCCTGGTGGATGCCAAGGCGCCGGTGTCCTTTTTTGCCTACCCGGGCAAAAAGAGCTACCTCGTGCCCGACACCTGCGAGGTGCATGTGCTGGCCTCGTTTGCGCAAGATGCCCGAGGCAGCCTCGATGCCTTGTGCCATCGTCTGGGGGCGGATCAGGCACAGCCTGTTTTGCAAGCGCCCCTGAGGCCCGAGAGGCCGCGCGGCAAGCTCACGGCCGAGAAAGTTTGCAAAGCCATCGGCTACCTGTTGCCCGAGCGCGCCATCATCGTCGACGAAGCCCAAACCTCGGGCGTGATGCTGCCGAAGTTTACCGCCGGTGCGCCGCGCCATGATGTGATCACGCTCACGGGTGGCGCCATCGGCCAAGGGCTACCCGCAGCGGTGGGCGCTGCCATTGCCTGCTCGGATCGCCCCGTGATCGCGCTGGCAGGCGATGGCTCGGCGATGTACACGATCCAGGCGCTGTGGACGATGGCGCGCGAGCGGCTCAATGTGGTGTCGATCGTGTTCAACAACCGCTCTTACGCCATCCTCAATGTTGAGTTGCAGCGCGTGGGCGCGGCGGCCACCGATGAGGGCAGCAAGGCCAAATCACAGCTCGATCTGGGCAATCCTGGGCTTGATTTTGTGCAGATGGGCCTGGGCATGGGCGTGCCCTCGGTGCGCGCCACCACGGTCGACGAATTTCTGGCCGCATTCGATCGGGCGCTTGCAACGCCGGGGCCGCACCTCATCGAGGTGGTGGTGCCCAGCGCCATTGCCGGGCTCAAGCTGCGTGTGCTGCCCTACGTGCTCAAATCGTTGGGGCGCCTGCCGCAGCCGCTGGCCCGCATGCTCAAAAAGAAGATCGCGCCGTGAGGGGCGCTCAGGCAGGCTCGCCGAGCAGTTTTTCGATCAGGGCATTGAACGCCGGGTAATCGGGCTCGCCCACATAACGTTTAACGACGCGGCCCTGCCTGTCGATCACCACCGTGGTGGGGGTGAGCTGCACCGGGCCAAAGCTTGATGCCACCTGCCCTGATCCGTCGAGTGCCACATCAAAGGGCAGCGCGCGGCTCTTGGCAAACTGCCGCACGTAATCGGGAGGGTCGTAGCTCATGGCCACTGCCACCACCCTCAGACCGCGGGCGCCCAGGCGCTGATGCAGCTCAACCAGATGCGGCATTTCGCGCATGCAGGTTGAGCAACTCGTGGCCCAAAAATTAACCACCACCACTTGGCCACGCAGCGCCTGCACGGATGGCGAGCGGCCATCGAGCAGCACCAGCGGCACATCGGGCGCCGTTTCGTGGCGCGTCAGCATCACGTAGGCGCCAAGGGCGGCGGCCAGGGTAGCGAGCACGACGATCAGCGGGCGGGTGAGCTTCATGGGGTGGCGCGGGCGATCAATAACAACAAAGCGGGCCCCCGATTATGTGAGGGCAACGCTCAACGCACGCGGCTGAGCTCATAAATCAGCGCCGAGGGCAGGGCGCTCATGATGGCGTCGCGGCTGAGCCGGGCGTGGCCCGTGGCGCTCACGCTCGAAATCTGAAAATCGGCGCCCAGCCCCGGTTCATCGATCTCGATGAAAACAAACTCAGGCACCTCGGCCACGATACCTGCCGCCAACGATTTGAAGCGCGGCCCTTTGAGCATCGATTCGATCACGATCGCATGCGGCAAGCCCTCGTTGCAAAACTCGATGGCCTCTTCGACCGAGCCGACGAAATCCAGCACCAGCCCCATGTGTTTGATGGCCTCACGCACTTGCACCCGCGTATCGCGGCGTGCGCTCACCACCAACACATGGCTGCCGGCCAGGGGTTTCGAGTTCACCGAATCCGCAAAAGCCTCGGGCTGTTCGGCAGACGATGCCGATTCGAGCAAGGGGTTGATCGTGCGCACAAACTCAAGCTCGAGGCCAACAAAAGCGCCATCGATACGGCGCCGGCACACCAACCCCAGCGCATGCGCCGTGTGCTCGATCAGCCGCCAGCTCAGGCCATCGATGCCGTGGGCCAGCGTGGCCGCCGTGGGGGAGCCCTGATCGATGGGGTGATACGCAAACCGGCAGCTCAAACGCCCGCGCGTAGGCCAGGCGGTGGTGTCGATGCACAAATCGATGGCGCCGCTAGAGCTGGTGGTGGACCAATCGAGCACCGCATTGAGCAGGCTGAACAGCAGCGGCGCATCCGCAATCACCTCGATGGGCTGCAGCGTTTGTCGCACCTGCGCGCCGCGCGCCTGCAGCTCGCGGCTACGGTGTGCCAGCACGCTTTGCAGCGTGTGCGTGAGGTGCACGCGCTCATGCGATTGCGACACATGCCCCGTGGCCAGCCGCGCCAATTGCTGGCAAACCATGCCGGCGTGGCGCGCCTGCTCGATCTCGATGCGCAGCGCACGCAAACCCGCGCGATCCACCCGGCCTGTCGAGGTGAAGGTGTGAATGCGCTCAAGCGCTGCCGTTAGGGGCATCGAGATCTCGGCGCCGATCTCGGCCACCAAATGGCGCCACGCCGCCGGATCACTGTGCGGATCGCACAAGGCATCGCCGGTGGTTGCTGCCGCGCCGCTGTCCGCTGCGGGCGAACCGCTGTCGCCCAGCGTGGCATGGAGCGTCAGATTGAGGGGGTCCATATTTGAGCCTCGTCGACCGGGTGGCGTTGGGGGCCTCTTTTGCAATCTTCTGCAAATATGAAAAGGCCGATTGTGCAACCAAGTGTGAGCTTGTTCACGAAAAGTGCGGCCCGCAGTGTCTCGCGCGCTCGCTGTGGGCGTCTACCCCACGCTCCGGGTGTAACGGAACGTATCCCCGTGGGTGGGTGATGAAGGTAGAGGTGAAACCCAACAACAGGGGGGATCAAAAAAGAGCCGAAAACCGGGGCCATCGCGCACGGGTGCACGGTGCGGCGCAGCAACGTTGCCTCACAACCCGAAACGTTCGGCTGATAATCCGGCGCCATGTCGGGTTTTTTGATCATCGCGCACGCGCCGTTGGCCTCGGCGCTCAAACTGGCCGCGCAGCATGCCTTTCCGGATGCGGCGGGGTGCCTGTTGGCGCTTGATGTGCCGCCCGAAGCCGCGCTCGAAGACATCGAGGCCCAGGCGCGTATGCTGCTGGCGCAAACGCAGGCCCTGAGCCCCTGTGGCGAGGCGCTGATCCTCACCGATGTTTTTGGGGCCACGCCTGCCAACGTGGCGCAACGGCTGGCCGCTAGCGTAGGCGGCACGCAAATCCGGGTGCTGGCGGGGGCCAACGTGCCCATGCTCTGGCGCGTGCTCAATTACTGCCACGAGCCGATCGAATCGCTGGTGGTTCGCGCCCTCGCGGGCGGCTCGCAAGGGGTGATGTTGGTGGCGGGTGGCTCCTGCGCCTGCACGCCCCCAGGCTCTTGCAACAAACCATGATCAAAAACACCGTTTGCATCAGCAACAAGCTGGGGTTGCATGCCCGGCCTTCGGCCAAGCTCACCAAGTTGGCCAGCACCTATCCGTGCGAGGTGTTCATGTCGCGCGGTGATCGGCGCGTCAACGCCAAGAGCATCATGGGTGTGATGATGCTGGCGGCGGGTTGCGGCGCCGAAATCGAAATCGAAACCGAAGGCGAGCGCGAGCAAGAAGCCATGGATGCCCTGCTGGCGCTCATCAACAGCAAATTCGGCGAATCTGAATAAACGTTGCGTTACGCCCCACCCCACATGCGGCGCCTGGGGGTGTCGCCCTCTTGCGACAGTTACCTACAGATTGCGCCTAAATGCACAAATGAGGGTAAGAAATCGTGTTTACCCCATGATCCCCCCGCATAGGTGTGCCGATACAGTGGTTCATCCCAATCTTTTTTGAATGAGGAAACGCACGATGTCTAACCGCCCCTCGAACCAGACAAATTCATTCGCCTCTACCCTCACGTCGCGCCGCCCCGGGCGGTGGTCTGGCGCTGCGTTGGGTAGCGTTGCCTTGGCAGCCTCGCTGGCTGCGGGCTCGGCTGGCGCTACCGAAAATTTCGGTCTGCGCTATGCCCCAGGCATTGGCGGCGGCGATATGTCGGCACCGCTCGATCCGGGCTGGTACGGCCAGGTGGCGGTGATGGCTTATCACGCTGGCAAGGTGAAAAACTCGCCGCGCGCCACGAATGCCACCTTGTTGGCGCTGGGCACCAACGGCTACGACACCAACGCCAAGATCGATGTGCTGGGGGTGTTTCCGCGCATCACCTATATCAGCACCGACAAAATTTTGGATGCCAACATTGGCTTCACGGCATTGTTTCCGTTGATCCACCAAAAGGTTGAGAGCTCTGCTCAACTGACGTCAACCAGCGCGGCCCGTTTGAACTACCTGAACGGGTTGTCGTCGGCATATCCCTCGGCTGCAACCGTGAATGCTCAGTTGGCTGCCGTTGCCGCTGACGATGAGCACGCGGGCTCCAAATTCAGCCTGGGCGATATCGAGCTGGCGCCGATCATGCGCTGGCAAGAAGACGCCCATCAGGTCGTGCTGATCCCGGCGGTGCTGCTGGGCACGGGAGATTTCAAAGCGGGCCGCGCTTACAACCCGGGCGCAGGCAAGTTCTCGACCTTCCGCCCCACGGTGCAATACAGCTACATCGGTGAGGGCTGGGATTTTGGTGTTCGCGCGGCGTTTGCCATCAATGGCCGCAACAAAGATACCGAATACCGCTCGGGCAACACCTGGAACTTCGATTGGGCGGCGATGAAGTTCATCAACGATTCGACCCGTATCGGCTTGCAGGGCTATGTGATTTATCAGGTTTCAAAAGATTCGGTGAAATCCGAAGCCGAGGGTGGTGAGTCGATGTACAACGATGCCCACGGCCCGCTCACGGTGGGCAAGGGCCGCGCCTATGCCGTGGGCCCGGCGGTGTCGTGGATCAAGGATTCGGGCACGCTGCTGCTTGAGGGCAAGGTGCTCAAAGAGTTTGGCGTGAAAAATCGCCCCGAGGGCACGGTGGGTTGGTTGACGGTTTCTAAGCCGCTGTGATGCACAAGCGCTGGCCAAGAGGGCGGTGCCGCTCTCTGGCCGGTGGGTGTGCGGGGTCTGTGTGTGATGTTGGCGGGTTTGCACGGTTGAGGCCGGGGCGGCTGCCTGCAGGGTGTGGAGTACGAACATGCTGAAGTGGTTGCGTCATATAGGGGTGGTGCTTTTGGGCTGGGCGGCGCTGTCGGCGCAGGCCGTGGTTGAGCTCGAGGGTGTGCAGGTTGAAGAAGCGGCCACCGTGGCCAACACGCGGGTGGTGCTGAACGGCGCGGCGGTGCGCAAGCGCGGCTATTTCAAGACCGAAGTGGCAGCGCTGTATCTGCCCGAGCGGCGCAACACGCCTGAGGCCATCTATAAAACCAACTCGGTGCGGCGTTTGGTGCTGAACCTGCTGCGTGATATTCCGTCGGCCACCATCTCGCGTTATTTTGTGGGCGATTTCAAGCAGGTGGCCACCGATGCTGAGTTCAAGCAGCTCATCAACGAGGTGGGCTACATGGGCCAGATCTACGGCAACTTGCCGAAGGTCAGCAAAGGCGATGTGGTGGTGATCGAGTGGATTCCTGGCACGGGCATGACGGCATCGATTAACGGCAAGTCGATGGGCGACCCGATCAAGAGTCCGCTGTTTTTCGAGGTGTACATGCGCATGTACCTGAGCCCGGCGATTCCGGCAGATTTTCGCAACGGTTTGCTGGGTGTTAAGGCGCAGTGATCTCGGTGAAGTGATGCCGGGCGGCGGCGGTTCGACCTGAATCTGGCCGCATCTTTATTTGGCGGAGAACTCCATGTTCAGGTTTAAGCGTGCGCTGGCATTGCTGGTGTTGGGTGTCGCAGCGTTGAGCGCTCAGGCGCTTGAGGTTGAGGGTGTGCAGGTTGAAGAGCAGATCACGCTTGGCGGCGTGAAGCTGCAGCTCAACGGGGCGGTGCCGCGTAAGCGGGGGTATTTCAAGACCGACGTGATGGCGCTGTATTCGACCGAAAAAAAGATATCGCCTGATACGTTTTATCACCCGACGGGGCCGCGCCGCATGGCGCTGATCATGCTGCGCGATCTGCCGGCGGCCACGATTTCGCGTTATTTCATCGGCGACTTTGGCCAGGTGGCCACCGATGCCGAGTTCAAACAGCTCATCAACGAGGTGGGCAAAACGGGCGCGATCTACGGCAACCTCACCCGTGTGCTCAAGGGCGATGTGGTAACGGTGGATTGGATTCCGGGCAAGGGGATGCAATCTGCCCTCAATGGCAAGCCGCTCAACGATCCGCCCTGGAATACGCCGCTGTATTACGAGGTGTTCATGCGCATGTTCATCGGGCCGATCGTGCCTGAAGATACGCGCACGACCCTGTTCGGCAAGGGGCGCTGAGCGAGCGCAGGGGCCGGGCCGGCGTTTGCCCATCGCCGGCTGTTGGGGCTGTCCTCAAACGTTTGAGCCTTTTCAGCCGCGATAGCACGCGGCCACGGCTGTCGGCAAAGGGGTGTCGATCAGGCGCGCCGTGAGGCGCAGGGTGTCGGCACAGTCGTTGCCCAACTGCCAGGCGTGGCTGCGGGCCAGGGCTTCTTCAACCCAGATGAGCATCAGCGCTGCACGGGCGTTGGCGTTGAGTGCGCGCAATCCCAGCAGGGCCACGGTGGCGTGGGTGAGTGCGCTGGTGCCAGGGTCGTGGCTGACGTGTTGCAAGCCCCACGGTGAGAGCGCCGGGTCGTGAACGTCAGGCGGCAGTGTTGTGCCGGCGTGGTGGTCGCCCGCTGCGCGCAGCATCACGGCGTAATACCAATCTTCTCCGGGGGCGCTGACTTCGCCGGTGTGGCTGGCGGTGGGGATCAGGTGCGCCAGCAGCACGCTGAAGGCAGCGATCGTTACCCACTCTTGCGGGGTGAAGGGCCTCAGCTGCGGCTCGGCATCTGGCAGGGCGGGCAGCGGGGCGCGCGGCTGGTTGAGGGTGTGCACCATCAACAGGTAGCGCAGCAGATCGAGGTGGCGCACGCGAGGCGCGGTGCCGAGCAGGCGGTGTGCGGTTTCGAGCAGGTGTTTGCGCTCGCTGGCCGCTGTGCTGGCGCTGTGTTCGAGCAGGGTTTCAAACACGGGCAGCCGGCTGCTGTGAGGCAGGGCCAGCACGCTGCTGAGTACGCGGTCGGCCTGAGGGGCGTGGTGGATGAGCTCGCCCCATATCGGGCCTTGGCCGACGCTGCCGGGTTCGCGCATGAATGCCAGCAGCGCCAGGCGGCGTTGGGCGTCGCTGTCGAGATGCAGCAGTTGTTGCACGGCTTGGGCCTCGTCGGCTGCCAAGGGGGGCATCGGGGTGGCGGCCTCGCCCGCGCCACGAGGCAGCTGCGCCAGGGGCGTTGGGGCGGGGGCGTCGGTGGGCGCGTCGACAGGTGCTTCGGGGGCGGCAACGCGCGGCGCGCTGCGCACGATGGCGACGGTGCGCTCGAAATCGGTGGTGGGCGGGGTGCTGGCGCTGGGGCTTGTTGCGGTGTTTGCGGCAGCTGTCGCGGCTGTGGCGCGGGCCGGTGGGGCGCTGCTGGTTGGTGGGGATGGCGGCGGGGCCGTGGGGCGGTCGTCGCGCTGGGTGGGCAGCGGGGCGCGCTCGCGGCCCAATACGCGGCGGATGCGGTCTTGCAGCTCAGGGTGGGTGTTGAGCACGCGCCATGTGTGCGGGTTGTGAAAGAGCATCGTGGCCAGCGCATCGGCCTGAGGGTGACGCAGGCGCACGTCGGTGTATTCGCTTTGATACCAGATCTTGCGCAGCGTGTTGCCCAGGCCGCGGCGGTCGAGCGTGGCGCGCACGGCGGCAGCGTCGGCCTGGTATTCGTGGCGGTCGCAAGCCAGGGCCTGCAAGCATTTGGCAGCGGCCCAGCCTGGCCAGCCCAGGGTGAGCAACAGGCTGCCCAACGCCCAGCGCAGCAGGTGTGGGCGAGCGCCCTGAGCCGAAGGTTGCATCATCTGTCGGCCCCAACCGTAGACCCACGACAGCCCCAGCACGCGCGGCAGCAGCACCATGTTGAGGCGCATATCGTCAGTGGGCATGTGGCCAAATTCGTGGGCCACGAGGGCTTGCAGCTCAGTGGCTGAGAGCGTGTCGAGCGCGCCGCGTGTGACAGCCAGTGCGGCGTCGCGCGCCGACCACCCGGCCACGAAAGCGTTGATCGAATCCTCGCGTTCGAGCACGTAGATGTCGGGGCGCGGCACGTTGCTGTGGCGGGCCAGCCCCTGGGTGATGAGCACGAGCCGTCCCTCGACCGTGCCGCTGGGGTCGTCGATCAGCCGCCCCTGGGCCCAGCGCGCCACCCAGGCGCCGCCATGTTGGCGCAGCTGGCGGGCAGTCCATGCCACCCGTGCGATCACGCCCGCCGCCACCAGCGCCACGCCGGCGGCGATGAATGGCCACGCGGCGCGAGGATCGTCGGGGTGCGCCAGGGCGGCAATGAGCGTAAGCACGCCGGCCACCACTGCGAGCAGCGCCAGCAGCAGCACGGTGAAGTAGCCCGAAACCTGCCGCAGCGCGTGAAAGGCTTGATCCGAGGGGTGTCGGGCGCTCATGTACTTCAAGCGTCGTCGGGGCCGCAGGCTCAGGACGGCGAGCCGCTGGCGGGAGCGGCCGTGGGCGGAGCATCGAGCAGGGCAACCGGCATCAGGCGCCAGAGCGTTGCCACCACGCGGGTGGGGAGCTCGGCGATGGCCTGGTTGTAGTGTTGCGCGGCTTCGTTGAACTGCGCGCGCGCCGTGGCGAGTTGGCGGTGGGTGGTGCGCCACTCATGAATCCAGCTTTGGGCGGATTCGATCGGCTCAAGGTGTTGCAGCAGCGGTTGTGCGGCGTCGTCGAGCAGGTGCTCGGCCAGCGTCAGGCTGTTGATGGGGCCACCCGCCAGCGGACGCGTTTGCACCAGCGCGAGCGCGGCGGCAGCCTGAGAGCGCGCGGCAAGCAAACGATCAAACGCCGCAGCGGCTTGGGGCACCTCGGGGCGCAGCGCCTCGGCCAAGCGCCCGGCCAAATCGTGGTGACGTTGCAGATGCGACAGCAGCATTGGCAGGCTATCGGACGCAGATTGGCGCAGGCGCTTGAGGCGGCTGACCGCGCCAACCACCCAAAACACCACCATCGCACATAACAACAGCGCCACGAACTGCGAGCTGCCCATCGTCCGCCTTCATTTCGCCCAGCCCAGCCGGCCCGATCAGACCGGTATCAAACTGTAAGCCACACAGTATGACGGGTTTGCGATGGCGCGGCCCCTTCTTGAGGGGTGGGCTGACCCTAGGGGCCTGATTTGAGGGGGGCGGATCAACCCCGGGCGAAAGCCTCGAACCCCGCTTTGCGCAGCGCACAGGCCGGGCAGTGGCCGCAGCCGTAGCCCCAGGCGTGGCGCTGGCCGCGTTCGCCCAGATAGCACGTGTGGGTGTGCTCGACGATCAGCGCGTTGAGCGCTTCGCCGCCCAGCGCATGGCTCAGCGCCCAGGTTTGCGCCTTGGTGAGCCACATCAGCGGGGTGTCGACCGTCATTGGCGCGTCCAGGCCCAGGCTCAGCGCCACTTGCAGCGCCTTGAGGGTGTTGTCGCGGCAATCGGGGTAGCCCGAAAAATCGGTTTCGCACATGCCGCCCACCAGCACCGAAGCGCCGCGCCGGTAGGCCACGGTGGCGGCAAAAGTTAAAAACAGCAGATTGCGCCCCGGCACAAAGGTATTGGGCAGCCCGTTGGCCTGCAGCTCAATGGCGCGATCTTGCGTGAGGGCGGTGTCTGAAATCTGCCCCAGCAGCGACAGATCGAGCAGATGATCGTCGCCGAGTTTGGGTGCCCAGTGCGCAAACTGCGTGGCCAGCTCGCGGCGCACGGTTTGGCGGCAGTTGAGCTCAATGCGGTGGCGCTGGCCGTAATCGAAGCCGATGGTTTCGACGCGGGCGTAGCGTGCCAAGGCCCAGGCCAGGCAGACGGTTGAATCTTGCCCGCCCGAAAACACCACCAGCGCGGTGCGCGGATCGGGCGCATCGGGGCGCTGCTGCAACGACGGTGGCTGGGGCTGTGGCATGTTGATCATGGGGGATGAGGCCGTGGCGGGCGCGAGCGCGGGGCGCGTTTATTGTCGCGGCATCCAGGCGGCCCAGCCGGTTTGCGCGATCAGTGCGGCCACCACCACCAAAAATGCAATGCGCACAAAACCCGCGCCGTGGCGCAGCGCCAGCCGCGTGCCCAGCGCGCTGCCGGCCACATTGGCCACCGCCATCGGGATCGACAAGGCCCACACCACATGCCCGGCTGGCACAAACCACGCCAATGCCGCCACGTTGGTGGCGAAGTTCAAGCGTTTGGCTGCGGCGCTGGCGTGCAGAAAATCCCACCCCAGGCCGCGCACCAGCGCGAAGACGAAAAAGCTGCCCGTGCCCGGGCCGAAGAGCCCGTCGTACAGCCCAATGGCCGCGCCCAGGCCTGTGGCTGCGAGCGCTTCGGTGTGCGGTGCCAGATGCGGGGCGTGTGCGTGGCCGAGATCTTTGCGCCACAGCGTGTAGAGCCACACCGCGCTCAGCAGCAGCGGCAGCGCCCCTCGAAACCGGCTTGCTGGCACACGCGTGGCCAGCCAGGCGCCCAGCAATGCCCCGAGCATGGCCGCCGCGATGGCACCCAGCAGACGGCGTGAGGGCAGCGCCACCCGGCGCGCGTATTGCACGGCGGCCCAGCCTGTGCCCCAGATCGACGCCGCCTTGTTGGTGCCCAGCAGTGTGGCCGGCACCGCTTGCGGAAACAGCGCAAACAGCGACGGCACGATGATCAGCCCGCCGCCGCCCACGATGGCATCCACCAGCCCCGCACCTGCCGAGGCCAGCAGCATCAGGCCAACGTTGGCGGCATTGAGATCGAGCACGGCGCAGCCGATGAGCCGGGCGCGATCAGCTGCGCACTTCGCCCTGGCCCAGCACCACGAACTTAAGCGACGTCAGCCCCTCCAGGCCCACCGGGCCGCGGGCATGAAACTTATCCGTGCTGATGCCGATCTCGGCGCCCAGCCCGTATTCAAAGCCATCGGCAAAACGTGTGCTCGCATTGATCATCACGCTGCTCGAATCCACCTCACGCAAAAAACGCATCGCACTGGGGTGATGGTTGGTGAGGATGGCATCGGTGTGATGCGAGCCGTAGCGGTTGATGTGGGCGATGGCGTCATCCACGCTGGCCACCACCTTGATCGAGATGATCGGGGCGAGGTACTCCTCAAACCAATCCTGCTCGGTGGCATCGACCACCGTGGCGCCCGGCACCATGGCCAAGATTTTTTTGGCCGCCGTATCCACACGCATCTCGACGCCCTTGTCGGCAAACACGCGCCCGATGCGCGGCAAAAACGCCGGGGCGCTGCGCGCGTGCACCAAGAGCGATTCGGTGGCGTTGCAGGGGCTGTATTTTTGCGTCTTGGCGTTGTCGACCACCTTCACGG
>CAZUCW010000033.1:0-23128 GCA_964618825.1 uncultured Aquabacterium sp.
GGCGCGGTAGCAAAGCGGTTATGCACCGGATTGCAAATCCGTGTAGGTCGGTTCGACTCCGGCCCGCGCCTCCAAATCAAAAACCCCGTTCGGCTTGATGCCGACGGGGTTTTTTTATTGGGTCTGAGGTTGGGTGCACGTGAGTGCGCGCGTCTGGGTTTCAGAACTTGACCATCG
The DNA here is from genome assembly GCA_964618825.1 of uncultured Aquabacterium sp. Lineage (GTDB taxonomy): Bacteria > Pseudomonadota > Gammaproteobacteria > Burkholderiales > Burkholderiaceae_C > Aquabacterium. The sequence continues at coordinate 178 of CAZUCW010000033.1, forward strand.
TTGGCGCCCGGCCTTGGAGGATGTCTTCGAAGCGCAGTTTGACAGCGGCCAGTGAGTCGGGGTGGGTGAGGATGTAGAAGCGCTCGTTTTCTACGGCGTCAAAAACATCGGCGGCGACTTGCTCGACGGGGATGCCGTCGCTCACGGCTTTTTGGATGGCCATGCCGACTTTGAGGGTGACGGGATCGTGTTGGCTGGGGTCGAATGCGGCGCCTGCCGTGCGGTTGCGCTCAGAGGCCGAGATGCGCGTTTTGACCCAGCTCGGGCACAGCACCGAGGCTTTGATTTTGGCTTGGCGCAACGTGAGGTCGTGGTGCAGGCCTTCGGTGAGGGTGACCACCGCATGTTTGGTGGCGTTGTAGGCCGCGAGGCTGGGGTTGGACAGCAGCCCGGCCATTGATGCGGTGTTGATGATGTGGCCCGCTTCGCCCTTGGCCAGCATGCGTGGGATGAAGCTGCGCAGGCCGTTGGTGACGCCGTAGAGGTTGACGCCGACCACCCAATCCCAATCGGCGGGGGTGGTTTCCCACACGGGTTTGGCACACGCTACGCCGGCGTTGTTGATGAGCAGGTGGACGTTGCCAAAACGCTCGAATGCCAGATCAGCCAGGCGATCCATTTGATCGGCTTTGGAGACGTCGGTGGGCAGCCCGATGGCTTCAGTGCCTTGGGTGTTGAATTCGCTGACGGTGGCATTGAGTTTGGTGGCATCGATGTCGGCCAGCACGAGTTTCATGCCCTTGGCGGCGGCCATGGTGGCGATCGCTTTGCCGATGCCTTCGGCACCGCCAGTGATGACGGCAACTTTGCCTTGGAAGTCTTTCATGGGTGGACTCTTGTGGTGAGAGGTGATGGGTGAGGGCGCACGGGTGTGGCGCAAAGGCTCAGGCCAGCAGGTAGCCGCCGTCGACGTTGAGGCAGGTGCCGGTGGTGTAGCTGGCTGCAGGGCTGGCGAGGTAGAGCACGGCACCGGCCATTTCGTCGGGCTGGGCTACGCGGTTCATGGGCACGTGTTCGAGCACGTGCTTGAGCACGGCGGGGTTTTGCACCAAGGCTGAGGCGAATTTGGTGTCTGTGGCGCCGGGTAGCAGGGCGTTGACGCGCACGTTCATCGGGGCGCATTCTTTGGCGAAGGCGTGTGTCATTGAGATCACGGCGGCTTTGGTGATCGAGTAGATGCCTTGCATGGCGCCCGGGATCACGCCGTTGACCGAGGCTACGTTGACGATGGCCCCGCCGCCGTTTTTGGCCATGAGTTTGGCGCCACCCGCGCACATGAAGAAGTAGCCACGGATGTTGACATCGACTGTCTTTTGAAAGGCGCTGAGATCGGTGTCGGTGATGTGTCCAAAGTAGGGGTTGGTGGCGGCGTTGTTGATGAGGATGTCGAGCCGGCCATGCCGGGCTTCGATCGCTGCAAAGGTGGCTTCGATTTGGGCCATTTCGCCGATGTGGCAGGCCAGCGTTTCAGCTGAACCTCCTGAGGCTTTGATGGCTTGCACCACGGCTTCGCAAGCATCGGCTTTGCGGCTTGAGACGATCACATGCGCGCCTTGCGCGGCCAGCAGTTTGGCAATGCTTTCGCCAATGCCACGGCTGGCGCCGGTAACGAGGGCAACTTTGCCGGTGAGGTTGAAGAGGTGGGGGGTGGACAGCGTGCTCATGAGGGGGCGTCTCTCTCTCTCGTTGTGGGGCTACAGCGTTGAGTTGGCGATCAGTTGTTGGCAGCGCTGATCGAGGTAGTTAACCAGCATGCCGAAGCCGGCGAACTGCGGGTTGCGGGTGTGGCCGTCTTTGTAGCGGCGGTAGATTTGCTGCACGATCACGGCGAGGCGGAACAGGCCATAGATTGCATAAAAATCGAAGTTGGCCACCGACCATCCCGTGCGCTCGCCGTAGTAGTTGATCACTTCTTGCCGTGTGAGCATGCCGGGGGCATTGGTGGGCTGGCGACGTGTCATTTTGAAGAAATCGTCGTCGTCGTCTTGCACCCAGTAGGCCAGCGAGTTGCCCAGATCCATCAGGGGGTCGCCGATGGTGGCCATCTCCCAATCGAGCACGCCGATCACCTCGAACGGGTTGGCGGGGTTGAGCACCACGTTGTCGAAACGAAAATCGTTGTGGATGATGCAGTGCGCTACTTCGCGCTCGGGCTGTTTGGCCCCCAGCCAGCGCATCACGGATTCAAAGTCGTTCACGTCGTCGGTTTTTGCGGCACGAAAGCGCTGGCTCCAGCCTTCGATCTGGCGCTTCACGTAGCCCTCGCCTTTGCCGAGATCGGCCAGCCCCGCCTGGGCTGGATCCACCTTGTGCAGTTCGATGAGTTTGTCGATGACGTTGAGGCAGAGCTGGCGGGTTTCGGTGGGGCCGAAGTGCAGCTCTTTGGGTAGGTTTTGGCGCGGGATGATGCCCACCAGGCGATCCATCACGTAGAAGTCGCTGTCCATCACGGCGCTGTCTTGGCCGGTGTGCTGGTAGTAGGCCAGCACTTTGGGCACGCAGGGATAGACGGGCTTGAGCTGGCGCATCACTTTGGCTTCGCGGCCCATATCGTGCGCGCTCTTGGCTTTGTGGCCAAAGGGCGGGCGGCGCAGGATGAGATCGCGGTTGGCGTAGAGCAGCCGGTAGGTGAGGTTGGAGGCGCCGCCCGGAAACTGCGATACCTCGGGCGTGCCTTGCAGGCCATCGATGTGCGATTTGAGATAGGCGTCGATGCGGGCGATGTCGAGCTCTTCACCGCCGCGCACGGGGCCGGCCATGTCGATAAGGGCTGCGTTTTGAGGGCTCATGCGGGGCGCTCCTCAGGCGGCGCGCAGCGCGCGTTGTTTTTTGATTTCGAGCTTGCCGATGAGGGCGCGGTGCACTTCGTCGGGGCCGTCGGCGATGCGCAGGATGCGTGCATAACCAGCCAGCTCGGTGAGCGGGAAATCATTGCTCACGCCCGCGCCGCCGTGCATCTGAATCGCTGCATCGATCACTTGTTGCGCCATGTTGGGCGCCACCACTTTGATCTGCGAGATTTCGCTCATCGCCCCTTTAACGCCCACGGTGTCCATCATCCAGGCGGCCTTGAGTGTGAGCAGCCGGGCTTGCTCGATGGCCATGCGGGCGTTGGCGATCACGTCGAGGTTGCCGCCCAGGTGCGTGAGTGGTTTGCCAAACGCCACGCGGCTCTCGGCGCGTGCGCAGGCCAGCTCAAGTGCGCGCTCGGCAGCGCCAATCACGCGCATGCAATGGTGGATGCGGCCCGGGCCGAGTCGACCCTGTGCAATCTCGAAGCCACGCCCGATGCCGGCGATCACGTTGTCGAGCGGCACGCGCACATTGGTGAAGCTCACCTCGCCATGGCCGCCGGGTTCGTCGTAGACGCCGAAGGCCGGCAGCATGCGCTCAATCTTGACGCCCGGGGTGTCGAGCGGCACGAGCACCATCGAGTGCTGGTGGTGTTTGTCGGCGTTGGGGTCGCTCAGGCCCATGAAAATCAGGATGCGGCAGTTGGGGTGGCCGATGCCGGTGCTCCACCACTTGCGGCCGTTGAGCACCACTTCGTTGCCCTCGACGATGGCGGTGGCCTGCATGTTGGTGGCATCGCTTGAGGCCACGCCCGGTTCTGTCATGCAAAAGGCCGAGCGGATCTCGCCTGCCAGCAGCGGCTCGAGCCAGCGCTCTTGCTGGGCCTTGCTGCCATACATGTGCAGCACTTCCATGTTGCCGGTGTCGGGGGCGTTGCAGTTGAAGATCTCGGGCGCCCAGGGCACGTGGCCTGTGAGTTCGGCCAGCGGGGCATATTCGGCGTTTTTCAGGCCGGCGCCGTGGTGAGCGTCGGGCAAAAAGAGGTTCCACAATCCCTCGGCTTTGGCTTTGGCCTTGAGCGCTTCGAGCACGGGCGGGATCTTCCACTGCGTCCAATCGCTGCTGCCCACGAGTGCGGCATGAAACTCGGCCTCGGCGGGCAGCACGTGGGTGCGCATGAAGTGGCGCATGCGCTCGATGTAATCCTGAGCCTTGGGGGTGGGGGCGAAATCCATGGGGCGATCCCGAGAGGTTGTCGATGGCTGCGAGCGTAGGCGGCTCGATACAATCAATCAAATGAATTGTTTGAATCAAAACAAATTCATTTTATGAATCTAAACAGAATCGATCTCAACCTTTTTGTGGTGTTCGACACCATCTATAGCGAAGGCTCGCTCACGCAGGCGGCGCGCAAATTGAGCTTGAGCCAGCCGGCAGTGAGCCACGCGCTGGCACGGTTGCGCGAGCTGCTGGGGGATTCGTTGTTTGCGCGGCAGGGCAAGCGCATGGTGCCCACGCCGTTTGCGCGCAACCTCATCGGCACGGTGCGCCAGAGTCTGCAATTGCTCGAATCGGGCCTGCAGGGCCCGGCGGTGTTCGATCCCGGCCAGGCGCAACGGGTGTTCAGCCTCGGTATGCGTGATGTGCTCGAAGCCATTGCCCTGCCGCCTCTGGTGGCGCGGCTGCAGCGCGCTGCGCCGGGGGTGGCTCTGCATTGCGTGCGTATTGATCGGCGCGATATGGAATCCGAGCTCGCGTCGGGCGGGCTCGATCTGGTGGTGGATGTGGCTCTGCCCACTGGCACCGGCATCAACCACCGGCCCTTGATGAACGATCGGCTCGTGGTGGTGGCGCGGCGCGCCCATCCGGCGTTGCAAGCCGGCCCAGAGGGGGCGCTCGATATGCCCACCTATTTGGCGCAATCGCACGTGCTGGTTTCATCGCGCCGCGTGGGGCCGGGGCTCGAAGATTTCGAGCTCAACCGCATGGGTTTGCGCCGTCGCATCGGGCTGCGCTGTCAGCACTACTTTGCCGCCTGCCGCGTGGTGAGCGAAACCGACATGATCCTCACCATGCCCGATCACTACGCGCGCATCGCCAACGCACCGTTTGGCAACGTCCTGCATGCCTTTCCGCTGGCGACCCCCAGCCTCGATGTGCACCTTTATTGGCACGCCAGCGGTGAGCACGATCCGGCCAACGCCTGGCTGCGCAGCCAGATCGACGAAGTGTTTACCGAACTGCTGCGCGCCTGATCACGACGCCAGCGCTGCGCGCGGCCAGCGCTGCAACAAACGGTTGAGGTTGCCCAGCGACAGCAGATGCGCCTCGACCCACGGCAGCAGCCCGTGGCGAAACAGCTCGATCACGCGGGCATCGTCGAGCGCGCGGTATTTGGCCTCGTCGACCACCCACAGCCCCTGCAGCGTGTGCGTTTGGCCATCGCGCTCAACCGTTACCACCTTTGATACCAGCAGGCCCATCTCATCGAGCGTTTTTGCAAACAAAGCCGTGCGCTGCACCTCGTTGTTGAACACGCGCAAAAAATCCAGCATGTTCTTCAGATAAGGGGATTCGGCCCCGGCGGTATCAAACAACGGCTCGCCCTGGGCCGTGCTGAGCCCCGGGTAGGCCTCATCGAGACACACCGTGAGTTGATCGCTGCCCGGCGCGGTCGACAACACAAAGGGATAGCGCCGCACGAACGCTGGCACATAGGTGCCGGCAGCCCAACACCCGGCGGCATCCACCATCAGGTTTTCGTTGTCGCGCAGCCCCACCAGTGCGCACATGCTCAAGCTGCCGTCGGCATCGCGTGCAAACAGCAACGGGTAATCGCGTGCTGCTTCGATGAACTCGGTGCCCGTGATCGGCACGGCATTGGTGTGTGCTGCAAACGCGCTGTGATTGGGGGCAATGGCCAGTTTGAATTGAGCATGACGCTCGCGGTTGAGCGCCACCGGTTGCTTGTAAAACGCCGTGCTGGCCATGGTGCATCCTTGCTGAATCTCGATTGGGGCGTGCATTATCGACAGCGTTCGTGACACTTCTTTGGCATGCTGGCTCACGCTGTCACGCACGCCTTGCGGCGTCTTGGTATCCTGCATCCCCCCGCAGCAATGCCGGTTGCTTGCCAGAGCAAATATCTCGCCACAGAAGGGCCTCCCTGCATGAATACCAATGATGCTTCAGGCGCAACGCCTGCAGGCGCTACCGCTTTGCCACCCGGCCTGGTGGCCGAATTCGTTCAAGGCTATCTGGCCGACCGCCGGGCCGAGCGGCGCCGGCGCTGGCTGTGGCGCATTCTGTGGGTGCTCATCGTGTTGTTTGCGCTGGCCGGTGGGTGGGATTACCGCCATGGCGATCCGCACGCCAGCACACCGCACACGGCCCTGATTGATATTCGCGGCGAAATTTCAGACGAAACCCCTGCCAATGCCGAAGAGCTCATGAGCGCACTGCGCGACGCTTTCGAAGACAAAGGCTCGCAGGCCATCGTGTTGCGCATCAACTCGCCTGGCGGCAGCCCGGTGCAGGCGGGTTTGCTCAACGACGAAATCGTGCGCCTCAAAGCGATCCACAAAAAAAAGGTTTACGCCGTGTGCGAAGAGATGTGCGCCTCGGCGGCCTACTACATCGCCGTGGCAGCCGACGACATCTACGTGGATAAGGCCTCAATCGTCGGCTCAATCGGCGTGTTGATGGACGGCTTTGGCTTTACGGGGGCGATGTCGAAACTGGGCGTTGATCGACGTTTACTCACGGCTGGCAACAACAAAGGCCTGCTCGATCCGTTCTCGCCGCTGAGCGACAAACACAAAGCCTACGCCCAGGCCATGCTCGATCAGATCCATCAACAGTTCATCGATATCGTGCGCGAAGGCCGTGGCAAGCGATTGGTTGAGAGCGACGACACCTTCTCGGGCCTGTTCTGGAACGGCGAACAAGCCGTCAAGCTGGGCCTGGCCGATCAACTCGGCAGCCTCGATTGGGTGGCGCGCGAAGTGGTGAAGGTTGAAGACATCGTTGATTACACGCCCAAAGAAAACATGGCCGAGCGCCTGGCCAAACGTTTTGGCGCTTCGGTGGGGGCCGGGGCTGTCCAGGCCATGCGCGCAACGATTTCTCTCCACTGAGCGCACGCCACCCGCCCCCCGTGGGGGGTGGTAGCACTGGAATATGGGGTTTCCCATAGGGGCGTGAGCTGGCGACAATCGAGTGCTACAAGGTGTGACAGATTTTTTGTGGATCTTGTCCGCGCCGCCTTACGCGTCGAGGCGCAACGGGCCCAGCGGGGCGGGCGCGCATTTCATCCGTTATCCGAATTGGGAGACACCCATGACAACCGTTTTTCTGACGCCTTTGCAAAAGGTGATTCGCCGGGCGCTGCTGCCGGTGATGGCGCTCATGCTGGCCGCCTGCAGCACCACCAAATATCCCGAGGCGCCGGTGCGTGCCAATACGCCAGATCACCTCTACAAAATCGGTGCACTCGACACCCTCAACGTGGTGGTGTGGCGCAACCCCGAGCTCTCTGCAACGGTTACCGTGCGCCCCGATGGCCGCATCTCGCTGCCGCTGGTTGAAGACGTGCAGGCCGCTGATCGCTACCCCGCTGATTTGTCGCGCGATATCGAAAAAGCACTGGCCAAGTTCATCCGCGAGCCGGTGGTTACGGTGGTGGTTAATGGTTTTCAGGGCTCGGCTTCTGAGCAAATCCGCATCGTTGGTGAAGCCTCGCGTCCGCAGGCTGTGGCTTATCGCAAAAACATGACGATTCTCGACGTGATGATCCAGGCGGGCGGGCTCACCGATTACGCCGATGGCAACGGTGCCGTGCTGGTGCGCGGTGCCGAAGGTGGGGCGCAATACAGCGTGCGCCTGAAAGATCTGCTCAAGCGGGGCGATATCTCGGCCAATGTCGAGGTCAAGCCGGGCGACATCATCATCGTGCCGCAGAGCTGGTTCTGAGCCGTACACACCACACGCACCCAGCATGAATCAAATCGTTGCCCAGTTTCTTCAGGTAACCCACGCCATGTGGCGGCGACGCTGGGTAGGCGTTGCCGTGGCCTGGGGGGTGGCAATGGCGATGGGTGCGGTGGTGATGCTGGTGCCCGAGCGTTACGAGGCCACAGCGCAGATTTACGTTGATACGCAAACCGTGCTCAAACCGCTGATGCAGGGGCTGGCGTATCAGCCCGACGTCGATCAGCAGGTGGTGATGCTGGCGCGCACCTTGATTTCGCGGCCCAACGTTGAGCAACTGGTGGATTCAAAAGTCATCGGGCTGAATCCATCGGATTCTCATGAGCGCGAAGGCAAGATCGACGCCCTGATGAAGGGCATCAAGGTGACGCCATCGGGCAAAAATCTGTATCTCATCAGCTATCGCGATAAAGACCGTGCACGCTCTCAACGCTTGGTGCAGGGGCTGGTTGAGCTGTTCGTCGATTCGGGCACGGGGCAAAAGCGGCGAGATTCTGAAGAGGCCCGGCGCTTCATCGACGATCAAATCCAAACCTACGAAGCCAAATTGGCTGACGCCGAAAACCGCCTCAAAGAATTCAAGCTGCGCAACTTCGGTCTCACGGGCACATCAAACCAAGATTACTTTGCGCGCATCTCAACGCTGTCCGACGAAATCAGCCGTTTGCGTGTTGAGCTGGCAGCGGCAGAGCGCAGCCGCGATGCGCTCAAACGTGAGCTGCTGAACGAAGATCCGCAACTGCCGTTTGATCCCGCCCGGGCGGGTGTCGGTGCGGGCACGCTCTCGGATACCGATGGGCGCCTAGACGCGCAACGTCGGCAACTCGATGAGTTGATGCGTCGCTACACCGATGAGCACCCCGATGTCGTCAGCACGCAGCGCTCGATTGCCGCGTTAGAGCGGCAAAAGCAGCAAGAACTGGCAGCAAGTGGCGGCGCGCGTGGCCGGGGCAACGCGGCAACCAGCCCGGTGTATCAGCGTATCCGTATTGCATTGGCCGAGGCTGAGGCCAATGTGGCCTCGCTGCGCACACAACTGAGTGAGCAGCAGGCGCGGTTAGAGCAAGCGCGCGCCACGGCCGGTAAAGTGCCTCAAGCTGAAGCTGAGTTGGCGCAGCTCAATCGCGATTACGACGTGATTCGTCGCAACTACGAGCAACTGGTGACGCGCCGCGAATCGGCAGCGTTGGGTGAGCGGATGGATCAGTCGTCACAAGTGGCTGATTTCAGATTGGTTGAGCCCCCTCGAGCGAGTGAAAGGGCGGTGTTCCCAGACCGCAAGACCTTGGCAGCGCTGGGTTTGCTGCTGTCGATGGCAGCGGGCGCGGCGGTTACTTTTGCGCTAACCAAGCTGTTTCCGGTGTTTAACTCGGCCAGCGAACTGCGCGAAGTTTCAGGGCGCCCGGTGCTGGGGTCGGTGTCGATGATCGTTTTGCCAACGGCCAAATTGCAAGAGCGCCGTGATCGGCTGGCTTTTGCAGGGGCGGGGGTGTTGTTGATCGCGTTGCACGTGGTCTGGGTGGGTTGGATAACCTGGCATGCGCGTGGGTGAGGGCAGCGATGAACATCATTGAACAGGCGGCCAAGCGGATTGAAGAGTTGCGTCGGGCAGGGGTTGATGTGCCCTGGGCCGCTGCGGGTTTCAAAGAGGGTGAACAGACGCTCGCCGGTGCTCCCCAGACCGCTGCTGCAGATCACCCGGCGAAGGCTGCTGCGGTGGTTTCGCCGCCGGTGTTGACGCCCGCACCGACATCTGCGCCCTCACACACATCAACATCTGCTGCTGAACGCCGCTCACGCTCGGTTGAGCTCGATCTCAAACGCTTGGCGGCGGCGGGGTATCTCGTGCCAGGGCAAGAGCGCTCGCAGCTCGAAGAAGAGTTCCGCATCATCAAGCGCCCCCTGATCAAAAACGCTTCGGGCGGGGCCGCCGCCCCGGTGGATCGGGCCAATTTGCTGATGGTGAGCAGCGCGCTGCCGGGTGAGGGCAAAACATTCAGCGCCATCAATCTGGCCATGAGCTTGGCTTCTGAGCTTGATCACACGGTGCTGTTGGTGGATGCCGATGTTGTGCATCCCAGCGTGCTTGATCGCCTGGGCCTGCCCGCCGCACCGGGCTTGATGGATGTATTGACCAATCCGCAGCTCGATTTGTCTGAGGTGATGTTGCGCACCAACATCCCGAAGCTCGTGTTGCTGCCGGCGGGTTCGGCACGCGCCAATGCCACCGAATTGCTGGCCAGCGCCAACATGGAGCGCTTGCTCGACGAGTTGGCGCAGTCTTACAAAGATCGGATCATCGTGTTCGATACGCCGCCTTTGTTGCCCTCAACCGAATCGCGTGTGCTGGCCACACACATGGGGCAGGTGCTGGTGGTGGTGGACGCCGATCAGACGCCGCGCAGCTCGGTGGTGCAGGCTTTTGCTGCGCTTGAATCGTGCCCGGTGGTGATGTCGGTGCTCAACAAATGCCGTGGGCCAGGCTCGCGGTCAAAGTATGGCTACTACTCGGTTTGATCCGTTCAGGTTGAGGCCGCTGGCGTGTTGTTGCGCCATGCTGGGCGGCGCTGTGCTGCCGTCGGCGCAGGCGCAGAGCTGGTTTGTGCAACCCACAATTCGCACCGAGATCACGGCCACAAACAACAGCGGCTATACCGAATCGGCCCAGGCACAAAGCGATGTGATCGTTAGCGTGTCACCCGGGGTGGTGGTGCGTGGCGATGGGCCGCGTTTAAAGGTGAACGGGGCCTTCAGGTTTGATACGGTGGGTTACGTGAGCGGCACGCAGGGCAATCGGATTTTGCCCAGCGGCTCGATAGCCGCAGATGCCACGCTCATTGATCAATGGCTGTTCATGGATGCCGCCGTGATTGCTGCCCGCACGGCTACGGCGCCACTGGGGCCGCGCCCTGAAGGGGTGTCGTCTTACAACACGCAGACAACCACGCAGTGGCGTTTGAATCCGCGTGTGCAGCGAGAGTTCGCTCCGAATTGGGTGCTGTCGGGGCATGCCGATAACACCTGGGTGCGCACGCATTCATCGACGGCGGTTGCTGGCGCGGGCGACAACGCCTATGTGCAGCGGCAGTTGCTTAGCGTTGAGCGCAAGCCGGTGCCTTTGGGTGTCGAGGTGCAGATCGGGCATGAGCAGACGCGTTATAGCGAGCAATCTGATCCGGCACTCGAAATCGATCGGGCCCGCACCATTGCGTCGTATGCATTCACGCAAGAGTTCATCCTGGGGGCGATTGGCGGATACGAACGCAGCCGCGTGCCGCCAGCCGAACGGTGGGGCGATCAGGTGTATGGCGTGCGCACGCGTTGGGCGCCCGATGAGCGCACCCGGATTAATGCCACGCTCGAACATCGCTTTTTTGGCACGGGCTGGGATGCGCTTTTCGAACATCGCACGCCGTTTCATGCCTGGACGCTGAATCTGGCGCGTTTTGTGTCGACGTACGCCAGCAGTGTGGCCGCCCTGCCGGCAGGATCGAGCGTCGACCGCAGCCTCGACAGCATCCTGACGACGCGCTACACCGATCCCGTGCAGCGCAGCCAAGAGGTGCAGCGGCTCAAGGCACTTTATGGGTTGCCCGATCAGTTGGCCGATGCGGTCGACATCTACGCCGAGACGGCCAGCATTGAGCAGGTGGCTCGGGCGGCCTATACCTATACCGGGCGCCGCGATGTGATCACGCTGGCGTATTACTTCGACAAGCGCTTGCCGCTGCAATTGCCTCATGCGAGCCCGGGGCTGGCGCCGTTGTTTGCCACGGCAAATGCGCAGCATGGGTTGTCGGTGGCATTTGGGCATCGGCTCACGCCAAGGTTGACACTCGATGCGATGGCGCGCTGGTCGATGGTGGCCGGGCGTGGCGCGTTCACCAGCGATCAATCTCGCGAACGGGCGGGGCGTTTGGGTGTGGTTTGGCAAGTGGCGCCTGCCACGACGGGCATGAGTGGGCTGCGTTGGCAGCGCACACATTCGAGCGTGAATCCGAATGTCGAGGAGACCGCGCTGTATCTGGGTCTGGATCACCGTTTTTGAGCGCACGCGATGTACGAGTCTCACTTTGGCCTGTCGGCCCCCCCGTTTCAGCTCAACCCTGATCCAGCCTTTTATTTCGACAGCCGTGGGCACAGCAGTGCGCTGGCCTACCTGAAATTCGGGGTGCATCAGGGCGAGGGCTTTATCGTTGTCACTGGCGAGATTGGGGCGGGCAAGACGACGCTCGTGCGCACCTTGCTGCAAGAGCTCGATCCCGACAAAGTGGTGGCCGCGCAGATCGTGAGCACGCAGCTCGAAGCTGGCGATCTGCTGCGCTCGGTGGTGATGGCTTTCGGGATCTCGAGCAAGAGCCTGACAAAAGCCGATCTGATCGCCACCATCGAAAGCTTTTTGACACTGCTGGCCGCTAAAAACAAGCGCGCCCTGTTGATCGTCGATGAGGCGCAAAACCTCAGCCGTGAGGCGGTTGAAGAGTTGCGCATGTTGTCGAACTTTCAGTTAGGCAACCAGGCGCTGCTGCAGAGTTTCTTGGTGGGCCAGCCTGAGCTGCGCACCATCCTCACATCAAAATCGATGGAGCAATTTCGCCAGCGCGTGATCGCTTCGTGCCACCTCGGGCCCATGGATCGCGCCGAAACGCGGGCTTATATCGAGCATCGCTTGCAGCGGGTGGGCTGGCAGGGCAATAACCCGGCATTTGATGACGCTGCGCACGAAGAGCTGTATCGCTGGACGGGCGGGGTGCCGCGCCGCATCAATATTTTGTGCAATCGCGTTTTGCTGGCGGCTTATCTGAGCGGCAGCACGGCGGTGGATGCAGCGCTCGTGCGGCAGACGGCACAAGATTTGCGCAGCGAGATCGGCGAGTCGGTGGTGGCTCCGGTGGCGTTTGAGGCATCGGCCTCGGCCACAGCGGCGCCTGATTCGGGTTACGGTGCCTTTGATGCTTCGGTGCAGCGTCCGTTGCCGCCGGCGGTGGGTGATCCGGGGCCAGTGCTGTGCGTGGCGAGCGGGCGGCAGAACTACATCAAGATGATCCCGGTGTTGCGGGCTTTGGCGATGCGGCGCGATCTGCCATCGCCCCTGTTGGTGCAGGTGGGCCGGGTGAGCCAGCTGAATCCAGGGGGCGTGCCGGTGCCCGAATCGGTGTTGCCGAATGCAGCAATCACCATTGCCGTTGAGCCGGCATCGCTGGCCGTGCAAACCGCCGAGGTGATGAAGCGCTTTGACGCGATGGCCGAACACTATCGCCCGAGTGCCATCGTGGTGGTGGGCGGCAGCGATGCTGCGCTGGCTTGCGCGTTGGTGGCAAGCCGGCGCGGTGTGCCGCTGGTGAGTGTGGATGCTGGGGTGCGCAGCTTTGATCGGGCGACGGTAGATGAGGTTAACCGTGCGCTCACCGATCAACTGGCCGACGTGTTGTTTATCTCAAACCGCAACGCGCAGCACACGCTGGCGCGCGAAGGGGTGGCGGCTGATCGTTTGCAGTTTGTGGGCAATGTGCTTGTTGATGCCTTGCGTTTGTTTGCCCCCTACGCCCCGCTGGCGCCCGATACGCTCAAGCGTGCCGGTGTTCCGGTTGAGATTGTTCATGGGCGCAATGGTTTTGGCGTGGTGGTGATGAACCATCCGATGAACACCGATGTGCGCTCGGCCTTGAGCGATGCGCTGGCGCATCTCAAGCAGGTGAGCCAGGGCTGTCCGCTGGTGTGGCCGGCGGCGCCCGCCATCCGGGCCAAGATCGATGCTTTTGGCTTGATGCCGTTGCTCGATGATGCCCGGGTGTGCTTCGTGCCGCAGATGGGCTACCTCGAGATGGTAGGCCTGTTGCGCGGTGCAAGTTGCGTGCTGACCGATTCTGGCCAGGTGCGCGAAGATGCCGCCGCGCTGGGGGTGCAGTGCTTGTCGATCGGGGTGGGCGCAGCGCCAGCCTTGATGGAGCAAACGTCGTTTGGCGAACCGCTGGGCAGCAGCACGCATGTGATGAACGCGCTCGACGATTTCTTTAAAACGGGCCGCGGCCAGGGCATGACGCCCGAGATGTGGGACGGTCGTGCCGCCGAACGGGTGGCGCAATATCTGGCGCAGTGGCTCAGGCAGCGCGGGGTGTCGATTGAGCGTGTGAGCGGCGAGACTTTCGCCTGAGGCAAACCCCTCAGGGGGTGGATGCGGCCGGGGCGGGCTGCGAGGCTGCAGGCGGTGTGTGCACCACCACGCCGGGCGACAACGAGATGTCATCAACGGCAGTGACCTTGGTAACGAAGTAACGGGTTTCGCCAAAACAGCTTGTGGGCAATCCCACCTTTTCTTCGTAGTGCAGCGACACGCGCTTGCCGATGAAGCGGTTGATGTCTTGTGCCACGGCGTCGTTGTGCACCGTGAAGGCAAATTTTTCGAGCGGCGCGCCGGGTTGCGATACCAGCGCAAGCTCGCCCTCCCAGGTTTTGCAGACCCACCCTTTGTGTGAGAACTTCTGGATCCATCCGGCGCGTTCGCCGTCGGAGTAGCTCCAGTTGAGTGCTGCCGCGAAATACAGCACTGGCAGTGCGACGAAAACGAGCAGAGCGATCAGGATGCGTTTGGCGATCATGGGGCAGCGGCCTGGGGCAGGGGTGAAATGAAGGCGATGAACCGATGGGCGGCACTATAGCGGGGCGGCGTGGCGCTGCCGGCGGTGTTCGCTGGGGGTGGCGCCTGTCCAGCGTTTGAAGGCGCGCGTAAAGTTGGCCGGCTCACTGTAGCCCAGCCGTTGCGCGATGAGCTCAATGGGCAGCGTGGGGTCGTCGAGCAAGGTTTGAGCATCGAGGCGCCGGCGTTCGTCGAGCAGTTGCCGAAAACTCAGGCCGAATGCGTCAAGGCGCCGCGTGAGGGTGCGCGTTGAGATGCGTAGGCGCTGCGCCACTTGTGTCATGCCCGGGTAGCCGTTGGCCGACAGCGTGAGCGCATCGGCCACTGCCGTGGCCAGCGACGCCGCATCGTGCCGCAGCCGTGCAAGCTCGGCATCACAGTGCGCACGCGCCTGTGCGGCCGCTTCGGGGTAGGCAAAAACGAGTGGGCGCTGCAAATCAACGGCAGACACCCTGATCTGATGCGCAGGCGCATTGAACACCGTGCGTGGCAGACGATGGCGATAAGCCGCAAAGTCTGCCGGCTCGGGCCAGGCGAAGTGCAGCTCGACATCTGTGGCCTGTGCATCGAGATGCGTCAATTGTTCGGCGGTGTGCACCCAGCCCACCAGCGTGCATTCGATGGCAAAGCGTTGCGCAAATCCGAGAGGCAGCGCTTCGGTGGCAGTGAGCACCGCCCCCTCGGGCCCGCGCTGAGCGTGGATGTTCACAAAGCGCGAGGTGAGTGGCCCATAACGCACGCCGAGGTCGAGCGCCTCGCTCAGCGTGCCAGCGCTCAACAGCGCGTAACCCAGCAGGCCGTGCATCGTGGGCGGCATGCTCAACCCCATCTCGCAGCCCAGGCAGCTGTCTCCCGTGAGCTGCAGAGCCTGCTCAATCAACGCGGCGTATTCAGAGGCATACGCTTGGCCGCTGGCACGCTCAAGCGCCTCGGGGCGCACGCCAGCCGCATCCAGCAAACGCTCGGGGCGCACGCCACGTTGCGCGGCCACGGACACAAGCAGACGCGGAAACGCCGCCGGCACGGGGGGCGCAATCAAATCGCTGGCCATGGCCGATGAAGGCGCAGTGCGCGGGCGTGCGGGCATGGTGTCGTTCAACAGGGGGTGTCTTGAAATGACAAGTATTGTGACACCCGCGCCTCTCACACTTTGTGGCCGCTGCGGCGCACACTGCCGGGCAGGCATCGTGCCGACCGCAAGGCTGTGTCTGGCCGGCGGCGCGTGCGATCCAACAGGAGACAACACACATGCAACACATCTTTTTAAACACGCTTCGTGGCGCTCGCATGCAGGCTGCGTGGTGGCGTCATGCCGTCTGCGCCAGCCTGGCCTTCATGGCCGGGGATGCGGCCTTGGCGGCTCGACTGTCTGGCACGGTGTCGGGGGCCGATGGCGCGCCGATGCAGGGTGCGATGGTGACGGTGTTCAACGAAGCGCGCGACCGCAAAGAAACCGTCTACACCGACCGGTTTGGACGCTACGCCATCCAGACCGCCTTCAGTGGCCACCTCGCCGTGCGGGCTCGCGCGCACAGGTTTCAAGATATGCGCCACGAAGTAGATGCTGCCGGCGACCAATCGCGCACGCTCGACTTCAAGCTCAGCCCCTATCCCAATGCCCAGGCGCTGTCTGACAGTCTGAGCGCATCGGCGCACCTGACAAAAGTGAGTTGGCCCGACGAGCAAACGCGCACCACCTTTATCAGCCAGTGCAACTACTGCCACCAGATCGGCAACGCGCTCACGCGCATGCCCAAAGAGATTTCGGCGTGGGAGGCCACCATCGCGCGCATGGAAGGCTACGGCGCCATGCTCACCCGCAGCGAAAGCAAGCAGCTCGCCCAAGGATTGCACAAGGGACTCGACGGCAGCGCTGTGCAGATCATGCAGAAATACGTGGCCACCGATGAACTCGCACGCGCCAAATTCATCGAGTGGCATGTGGGCGATGGCATGAGCTTTGTGCACGATACCGATGTGGGCGAAGACGGTCTGCTCTACGGCACCGATGAAGGGCACGACATCCTCTGGGTGCTCGATCGCAGCAGCGGCAAGGTGACGCAATACCCCTTGCCCGACATCAATCTGCCGGTGGGCGGGTTGTTCTCGGGCATGCAGCTGCCGCTGGGCGTGTTCACCGGCAAGCACGGCCCGCACAGCATGGCGCAGGGCAAAGATGGGCGCATCTGGATCACCAACGCCTTGTCGTCGCAGCTGATGTCGTTTGATCCCAAAACCAAACAGTTCAAGAGCTATCCGATCGGCGACGGCAATGTGCTTTATCTGCACACCATCCGTATCGATGGCGCAGGCATTGTGTGGTTCACCGCTGCAGCATCCAACCATGTGGTGCGGTTTGATCCCAAAACCGAAAAAGCCACCATCCTCAAACTGCCCTCGGGGGGCGCGATGCGTTGGTTGGTGGATGCGCTGTTTCCGACCTCGCTCAAGCTCTCAGGCAAGCTGTGGCCGGGCAAAAATGTGCCCGTGAAGACTTCGCCGCACAAATGGGCGCAAGGGCGGTTGATGTTCAATCTGCCTTACGGCATTGATGTGAACCCCAAAGATGGCTCGATTTGGTATGCCAAGCTCTTTGCCAACAAGATCGGTCGCATCGACCCCCAAACTTTGGCGATCACCGAGTTTGATACGCCCGCCGGTGTGGGCGGGCCGCGTCGACCGCGCTTTGATAAGCAAGGCATCTTGTGGATTCCGGCGTTTGACGACAGCGCTCTCATGCGTTTCGATCCGGCCACATCGTCTTTTGAAACCATCAAGCTGCCGGTGCTGGCTGCTGGCGAGTATGAGACGCCTTATGCGCTCAACGTGCATCCCCAAACAGGCGAGATCTGGATCACCTCAAACATGTCGGATCGTGTGCTGCGCTACAACCCGCAAGGCAAAACTTTCGTGGCGTATCCGAGCCCCACGCGTGTGATGTGGCTGCGCGATATGGTGTTCACGAAAGATGGGCAAGTGTGTTCGAGCTCATCGAACCTGCCCGCCTATGGCATCGAAGATGGCCGAGGTGCCTTTGTGTGCATCGATCCCACCGGCGGCGAGCGTGATCGCCAGGCGATTCAGCCGGTGGCAGCCAGCAAGCGCTGATCGATCAGATCACCACAGAGCCCACCAAGGCTTGTCGGCAAGCTGCTCTTTGCCGTCGAGGTATTTGCTGGCCGGAAAGTTTTGGGCCAGCACGCGTGTGGCGTCATCGCGCAAATTGATCAGGCCGAGTTTGTCGTAGCTGCGTGCCATGATGAACAACGCCTCTTCGATGGCAGGCGATGAGCGGAACTCTTGCACCGCGCTCTGCGCCCGATTGGCTGCGGCCAAATAGCCACCCCGGCGGTAGTAGTAGCGCGCCACATGCACCTCGTAGCGAGCGAGCAGGTTCACGATGTAGTTCATGCGCTCGCGGGCATCGGGCGCATAGCTCGATTGCGGAAAGCGTGTTGACAGCTGGCGGAACGATTCGTAAGCATCGCGGGCGGCCTGCTGATCGCGCTCTGAGTGATCCTGGCGCGAGATGCGGCCAAAGAGGCCCAGATCGTCGTTGAAGTTCACCAACCCTTGCAGGTAGTAGGCGTAATCGAGTGCCGGGCTGGTGGGGTGCAGCCGCATAAAGCGTTCGAGCTTGGCCAGCGCCTGCGCTTTCTCGCCAGTTTTGTAATAGGCATAGGCCATATCCAACTCGGCCTGCTGCGCCAGCACGGTGCCGGCGGCGCGGCCTTCGAGCTTTTCGAGACGCTTGATGGCCGTCTCGTAGTTGCCCTCAGCGGCCTCTTCTTTGGCCTCTGCGTACAATTTTTCAGGCGTCAGTTTGGCGTCGGGATCATCTTTCGGCGAAGTGCCACAGCCGCTGAGGGTTGCCGCAGCGAGCACCAGCATGGCGGCAAAGGCGCGCTGGCCGGGCTTCAAAATCTCTGGGTTCATTCGCTTGTTCAGCTTGTTCATCTCGCATTGCAGCGCCAACGCTGCGCCTGGATCGTGATCGCACAGTATATGGGCCAGACCTCTTTTGCTTCTGACACTGCGCCCGATGCTCAGCGCCTCGGTGCGGACGATATCGCCGTGGCCGATGAGTGTGAAATGGCGGCGGTCGAGCACGAATCGCGCAGCGCCACAGTGGGCGCCAATCAGCACGGTCGGCGCATCGATCAGTTTGTGGCCGATCTGGCGCCCGAGTTTTCGCGCAACTATCTGCAGGGGTTGATCGAAGCGGGCTACGCCACGGTTAACGCGCGCCCCGTGGCGGTGTGCTCTAAAAAAGTCACCGCCGGGCAGGTGGTGCGGATCGAGCTGGTGCCCACGCCCGAGAGCCGCGCCTTTCGCCCCGAGCCCATCGCGCTGCGCATCGTGTTTGAAGATGAGCATCTGCTGGTGGTCGATAAGCCTGCCGGGTTGGTGGTGCATCCGGCGGCGGGCCATTGGTCGGGAACGCTGCTCAATGGCCTGCTGGCGCACCATGCCGGCGCGGCGTCGCTGGCCCGCGCGGGCATCGTGCATCGTCTGGACAAAGACACCAGCGGGCTGATGGTGGTAGGCAAATCGCTGGTGGCTGTGACAGCGCTTACACGGGCGATTGCTGCGCACGAGGTGCATCGCCAATACCTTGCGATTTGCCACGGTGTGTTGGGGCGCCGGGCCTATCACGTCGATGCCCCCGTGGGTCGCGATCCGGTGTCGCGCATCAAAATGGCGGTGGTGGCCTCGGGCCGTGCGGCGCAGACCGATGTGTATCGCTTGGCTGTTACAACCGATACGGCGCCCGTGTTGGCCAGTGGGGTGCGCTGCGTGCTGCACACCGGGCGCACGCACCAGATTCGCGTGCATATGGCTTCGTTGGGCCACCCTTTGCTGGCCGACGAGTTGTATGGTGGACGCTGCTGTGCCGGTTTGAACCGGCAGGCGCTGCACGCGGTGCAGTTGGCGTTCGCGCATCCTGTGTCGGGCCAGGCCATGCGTTTTCAGGCCGAGCCGCC
Source organism: uncultured Aquabacterium sp. (assembly GCA_964618825.1). Lineage (GTDB taxonomy): Bacteria > Pseudomonadota > Gammaproteobacteria > Burkholderiales > Burkholderiaceae_C > Aquabacterium. The sequence goes on from CAZUCW010000033.1 coordinate 19,582, forward strand.
CGAGGATTGGGCGGTGGCGTGGCGGCAGGTGTTTGGCGACGTTGCCATCCCTGCTGCCGAGGTTGATGGAACGCATCCCTGAAAGAGATGTCGATCGCGCTGCGAATCTGGCTACAATCGCGCCCATCCCCCGGTTTTTTGGGTGGCTGATCGAGCCGCCGGCACCCCCGGCCATCGCCTGAGATGGCCTTGAGAGCGGCCCGTGGGTGATCCCAAAACAGATCGCTGAATCACAACGCCGAGGGCTTGCGCCTTGCCGGCAAGGGGTTTGAGGCAATACCCCGTAGAGTTGGTGCATCCGGCAGCCGATGGTTTCGGCACCGAAGATGCCTCGGCACAAACAAAGCCCGTTCATCCCCGAGCCCCACAGGGGGTCGATCATCGAGATGGATTTCACGAACACTGAGGATGCCCGGCGCATTCTCGAAACGGCACTGTTATGTGCCCATCAACCCATGGCGGTGCGCGAGATGCGTGCCCTGTTTGCCGATCAGCTCAACCACGAAGCCGTGCGCGGGCTGCTCGATCAGATTGCGGCGGATTGGTCCGGGCGCGGTGTGCAGTTGCGCGAGCTCTCAACGGGGTGGCGTTTTCAGAGTCGCCCTGAGTTTCAGGCCTACCTGGATCGGCTCAACCCCGAAAAGCCGCCCAAGTATTCGCGCGCCACACTCGAAACTCTGGCCATCATTGCCTACCGCCAGCCCGTAACGCGGGGCGATATTGAAGACATTCGCGGTGTTACGGTGAGCAGCCAGATCATCAAGCAGCTCGAAGACCGTGGTTGGGTGGATGTGATCGGGCACCGCGACGCGCCCGGGCGTCCGGCGCTGTTTGCCACCACCCGACACTTTCTCGACGACATGGGTTTGAGCTCGCTGGCCCAATTGCCTGCGCTTGATGGTTCATTTGCCCAAACAGCGGCTGCAGCACTGCCACTTGCCCAAGCCGATCCTCAACAGCAGCAACAGGCTTCTTTGCTTGATGGCGTGCTCGATGGTGCGCCCGAGGGCACGCCCAATGATGCCGGCGAAGGCCATGCGCCGGTGGTGCCGTCCGAACTGTCCGAAATAACCCAAACAACCCAAGAAACCACCGACGCTGCGGTACTTGCCGATCAAGAGCCGCTTCACAACCCTTCTCACACAGGCGGCGACGACACCGAGCCGCCTGCGCAACCTCAGGCTTGAGATATTGCACATGAACGACGCCAACGATTCAACCCCTGATCTGCCTCTGCCCGCTACTGTGGACGCGCCTGCCAATGAGGCTGCACCGACGGCACCCGTACGCCGCCCGCGCGCGCCGCGCAAAAAAATCGCTGCTGAGGCATCCGCATCGGTGACGCCCGAAGCAAACGCAGCAATCCCGCCCGCACCCGCACCTGAACCCGCATCCACACCTGTGTTTGCCCCTGAGGTATCTCAGGTTATGCCGCAGGCGATGCAGCCTGCAGCGGTGGGGGCTTCATCGGTTGAGCTGGGCGATCAGCCCGGGCCTCAAGAGGTGGGTGCGTCGGGCGATGGCGCTGAGGCCGGCGAAAGCGGCTCGCATCGCGGAGGCCGCCGGGGGCGTGGGCGTGATCGTCAGCGCGGACGGCGTGATGCCGAAGGCGATGTCGCCTCGGCTGGCGCTTCGGCTGGTGCACGCCCTGAGCTGGGCGCGCGCGTGCAAGAGGTTTTCGATGAACTGATCACCGGCGCCTTTGATGCCGAACCGGCGGTTGTCGAGTCTGCCCCTGAGGTGGGCGTGCCCGAATCCACAGGGGGCGCTACAAACACCGAAAACACCATCAACACAGAACACGCTGAATCTACCGTGTCGCCTGAGGCCGCTGCCCAAGCCAAGCCCAGCATCGAGCACGAAGCCGCTGCATTGGCCGACGCTGCGCAACACAAGCGCGTGCTGAGCCCCGAGCCCGATGCGCCTAAGCTGCACAAGGTGCTGGCACAAGCCGGCGTGGGCTCGCGCCGCGATCTCGAGCAGATGATTCTGGATGGCCGCGTTACCGTTAACGACGAGCCAGCGCATGTGGGCCAGCGCATTTCGTTTGGTGATCAGGTGCGTGTTGAAGGCAAGCTCATCAAGGTGCGGATCTCGCCGCCGCCGCCGCGCGTGCTGGCGTATCACAAGCCGGTGGGCGAAGTTGTGACGCACGATGATCCGCAGCATCGGCCCACGGTGTTTCGCCGTTTGCCCAAGCTGTTTCAGGGCAAGTGGCAATCGGTGGGACGGCTCGATATCAACACCGAAGGGTTGCTGTTGTTTACCAGCTCGGGTGAATTGGCCAATCAACTCATGCATCCGCGCTTTGGTGTTGAGCGTGAATATGCCGTTCGCGTGCTGGGGGCGCTCGACGAAACCGCGCGTGCGCTGCTGCTCGAAGGGGTGCAGATTGATGGCCAGACCGCCAGCTTCAAATCGATCGAAGACGGTGGTGGCGAGGGCGCCAATCGCTGGTATCGCGTGGTGATCACCGAAGGGCGCAACCGCGAGGTGCGCAAGCTGTTTGAGGCTGCTGGGCTGGCTGTGAGTCGTCTGATTCGTGTGCGCTATGGCTGCGTGGTGCTGCCGCGTGGGCTCAAGCGTGGCGCGTGGGTCGAGCTTGATGAGCGCGATGTGCGGCTGATTCGGCAACTGGCCGGCGGAGGCAACAATCAGGGCCAGCGCCATCCTCAGCAGGGCAAGGGCCAGGGGCAGCAACGTTCAGGTGGCGGGCAACAGGGGCAGGGCCAAGGCAAGCAGGGGGGCTCAAAGCAGGGCCCGTTTGGGCAGCAGGGCCATAAACACGGTGGCCAGCAACAGGCGCAACAGGGCCAGCGCGGGCCGAAGGACAACAACAAGCAGCAGCGTCGCGGCCATGCTCCTGGGGGGCAGCGCTACGAGGGTTCGGATATGCACGAAGACCCGTTGCACATCCCCAATCCGCTTGAGCAGACGTTCGATCGCCGTTTTGCTTCGGGCTCGCAACGCATCAGCCGTGGTTTTGGACAGCCGTCGCACGATTACCCGAGCGGCCCCAAAAAAGGTAACGGCCCACGCCAACCCGATCCAATGCAAACCTCGGTGGGTTATATCGGCGCCGATGCTTTTTTCAGCAAGGCGAACGGGCCGCGAGGCAATAAACGCGGCGGTGGCCGTGGCGGCTTTGGTGGGCGTTGAACGCGAGGATGAAATATTCACCGGCTACAATGGCCGGTTTCACATTAAGTGACTGATTCAGGAGAAAAAATCATGGCGATTGAGCGCACTTTGTCGATCATCAAACCCGATGCCGTTGCCAAAAACGTCATCGGCCAAATCTATGCACGCTTCGAAGGCGCCGGCCTGAAGATCGTTGCTGCCAAGCTGGTGCAACTCTCGCGCCAAGAGGCCGAGCAGTTCTACGCCGTGCACAAAGAGCGTCCTTTCTTCAATGCGCTCGTTGAGTTCATGATCTCGGGCCCGGTGATGGTGCAAGCGCTTGAGGGCGAAGGCGCAATTGCCAAAAACCGCGATCTGATGGGTGCCACTGATCCAAAGAAGGCTGCGCCCGGCACCATCACCTACG
>CAZUCW010000034.1:0-22904 GCA_964618825.1 uncultured Aquabacterium sp.
ACAACAACGGTCACATCACGATGCGCCACAAGGGCGGTGGTCACAAGCACCACTATCGCGTGGTCGACTTCAAGCGCAACAAAGATGGCATTCCGGCCAAGGTTGAGCGCATTGAGTACGATCCCAACCGCACGGCGCACATCGCTTTGGTGTGTTATGCCGATGGTGAGCGTCGCTACATCATCGCGCCTCGTGGCCTTGATGTTGGCGCCACGATCCTGAGCGGCGCTGAGGCACCGATCAAGGCGGGCAACACGCTACCCATTCGCAATATTCCTGTCGGCTCGACCATTCACTGCGTGGAGTTGCTGCCCGGCAAGGGGGCTCAAATTGCTCGCTCTGCCGGCACATCGGTGACGCTGATGGCGCGTGAAGGTACCTACGCCCAGGTTCGTCTGCGTTCAGGTGAGGTGCGCAAGGTGCATATCGACTGCCGCGCCACCATTGGCGAGGTGAGCAACGAAGAGCACAGCCTGCGTCAGTACGGCAAGGCCGGCGCCATCCGCTGGAAGGGCATCCGTCCGACCGTTCGCGGTGTCGCCATGAACCCGGTTGACCACCCGCACGGTGGTGGTGAGGGCCGTACGGGTGAAGGTCAGGTTCCTGTGTCGCCATGGAACACCATGACGAAGGGCTACCGTACCCGCAACAACAAGCGCACGCAGACGTTCATCGTCTCGCGTCGCAAAAAGTAAGGGGTAGGCTGAAATGGCTCGTTCTCTGAAAAAAGGTCCCTTCGTGGATCACCACCTGATGGCTAAGGTTGAGAAGGCGTCGTCCACCAAGGACAAGAAGCCTGTCAAGACTTGGTCGCGTCGCTCGACCATTCTGCCCGAGTTCATCGGCTTGACCATTGCCGTGCATAACGGCAAGCAGCACGTGCCGGTGTATGTGACCGATCAAATGGTTGGCCACAAGCTCGGCGAGTTCGCCCTGACCCGCACGTTCAAGGGTCACCCCGGCGATAAGAAAGCCAAGAAATAAGGAGCGCGACAATGTCTATTGAAACACGCTCCGTTGTTCGCGGCGTTCGGCTGTCGGCAGACAAGGGTCGTCTGGTTGCGGACATGATTCGTGGCAAGAAGGTCGATCAGGCTCTGAATATCCTGACGTTCACCCCGAAGAAGGCCGCCGGCATCATTAAGAAGGCGCTCGAATCGGCGATTGCCAATGCAGAGCACAACGATGGCGCTGACATCGATGAGCTCAAGGTTAAGTCGATCTACGTTGAGCAAGGCACCACGCTGAAGCGTTTCTCGGCGCGCGCCAAGGGCCGCGGCAATCGCATCAGCAAGCCTACCGCTCACATCTACGTGACCGTCGGAAACTGAGGCTGAGAAGACTATGGGACAAAAAATCCATCCGACCGGCTTCCGTTTGGCCGTTACGCGCAATTGGTCGTCGCGCTGGTATGCATCGAATCGTCAATTCAGCCAGATGCTGGCTGAAGATCTTGATGTTCGTGAGTTTCTGAAAAAGAAGCTCAAGAATGCGGCTGTGTCACGCATCCTGATCGAACGTCCAGCCAAGAATGCCCGCATCACCATTTATTCGGCACGCCCGGGCGTGGTGATTGGCAAAAAAGGCGAAGACATCGAAAACCTGAAGGCTGAGCTCACCAAGCGCCTGGGTGTACCCGTTGCGGTCAATATCGAAGAGGTGCGTAAGCCGGAGATCGATGCTCAGCTGATCGCCGATTCGATCACGCAGCAGCTTGAAAAGCGCATCATGTTCCGCCGTGCCATGAAGCGCGCGATGCAAAACGCCATGCGTTTGGGCGCTCAAGGTATCAAGATCATGTCGGCGGGCCGTCTGAACGGTATCGAAATCGCTCGCACTGAGTGGTACCGCGAGGGCCGTGTGCCCCTGCATACCCTCAAGGCTGATATTGATTACGGCACGTCCGAAGCCAAGACCACCTACGGCATCATCGGTGTCAAGGTGTGGGTCTACAAGGGTGATCGCCTGGCCTCGGGTGAGGCTCCGGTGATCAAGGATGAGCGCCCCGAGGAGGATCGTCGCGGCCGTCGTGGCCCGCGCAGTGATCGTCCTTCGGGAGATCGTCGCCCGCCGCGTGGTGGGCGGGGTGCGCCGGTTGATGGCAGCGACAAGCCTGCTGAGGCTGCTGCTGGCGATGCGCCTAAGGCGGCAGTCAAGCGTGTGCGTAAGGTCGCTACGCCGGCTGCCGGCGAGGCCAAAGGAGAATAATCATGTTGCAACCCTCTCGTCGCAAGTTCCGCAAGGAGCACAAGGGCCGCAACACCGGGCTTGCTACGCGCGGTGCCACCGTGGCGTTTGGCGATTTCGGTTTGAAGGCCACCGAGCGCGGTCGTATCACCGCCCGGCAGATCGAAGCTGCACGTCGTGCAATTTCGCGTCACGTTAAGCGTGGCGGTCGGATCTGGATCCGCATCTTCCCTGACAAACCCATTTCGAAGAAGCCTGCCGAGGTTCGCATGGGTAACGGTAAGGGTAATCCGGAGTACTACGTGGCCGAAATCCAGCCCGGCAAGGTGCTGTATGAGATCCATGGTGTTCCAGAGGAACTCGCTCGTGAAGCCTTTCAACTGGCTTCGGCCAAGCTGCCACTGCGCACGACGTTTGTCGCGCGTCAGATCGGCGCTTGATGCTTTAGGAGATGCACATGACCATCGCGTCTGCAAAGAAGGCTTCTGAACTGCGTGGCAAAGACGTTGCTGCGCTTGAAAAAGAAGTCAACGAACTGCTCAAGGCTCACTTTGCGTTGCGTATGCAAAAGGCGACCCAGCAGCTGACCAATACGACAGCCCTGCGTAGCGCCCGCCGCGATATCGCACGCGCCAAAACCGTCCTGGCGCAGAAGAAAGAAGGAGCCGCCCAATGACGACTCAAGAAACGCAAACCCGCCAGAAGGTTGTTCGAACCCTCGTGGGCAAGGTGGTGAGCGACAAGCGCAGCAAGACCGTGACCGTGTTGGTTGAGCGCCGTGCCAAGCATGAGCTCTACGGCAAGATCGTTGCACGTTCGCGCAAGTATCACGCTCACGATGAGAACGGTGAGTTCAAGATGGGCGATACGGTTGAGATCGCCGAGTCGCGTCCGCTGTCCAAGACCAAGTCCTGGGTGGTGACCCGCCTGATCGAGAAATCGCGCCTGGTTTGATTTGATCAAGGCGCGTGACGCTCATCACCGCACGACCGACCGCTGGGCAACTGGCGTGTCGGTCGTGTTGTTTGTGGTAGGTGCGACACGCAGTGATGCTGCGCGCCGCAGCAGCAAACGTGTTACAGTGCCACCCATGTGGGCTGATCGCTTCTTTTTTGCGTATTACTGGTTCTCACACCGCCCCGGCGGTTGGAGCGGCCAGCGCGCAGATTCGTAATCTCAGCGCCGACGATATCCAACAAACCGCCGGGTTAGCCCCCGGCGGTTTTTTTGTGCCATTTCGGAGAACCCCAAGATGAACGCAAAGGCCAACTCCGCCGAGGATCGCACCCCCGGCGATAAAACCTCATCCACCGACGATCAACGGATCCGCAACGTGACACCGCTGCCGCCCCCCGAGGCTCTGATTCGTTTTTTCCCGATCCGCGGCACGGACGTTGAGGTGCTTGTGTCGGATACGCGCGACCGCATCCGCAAGATCATGAGCGGCAAGGATGATCGCCTGCTGGTGGTGATCGGGCCGTGCTCGATTCATGATCCAGCCGCTGCGCTGGATTACGCGCGGCGCTTGAAGGCCGAACGCGAGGCCTTCAAGGGCACGCTCGAAATCGTGATGCGGGTGTATTTTGAGAAACCGCGCACCACGGTGGGCTGGAAGGGGTTGATCAACGATCCGTATCTCGATGAGAGCTATCGCATTGATGAGGGGTTGCGGATCGCGCGGCAGTTGCTGCTCGAGATCAACCGTCAGGGCGTGCCGGCAGCCAGCGAGTTTCTCGATGTGGTGTCGCCGCAATACATCGGCGATTTGATCTCGTGGGGCGCGATCGGCGCTCGCACCACCGAGAGCCAGGTGCATCGTGAGCTGGCGTCGGGCTTGTCGGCGCCCATTGGCTTTAAGAATGGCACCGACGGCAATATCAAGATTGCCACCGATGCGATTCAGGCGGCGGCGCGTCCGCACCACTTTTTGTCGGTGCATAAAAACGGGCAGGTGGCGATTGTCGAAACGAAGGGCAACAAGGATTGCCATGTGATTTTGCGCGGAGGCAAGGCGCCTAATTACGATGCGGCAAGCGTGGCTGCAGCGTGCAAGGATCTCGATGCGGCCAAGCTGCATCCGAGTTTGATGGTGGATTTTTCGCACGCCAACTCGAGCAAGCAGCATGAGCGTCAGGTGGATGTGGCGCGTGATATCGCAGCGCAGGTGTCTGGGGGCTCGACGAGTGTGTTTGGTGTGATGGTTGAGAGCCACCTGAGCGCGGGTGCGCAGAAGTTCACGCCGGGCAAGGATGATCCCTGTGCGCTTGAATACGGCAAGAGCATCACCGATGCCTGTATCGGCTGGGAGGATTCGTTGACGGTGCTGCAGGTGCTGTCGGAAGCGGTGAAGCAGCGTCGCAAGGGCTGAGGCGGCGGGCCGTGGCGTCGACGGTGCCGATGGCTGCGGCCAGCCGATTGGATCTGAATCTGTTTCGGGTGCTTGATGCCATCGTGACGCAAGGTGGCATTTCGGGTGCGGCACGGGCGCTGCATGTGAGCCAACCGGCTGTGAGCCACGCGCTGCGCCGTTTGCGCGAGGCGTTGGGCGATGAGTTGTTTGTGCGCCAGGGTAATCGTATGGTGCCCACCGAGTTGACGCGCCGGGTGATTGGCGATGTGCAGGCGCATTTGAGGGGGCTAGCGGCGGTGGTGCATGGCGCACGCACTTTTGAGCCGCAGCAGCTTGAGATGACGTTTCGCCTCGGGGTGCGGGATGTGATGGAGGCGATCACGTTTCCGGCGCTGATGCAGCATTTGCAGCAGGCAGCCCCCGGGGTGGCCATCACCAGCCGACGTGTGCCGCGTGAGCGGCTGGAGCAAGAGTTGGCGAGCGGGCTGCTCGATGTGGCGATTGAGCGCAAGACGCGCCTGGGCCCGCGTATCCGCTCGGCCAAGCTGGCCGAAGAAACACTGGCCGTGGTGTTGCGCAAAGAGGCGGGCACGCGTGCGGCGCGGCGGCCGAGTTTGCCGGCGTATTTGCGGGCGCCGCATGTGGTGGTGACGCTGGGTAGCGAGGCGGGAGATCCGCTGGATCGGCTGTTGGCGGCGCAAGGCACGGAGCGCCGCGTGATGCTGCGTTGCCAGCATTATTTTGCGGCGGCTCAGGTGGTGGCGCAGACCGATGCTTTGCTGACGATGCCACGCACGTATGCGCAGGCGCTGGCGCGCGTGATGCCGCTGGCGGTGTATGCGCTGCCGTTTGAGGTGCCGGCGCTCGAGATCATGATGTATTGGCATGCGGATCGCGATGAGGATCCGGCGCATCGCTGGTTGCGTGATCTGATGCAGCAGGGGGCGGCTCAGGTTATGAAGGGTGCGAATAGGCGCTGATCAGAATTCATCATTTGTCTGCATGATCGGGGCTGGCTAGGATGCGGGCTCATCACGTTGAAGCCACGGAGATCTGCATGCAATTCGAGCCAAGCGCCCGCGCCAAAGAGTATGCGCAGCGGGTGCGTGAATTCATCCTGGAGCACATCGCGCCCGTTGAGCAGGCGCACTGGAACGAAATTCTGGCCGCCAATCATGGTGGTGATTGGCTGCAGTGGCGTGTGCCCCCGCGTGTTGAGGCGCTCAAAGAAAAGGCGCGCACGCAGGGGCTGTGGAATCTGTTTTTGCCGGATTCCGCCCATGGCCCGGGGCTGAGCACGCTCGAATACGCGCTTAGCGCCGAAGAGATGGGCAAGAGCATCATGGCGCCCGAGGTGTTTAACTGCAACGCCCCCGACAGCGGCAACATGGAGGTGCTCTGGAAATACGGCAGCGAGGCGCAAAAAGAGCGCTGGCTGCAGCCCTTGCTGGCGGGCGATATTCGCTCGGTGTTTTGCATGACAGAGCCCGATGTGGCTTCGTCGGATGCCACCAATATGCAAGCCACGGCGATTGTGGATGGCGATGAGATCGTGCTCAATGGGCGCAAGTGGTGGAGCAGTGGCCTGGGCGACCCTCGTGCGAAGGTGGCGATCTTTATGGCGCACACGCCCAACCCTGAGCTGGATCGGCATCATCAGCATTCAATGGTGTTGGTGCCGCTTGATGCGCCCGGCATCACGATTGAGCGCATGGTGCCGGTGTTTGGCGAGATGGATGAGCCGCACGGACACGGCGAGGTGCGTTTCGAAAACGTGCGGGTGCCGGTGGATCACTTCATCAGCGGGCCAGGCATGGGTTTTGAGATTGCGCAGGGGCGGTTGGGGCCGGGGCGCATTCATCATTGCATGCGCTGCATTGGCGCCGCCGAGCACGCGCTGACGTTGATGATCGAGCGTGGCATGAGCCGCACGGCATTTAAAAAGCCGCTGCTCAATCTGGGGGGCAACCGCGAGCGGGTGGCCGAGGCGCGTATCGCTATCGATCAGGCGCGGCTGCTCACGCTCTACGCAGCCTGGAAGATCGATCAGGCCGGCTCGATGGGGGCGATGACCGAAATCTCGGCGATCAAGGTGGCCGCGCCCAATATGCTGCAGCAGGTGGTGGATATGGCGATGCAGATTCACGGTGGGGCGGGGGTGTCGCGCGATACGCCGTTGACGGCGTATTTCATGCAGGCACGGGCTTTGCGCATTGCCGATGGGCCCGATGAGGTGCACAAGGGTTTGATTGCGCGCATCGAGCTGATGAAGCACGGGTATTTCAAGTGAGCAGCAACAGTAACAACAGCGACGACAACGGCGGCAGCGAGCACAAGGGGGTGATCGATGTGGCCGGGGCGGTGCGTCCGGGCGAGGCGCTGGATGCGGCGGCGGTCGATGCGTGGATGAAGCAGCAGCGGCCTGGCTTGCAGGGCGTGCCGACGATCACGCAATATGCGGGCGGGGTGTCGAACTGGACGTATCGCCTGCAATACGCGGCAGATCGCGAAGGGGGCTCGACGGATTTCATTTTGCGTCGACCGCCTGCCGGCACCAAAGCCAAATCGGCGCACGATATGGGACGCGAGTTTCGGGTGCAATCGGCGCTGGGGCCGGTGTATCCGGTGGTGCCGCGCATGGTGGGGCTGTGCAGCGATGAGGCGGTGTTGGGTTGTGAGTTTTATGTGATGGAGCGCATCGAGGGCATCATCGCGCGCAAAAACTTGCCGCGCGCTTTGGCGCTTGATGCCGCCACCACGCGGCGGCTGTGCACCCAGGTGCTCGACAAGTTGATCGAGCTGCATGGGGTGGATGTGCGGGCGGCGGGCTTGCAGGGGCTGGGCAAGGGGGCCGGATATTGCCGGCGCCAGATCGAGGGCTGGAGCGATCGTTACGAGCAGGCGCGCACCTGGAATGTGCCGAGTTTTCGTGGCGTGCGCGCGTGGTTGCACGAGCGCGCCCCGGCCGACGTGGCCACATGCGTGATCCACAATGATTGGCGTTTTGACAACGTGGTGCTTGCGCCCGACGATCCGACGCGCGTGATCGGGGTGCTCGATTGGGAGATGGCCACGCTGGGCGATCCGTTGATGGATCTGGGCAATGCGCTGGCGTATTGGGTGCAGGCCGACGATAACCGGCTGATGCAGGCCACGCGGCGCCAGCCCACGCATTTGCCGGGCATGCTCACGCGCCGCGAGGTGGTGGCGTATTACCTCGATCGCAGCGGGTTGGGGCGGCGGGTGAGCGCAGATGATTTTGCGTTTTACGAGGTGTATGGGCTGTTTCGGCTGGCGGTGATCGCGCAGCAGGTGTATTACCGCTACCACCACCGGCAAACACGCAACCCGGCGTTCAAACATTTTTGGATCATGGTGAATTACTTCGATTGGCGCTGCCGGGGCATCATCGGCCGGGCCAAGCGGTGAGGATGCAACACGCATGGGTGCAATTTATTTGCTGCGGCATGGGCAGGCCTCGTTTGGCAGCCTCAACTACGATGAGCTCTCGCCTACCGGGCGCACGCAGGCTCAGGTGCTGGGGCAGGCGCTCAAGGCGCGAGGGGTGGCGCCCGATGTGGTGATCAGTGGGACGATGCAGCGGCATCTCGACACCGCGCGCGGATGCCTGGCCGCGTTTGATGAGCCCGAGGCCGACCGCGCGGCGCTGCCGCTGCCGCTGCAGTTGCACGCAGGCGTGAACGAGTTTGATCACGAAGAGGTGATTCGTGTGGCCGAGCCGCGCTACGCCGACAAGTTGGCGATGATGGCGGATCTGGCTGCAACGGGCGATCCACGCCGCGCATTTCAGGTGTTTTTCAAGGGCGCTGTGGCGCGGTGGGTTGAGGGTGGGCATGAGGCGGATTACGCCGAGCCGTGGCTGGGTTTTAAGCAGCGCTGTGTGGCGGCCCTGAACGATCTGGCTGCGGCCACCTCACCCAAGGGCACGACGCTGGTGTTCACCTCGGGCGGTTTTATCGGGGTGGCGTGCGCGCAGTTGCTGGGTTTGAGCGATCTGCAGGCGTTTGCGATCAATTGGTCGCTGGCCAACGCGGGCATCACCAAGATCGCCACAGGCCGCGATGGGCTGCGGCTGGTGTCGATCAACGAGCACGGCCATCTCGAAAGCGGCGCACCGGGCTTGCTCACCTACCGCTGAGTTCGCTTTAACTCCCCCACACACCATAACGAGCATCCCGAGGAGACACCATCATGGCCACGCTGCGCAAAACCATTCTCATCACCGGCGCGAGTTCGGGCTTGGGTGAGGGCATGGCGCGCGAGTTTGCCCGGCAGGGGCGGCATTTGGCGCTGTGTGCGCGCCGCACCGATCGGCTGGAGGCACTGCGCGCCGAGCTGCTGCGGCAGCATCCCGATATCAGCGTGAGCGTGCGCGCGCTCGATGTGAACGATCACGAGCAGGTGTTTGAGGTGTTTCGCGCTTTTGATCAAGAGTTCGGCGGCCTCGATCGCATCATCGTCAACGCCGGCATGGGCAAGGGGCAGCCGTTGGGCACGGGGTTTTTCTTCAAGGCCAATGTGCAGACGGCGCAAACCAATTTTGTGGCGGCGCTGGCGCAGTGCGAAGCGGCGATGGAGATTTTTCGCAAACATGGCCGCGGGCATCTGGTGACGATTTCGTCGATGAGCGCGATGCGCGGTCTGCCGGGCAACGTGACGGTTTATGCCGCCACCAAGGCTGGGCTGGCGGCGTTGAGCGAGGGGCTGCGCGCCGAGTGTCTCAAGAAGAAGTTGCCGATTGCGGTGACAACGATTTACCCGGGCTATATCCGCAGCGAGATCAACGCCAAGGTTAAAAAGACGCCGTTCATGGTCGACACCGAAACCGGTTGTCGCGCCATGGTGGCGGCTATTGAGCGCGAGCCGGCTCAGGCGTGTGTGCCGAGCTGGCCGTGGCGCTTGATCGGCTGGTATATGCGCAATGCACCGCTGTTGTGGGTGGCCAAGGGCAATTGAGGCTGGGGCGCTCAATCGGCCAGCACGCAGCGGTTGTAGCCGCTGGCGCGCGCGGTGTGCAGCGCTTGTGCCGCGCGCTCAAGAATTTGTTCGATGGTTTCGCCAGGGATGTGATCGGCAATGCCGCATGAGAGCACGAGCCGGTCTTCGGGCGGGCAGCCCTCGGGGGCTTGTTCGGCCAGTTGTTCGCGCAGCCGCTCAAGGCAACGCACGCCGCGCGCGCCGGTGGGGGTGTCGGGCAACAGGGCCAGGCATTCGCGGGGCGTCCAGCGCCCGAGCAGATCGGTTTCACGCAGCACGCTCTGCGCCACCTGCTTGAAGTGCCGCAGCAGGGCGGGGTCGTCCGCCGGGGCGTAGCGGGCGTTGGCGCGGGCGTAGTAATCGAGGCCGATCAAGGCCACGCAAAAACCTTGGGGCAGACGCGATTGGCGCGCGCGCTCGCGCTCAAGTTGCGCGGTGAGGTGCTGTCGGTTGAACAGCCCGGTGGCATCGTCGTGCGATTGCACGGCGCGTTCGTGCTCGAGCTCATCGCTCAGGCTGCCTTGCTCGCGTGCCACCTGTTCGCGCAGCTTGCCAAAGCGCTGCGATTGCTCGCCGATGTACCACACCACGTAGCTTGAGGTGGCCAGCACCAGCGCATCAAGCACGAGTTGGTGCGAATCGCTCGCGCCGTTGATCAAGAACACGGCGCACAGTATCTGCAGTGCGATCGTCGACACGGTGAGTGTGCGGATGTGCGTAGGCGTGAGCGTGGCCATGCCGAAGAGCTGGATGAAGCTCATCACTTGCAGGGCCTGGGGACGCATCTCGGGGGCGCCCACCACGCAGATGGCGCAGGCCACGCAGCCGTAGAGGATTTGCGGCAAGGCGAGTTGCGATTGCCCCCAGCGCAAAGACCATGCGCCGCGCTGCAGCACGTAGAAAAAAACCATGCCCAGCAGATCGTAGAGCGCAACGATGTGGGCCGTGGTGCGGCTGATCATGCCGTGCGGCAGCGCGTAGCCCAGCATCAACGCGATCCAGATGATGTAGACACCCGCACCGGCAAACAGCAGCCGCAGCCGTTCGCGGATGGCGGCGTTGTTGCTCATGATGAGCGAGGCGAGTGCCTGCTGCAGCATGGCAAACCCGGCGCTGTAGTGCTCGCGCTGGGCCAGCGCCAGCGGGTGGCGGGGCAAGGTGCTCACGCGCATCACCGGGCGGGTGCGCGACCCCACGGGCCGCGTCGCAGGCGAGATGCCCAAGGGGGATGCGGTTTGGTGCTCGGTGAGATGCCAGGGCGTGAGCGCGCCGCTGGCCTCATCCACCAATGCATCGGCAGAGATGTCGGGATCGCGGGCATGCTGATCGACGCCGCGTTGCCGGGCGCGCTGCAGGGCGCGATCGAGGCGGGTGAGGGCGCTGTCGAGTGTGTCGGTGAACAGGCACTCGGTGCTGCCGGCCGAGAGGGTGACGCTCAGGGCTGGCGCCAGCTCTTGCCATGCGTGGCGGCGCACGCGCTGGCGCAGTTTTTCGATGGGCCGTTGTGCCGCAGCCAGCGTGGTGGCCGGCATCAGCAACAGCAGTTGTTGTGGCGCCCACAGCGCCAGGGTGTCGGCGTCGTGGATGTGTGGCTTGAGCAGGTGCAGCACCTGCTGGCGCACCGCATCAGCCAGCGTGGCGGAGGCATCGGCGGGCGCAGCGATATCGATATCCAACAAACACAAAGAAAACGGCTGCCCGTGGCGGCCCAGGCGCTTGATCTCTTGGCGAATCAATTGCCCGATGTGTTGCGCATTGGGCATGCCAGTGCGGGTGTCGTGCAGCGAGATGCTGCGCAACTGCTCGATCGAGGCTTGCAGCTCATCGCTGCACTGCAGGGCGCGGCGCGATACCCGGTGCGCCTCAAAGATGAGCAGCACGGCAATCGGCATCAGCAGCACAGCCAGCACCAGATTGAAGATCTCGGTGGGAGTGTGCAGCCCCTGCGAAAAGAACACCATCTTGCTGGCCAGGATGGCGATCAGGCCGCCGATGCTGCCAAAGGTCACCAGCATGGCCTGCCGCAAAGGCAGGCGGTCGATGTGCAGCACCAGCACCAGACACACGATTTGCAGCGCTACCGCACGCACCGAATCGACCGTGGCATAGAGGATCAGCGCCGAGCCCATCGCAAAGGCGGTGATGGGCGTGTCGAGCGAGGGATCGCGCAGCCGCGCCGACCAACCGCTGCGCATCAGGCCATAAAACATCACCCAGCCCGTGGGAATGTAGAGCAGCAGCCACACGGCCCGCGACAGCGGCACCCAATCGGCGGCGTAGCACAACAGCAGCAAGCCCAGGCCGATGGCGTCGATCAACATCAATCGCGCAAAACGCCGGATGCCCTCGTGCTGCCGGGGGTCGGGGCCCAGCAGCCGCTCGATCAGTGCGTGGCCGGTGCGGCGCGGTAGATGATCAAAAACGGTGGACATGCGCTGCTGCACAAAAAACAAGGGGGCGTGGTTTGTCGGCTCAATGGGCTGAATTGTCTGGCAGCGCTGCGCTCTTGCCTCAGGCCGATGCCGCCATGCAGCGGTTGCGTCCGCCGTCTTGCGCCACTTGCAGCGCCCGCTCGGCGCGCTCTAGCGTGTGCGCCAGCGTGTCGTGTGCTCGATGTGCCGCCACGCCGATGCTCACAGTGGGGCGCAACTGCGGCTGGCTGGGCGACAACGTTAAGCCCACGATTTGCCGACGCAGCCGCTCAACGCTCACCAGGCCCTCGCTGGCCGGCGTATCGGGCAGCAGCAGCAGCAACGTGCCGCTGCTCCAGCGCGCGATCACATCGTCGTTGCGCAGCAGTGCGGGCAGGGCTTGCGCGAGAGTGCGCAAAATCTCGTCGCCCACCTTGAGTCCGTGCGCATCGTTGAGCTGCCGCAAATGATCAATATCGATCATGGCCAGCGAAAAAACACGGCGGCGGCGATCATGCCGTTTGTGCTCGCGCTGCAGCAGATCAAGCATCGGCTGGCGCTTGAGCAACCCCGTGAGCGGATCGGTATCGGCAGCGTTGCGCAGCTGCGCATTGGCGAGATCCAGCGCATGCGTTTGCTCGTGCACCTCGGCGCGCAGCTGCCCATGCTGCCGACACACAGCCGACAGCGCCAGCGCCACGGCAGCTGCCAGCACCAACGGCGGCACATCGTGTGTCGGATCCATGGCCAGTGCCGGCCACTGGCCCGTCAACGCCATCACCCACAGCACACCGCCCGTGCCCAGCATCAGCCCCGCCGTGCCGATCCCGGCCATCAGCGTCTGGTGCGGACGCAATCCAAACAGCCCCACCAGCGGCAGCATGCACAGCATCTGCAAAATCGGCGTGCGCAGCGCCGGCAGCAGCACAAAACCCAAGGCTGCCTGCAATGCCGCCAGCATCAATTGCGGCAGCATCAGGGCCGAATCTTCAAAACGGCTCGAATAGCCGCTGCGCACCAGGGGATAAAACCCCAGCGCCGCCAGCGCATGCGCAGCGATGAACGCCTGCCCCAGGGGCGCATCTTCCAGCCCCCACGCCACGGCGACCCAATGAAACACGCACCACGCCAGATACAACCCTGCCGGCCACGCGCCCAGGCGAATCGCAATGCGCATCTTTGGGTCGGTGCCCAGCAGCGCATCCAGCAGACGCTGGCGCAGCGCCGGCCTCTCGGGGGGCGGCTCAGCAGGCCCCAGCGTTGAAGGCTGCACCGTGGTGAGTGTCGACGGCAGTACGGATGTCAGTGAGGCATGCATGGTGCGGTCTGGCGTTGTTGTTGGGTGATGGGCTCACACGCTCACGATGCGATCCGGCCCTTGTGATTTGGCTTGATCGAGTGCGCGCTCCAATTGCTCAAGCGTGCGTGGCAATGCATCGGCGCCACCGTGCTGCACGATGCCGGCTGAAAACCGCACACTCAACCCCGGCACGAGGCGGCCCCAATCATGCTTAACCACCTTGGTGCGCATGCGCCCCAGAGCGGCAATCGCCTCGGCGCGGCCCGTGTCGGGCATCAACACCAAAAACTCTTCATCGCTCCAGCGCGCCACCACATCGCACTCGCGAATGGCTCGCCGCAAACGGCGCGAAAAATCGCGCAACACCGCATCGCCCACTGTCTCGCCGTGCGTATCGTTGAGGCGCCGAAAACCATCGATATCCAGCAACGCCGCGCTGAACACGCCCGATTTGCGTCGCTGCCGCCGCGCTTCGCGCTCGATCAGCGTCATCATGTGCGTGCGGTTATAGAGCTCGGTTAACGCATCGCGTGTGGTGCTCTTGTGCAAACGCCGCCGCACATCGGCCAGCTCGCGACCCAGCGAGGCATGGCGCAGCCGCATCCCGTGCACATGCTGCGCCACCCACATCAGCGCCGGCAGCATCACCACCGACAACGCCAGCGCCGCCCACGATTCACGAGACGGCGTGATCGCCGACACCCCTACCAGCGCAGCCACCGAGCCTGCCGCCACCGCCGCCAAGCGCCGGGGCTCAATCCGCTGCATCTCAAACACCAGCGCCACGCACAGCAGCGGCAGCATCACCCCGCGCCAGGCCTCAAACAGCGCATAAGCCAGCACCACAAAAGACACATTCAGCAGCAGGCGCGGCAGCGTCAAGGCGGGATCCCGCCAGCGCATGCTCACACCGCTGCGCATCAACCCCGCCAGCGCCAGCCCGCCCGCCGCGCCCAAACCCGCCAGCAGATACAAACGCCACGGCGCCATCTCTCCCTGATGCGTGGCCCACGCCGCCAGCGCCATCACCACGGCATACAGCGGAGCCGCCTGCCACAACGGAGCCAGGCCCGCGCTGGGCACTGCCGCCATGGGGGCAGACACAACCGGCGCAGCGGGCGCCGCAACGGCATCGACAGCAGAGTGAGAGGCAGCAACAGCCATGGCAACCGGAACCCTCTGAAAAAGAGAGACGAAAACGAGATACAACACAGGCAGCCCGGGGGATGCCCTCATCAGCGTTTTCGACCGATGTGGCGCGTGGCTTGAGCCCACCGCGCGGTGGCCGTTGCAGGGTGTTACGAAGAGGGCATGCGCGAAACGTGGAACGTGATGTCGGCCACGAAAACCAACGTACCCTGTGGATCAAACGCCTCAACATGCGCCACCACCGGCCCCTCGCGCACGGTGGCCGCATCAAGCGAACACTTGCCCGTGATCGTGCCGCTGGCTTTTTTAAGGTAGCGCACCGTCATCCCGCTGGGGATCCAGCGCAAATGCGCCGGCATGCACGAATCCACCGTCATTGCCCCGCACAGCTCGGCCAGATTGCACAGCGCAATCGCATGCACCGTACCGATATGGTTGTGCATGCTGCGCCGATCCGGAATCCGCACCTCGGTGTAGCCCTCGAGGTAATCGACAACGTGCGGATGGATCGACGCGAAATAGGGCGCCTTCCAGCACACCGCCTTGCTGAACAGCCAGCGCCCCAGCGGCCAACGGGCCAATTGACGGTACGGAGCCAAATACGTGGCCATGATGAGCGATTTCCTTGCTAAAAAACACCGCTGCAACAACCTGCTGGTGCAGCGGGCAAACCCGTGTTTCTACCTCATCCGCGCGTGGTGCCGACGGCCACCGGCCAAAGACGCGGCTCAGGGCAAACCCCGCCAGCCCTGATCCGCGCATGGCCTATTGCACAAGACTATGAATCGAAAAGCCCCCATGGCTTGTCACCGCTTTGTCATGCGTGCACACTGAAGCCGTCCCTCTTGCCTCATAGGCTGCGTCGTGCGGGTTGTGATCGGTGGGTGGGGCGAGCAATCTGTTTCGCTTTGATCCTCTCGAAAGGAGGCTGTATGAATCTGACGATCAGTGGCCATCATCTCGAAGTGACGCCCGCGCTGCGCGAGTATGTGCTTACCAAGCTGGATCGCGTGACGCGACACTTCGATCAAGTGGTCGATGTGAGCGTATTGCTGAGCGTTGAAAAGCAAAAGGAAAAAGACCGCCGACAGAAAGCCGAAGTGAACCTGCACGTCAAAGGACGCGACATTTTTGTGGAGACCGCGCACGAAGATTTATACGCCGCCATTGATCAGTTGATGGACAAGCTTGATCGCCAGGTGTGTCGTCACAAAGACCGCACCCAAGACCATCACCACACACCGCTCAAACGCGAAGCGGTGAGTTGACACCCTCCCTCAACCCGGCGCCGCCCACAGCTCAGAGGCTCGGCGGTCGCCAGAAATAGCGGCCCTGCGGGGCCGTTTTTATTGCCTGCCAAGGGGCCGAGCGTGCCAATCTGTGCACATACCGACAATTCGTGTCGTGGCCGTGACGCTAGGAGTTGTTGCGATGCAGCAATCTGTGCACAATGCCCCTCAACCCCGGGCTGCCGCTGATGTCCGGATCGCTCCGGCAGATTCCTATAATCCGCCCCCTCAGCTTGTAGGAAGTGTCAGCCAAGGGCATGCGCCCGTAACTGGCGCTGAGATTCGATGAACCGTCTCGCCGCCATCCTGCCTGCCGCCAACGTGGTGGTAGACGTGGACGCCAGCAGCAAGAAGCGTGTGTTCGAGCACGCGGGATTGCTGTTCGAAAACCAGCACGCCATTGCCCGTGCCACGGTGACGGACAACCTGTTTGCGCGTGAGCGACTCGGCTCGACCGGCCTGGGGCATGGCGTGGCCATCCCTCACGGGCGCATCAAGGGACTCAAAAACCCGCTGGCCGCCGTGTTGCGCCTGAGCCAGCCCGTGGCTTTTGATGCGCCCGACGACGAGCCCGTTACCCTGCTCATCTTTTTGCTCGTGCCCGAGGCGGCCACCCAGCGCCACCTCGAAATCCTCTCTGAGATTGCCGAGCTGCTGTCGGATCGGGCCTTGCGCGAGCGCCTCAAAACCGAGCCCGAGGCGGCCAAGGTGCACGAGCTGATTGCCAACTGGCAACCCCTGAAGTCCGTCGCTTGAAAACCGCCGTCATCAGCGCTGAGGCGTTGTTTGAAGCCAACCGCCCCGCATTGCGGTGGGAGTGGATTGCTGGCCACGCCTACTCTGAGCGTCGCTTCGACGATGAGGCCGTGCGCGATGCGCAATCGGCTGCTGATCTGGTGGGCTACCTCAACTACATCCACCCCTACCGGGTGCAGATCGTGGGCAAGCGCGAGGTGGCTTATCTCAACAATGTGCCGCCCGAAGATCAAGAGCGGCGCATCTCGCGCATCGTTACCCTTGAGCCGCCCGTGCTCGTGGTGGCCGATGGCATGCAGGCGCCTGATCGCCTGGTGGCCATGTGCGGGCGCGCCGGGCTGCCGCTGTTTGTTACCCAAGAGCCCGCCGGGCATGTGATCGATGTGCTGCGCAGCTACCTCACGCAGCACTTTGCCGAGCGCATCACCCGCCACGGTGTGTTCATGGATATTTTGGGCATTGGCGTGCTGCTCACGGGCGAATCGGGGCTGGGCAAGAGCGAACTCGGGCTTGAGCTCATTTCGCGCGGCCATGGCCTGGTGGCCGACGATGCCGTCGATCTCTATCGCGTTTCGCGTTCGGCCATCGAGGGGCGCTGTCCCGAGCTGCTGATGAACCTGCTCGAAGTGCGCGGCATCGGGTTGCTCGACATCAAAGCCATCTTTGGCGAGACCGCCGTGCGGCGCAAGATGAGGCTCAAACTCATCGTGCATCTGGTGCGCAAAGAAACGCTTGAGCGCGAGTTTGAACGCCTGCCCTACGAGCCGTTGTTTGAGGACATCATGGACGTGCCGGTGCGCAAAGCCGTGATTGCCGTTGATGCTGGCCGCAACCTGGCCGTGCTGGTTGAGGCGGCGGTGCGCAACACCGTGCTGCAATTGCGCGGTATCGATACCTACAAAGAATTCATCGAGCGCCACCGCCGCGCCATGGAAGCCGGCGAATAGCGGGCTGCGGGCGGTTAGCGATCAGCCTTGGCGCCGGCTTTGCGCTGACACTCGGGGTTGGCGCACACCACATACAGGGCCAGAGCGTGATCGTGCAGCGTGTAGCCGCGCTCTTTGGCGATCTGCTTTTGCCGTTTTTCGATCTCGGCGTCGTAAAACTCTTCGACGCGGCCGCACATCACACACACCAGGTGATCGTGGTGATGCCCCTCGTTGAGCTCGAACACGGCCTTGCCGGCTTCGTTGCCCACCTTGCCGGCCTCGAAGTGGTTGCGCGACAGCAGCCCCGCCTGCTCAAACTGCATCAGCACGCGGTACACCGTGGCCAAGCCGATATCGGAGCCCTCAAGCAGCAAGACTTTGTAGACGTCTTCGGCCGTCATGTGCCGCTGGGGCGACTTCTGAAAGGCCTCAAGAATCTTGATGCGTGGCAGGGTGGCCTTGAGGCCGCTGCTTTTGATTTCGTCGGCGTGTGTCATGTCGACCGTAAGCTCTAGAATGCCCCAATCATACGAGTCTGCCCGCTGATATGCATCGTGTATATCCTGGCAACCGACCCCATCGCCCATGCTCACACCCACGTTACGCCTGTTGGCGGCTCTGGCCGTTGTTGCAACGGTTTCGGCTTGCAGTTCGATCACGCCCTATCGCATCGAGGTGGTGCAGGGCAATGTGGTAACCCAAGAGATGATCGCGCAGATCCAGCCTGGGCTGGGCCGGATCCAGGTGCGCGACATTCTGGGCTCGCCGTTGCTGGCCGATATTTTTCATGCGGATCGCTGGGATTACGTTTTCACCATCCGCCGCAAGGGCACCGAGTTTCAGCAGCGCCGCGTGACGGTCTTTTTTAAAGACGACAAGGTTGAGCGTTTTGAGGCCGATATGCTGCCCAGCGAGCGCGAGTTTGTGGCTTCGATTGATGTGGGCCAGACGCCCAAAGTGCCGCCGCTTGAGCTCACGCCCGAGCAGATCAAGGCGCTGCCGGTGCCGGCGCCCGCGCCCAAAGACGCTGCCACCAGCCTTGAGCCACAAGGCGCTGTGCGCGATTACCCCACGCTTGAGCCGATCACGCCATGACGATTTCTGTTTCTTCTCTTCGCCCTGATGCTTTGCGCGTGGCCGTGGCGGGCGCTTCGGGGCGCATGGGCCGCATGCTGATCGAGGCCATTTTGGCGGCTGACGATTGCGTGTTGGCCGGCGCACTCGATGTGCCGGGCAGCCCGGCGTTGGGGCAGGATGCCGCCGCTTTTTTGGGCCAGCCCAGCGGGGTTGCCATCGTTTCTGATCTGCGCGAGGGCCTCAAAAACGCGCAGTTTCTGATCGATTTCACGCGCCCCGAGGGCACGCTGGCGCATCTGCGGGTGTGTCGCGAGCTGGGCATCAAGCTGGTGATCGGCACCACGGGGTTCACTGATGCGCAAAGGGCCGAGATCGACGCTGCTGCGCAGCAGGTGGCTATCGTGATGGCGCCCAATATGAGCGTGGGGGTTAATGTGGTGTTGCAGTTGCTCAAGCAGGCAGCGCCGGCGTTTGCGCAGGGCTACGACATCGAGATCATCGAGGCGCATCATCGCCACAAGGTGGATGCGCCCAGTGGCACGGCGCTCAAGATGGGCGAGGTGGTGGCCGAGGCCATCGGGCGCGATCTCAAAACGTGCGCGGTGTATGGCCGCGAGGGTGTAACGGGTGAGCGTGATCCGAGCACCATTGGCTTTGCCACGGTGCGCGGCGGCGATATCGTGGGCGATCACACGGTGCTGTTTGCCGGCATCGGCGAGCGCATCGAGATCACGCACAAATCATCGAGCCGCGCCACGTATGCCCAGGGCAGTTTGCGGGCGGTGCGGTTTTTGGCGCCCCGTGCCAACGGTTTGTTTGGCATGGATGATGTGCTCGGCTTCGACCGATAAGGCCGCTGCGTAAATTCTCGGTTTCGGGGCGATTCCTAACAGAGGGCTCAGGCATGGTGTTGGCGCCGTTGTGGACACAAGGTGATGCGGTAACGCGCACGGTGGCGGGCGTGCTGCTGCTGATGTCGATCAGCGCCTGGGTGGTGATTCTCTGGAAGGCTTGGCTGCTGTCGCGCGTGCGGCGTGATGTGCAGCGGGGCGTGGCGGCGTTTTGGGCTGCCGCCGATGTGTCGGCAGCGCAGCAGCAGTTGGGTGTGCTAGATCGCGAGGCGGTGTTGTCGCCGTTGCTCGATGCGGCTTTGCAGGCGGCGCCGGTGGGCACGCTCGAGGCCGCCGGGCATCTTGATTCGCAGCTCACCCGGCGTTTGCGCGATGCGCTGCACGATGTGGTGCAGCGTTTGCAATTTGGGCATGTGTTGCTGGCATCGATTGGCGCAACGGCGCCGTTTATCGGGCTGTTTGGCACGGTGTGGGGCATTTATCACGCCCTGCTCGGTATCTCAGGAGCCGGTGCCGCCACGATCGACAAGGTGGCCGGCCCGGTGGGCGAGGCGCTGATCATGACGGCCCTGGGGTTGGTGGTGGCGATTCCGGCGGTGTTGGCTTACAACGTGTTCAACAAGCGTGTGGGGATTTGCGAGGCCGATCTCGAAGGCTTTGCGCATGATTTGCGCGAGATGCTGCTCGATCGCAGCCGGGTGGATGCACGCACATAGGCAGGCAGGGCGGATATGGCTTTTGGCCGACTCGAACGCAGCGCGCAACGCGAGCCGATGAGCGATATCAACATGACGCCGCTGATCGACGTGATGTTGGTGCTGTTGGTGATTTTTATTCTGACGGCGCCGCTGATGACGTCGAGCCTCAAGCTCGATTTGCCTCAAACTGAGGCGGCATTGCCCGATGAGGCTGAGGGCGAGGTGGTGGCAATTGCGATCACGGCGGATGGCGCTCTGCATTGGGGTGAGGCGGCGGTGAGCCTGCCTGATCTCAAGGCGCATCTGGCCCGCGTGGCTCGGCGCGATCCCACCCAAGAGGTGCAGTTGCGTGCCGATAAGGGGGTGCCCTACGGCAAGGTGGCTGAGGTGATTGGCCTGTTGCAACAGGCCGGTTTGGCCCGCGTGGCGTTTGTGGCCGAATCCACCGAGGGCGATGTGGCTCAGGCAAAGGCGGGCGTGGCGTCGGGCCGCTGAGGGCTCAGGGCGCAGCGCACGCAAAGGGGCGCGCTTGCAGGATGACGATGCGGCCTTGTTCGTCGATGGCCCATTCGATATCTTGATCGATGCCGCCAAACAGGTTGCGCAGTTGCTGGCCGGTGTGGGCCAGGCGGCGCACCAGGGGGTCGGTGAGCACGGTGCGGTTGGCGCTTGAGGGCACCTCGCGCACGCCGCCTCGGGGGTCGAGCTGCAGTTCGCTGTCTTCTTCTGAGGCGCTCAGGCGCTGCACGGCGCGGGTGCTGCGGTCGTAGAGCACTTGCTCGGCCACGCGCTGGCCTTCAACCACTTTGATGCCCAGGCCGCGTTTGGCGCTGATGTAGGTGGCGTTGCGGTGTCGCGGGTCGAGTGGGTTGCACGTAACGAGCACGCCGGCGCTGCGCGCGGCCACGGCTTTTTGCACGAGCACGCCCATGGCGACGCGATCAAAGGGGATGCCGGCGTGGCGTCGTGCTTCGACGGCTTCAAAGTTGAAGACGGATGCCCACACGGTTTTGATGGCGTGGATCAGCGAATCGTCACCGTTGACGTTGGGCACGCTGGCATAGAGGCCGGCGGCGTTGGCGCCAGGCAGATCTTCAACGTTGGCTGAGCTGCGCACGAATACCGGTGCGCCCGGCAGCTGGGTGTGCCAGGCATCGAGCCAGGCGTCGCGGCGGTAGCGGCTGGCGGGTAGCGCCACAAGATCGCGCCGCAAGGCATCGAGTGCTGCGCGGCGGCGGGCGGGATCGCGCTCGAATCCCTCGCTGTGTTCGGCCTGGGCGATGCGCTCGCGCACGGCGGGCTGGCGCATGAATTCGGCGTAGTGGGCGTAGGGGATGCAAAAGCCGTCGGGCACGGGCGCGGCGGTGGCGATGCGTCCGCTGGCGATGGCGGCAGCAATGTTGCCGAGGTTGGCGGCCTTGCGTCCGCAGTGGCGGTGATCGTCTGCGCGCAACGCCGAGAGCTCGGTGAGATCCTCTCGATCGAGTGTTGGCGCGGCCCAGTGCACCGCAGGGGCCACCGGCGGGCGCGTTGCTTCGGTGGCATCCCCTTTGATGGGGGCCGATGCGGGCGCCGACGCCGAAGGTGTGGCTGCGGCTTGGGTTTCTTCGGCGGTTTGTGGGGTGACGCTGTAGTGGCTGCGCGCTACCTTGAGCGTGACGCGCTGGCCGCTGTGCGCGCGCAGCACATCGAAGGCGTTGCGCACATAAGCGTTGGGGATGCCCCAGCTCTTGGCCAGCAGGTTGACGTGCGACAGCACCGTTGAGGGGCGCGTGGTGATCACGCCGGCCACGGGGGGCAGGGTTTGCGGCACTTCGCGCAGCACGAGGATGTCGTCGGGGCGCACATCGGGCACGGCGTCGAGCGATCCGGTGATCAGGCGCAGCCGCCCGTGTGATTGGCCGATGTTGAGCGGCCAAAACGGCTGCTCGCGCACGATGGCCATCTGCGAAACGTAGGCGATGCCGGCGCTCTCGGCGGCGCCCTCATGCTGGCTAGAGTTGGTTTTCAGGGCCACCGGCGCAAAAAAGTGGTTCTGCACCAATTGCTGCGTTTGCGTGATCAGCGCGGGCGTGAGCTGATCGCCGTCCCAGGCCTCCCATACCCAGCGGCGCAAGGCGCTTTGCCAGCTCAACGTGCCAAAGAAAAACCGGCGGTTGGGATCGCGATACTGCGCCGCCAGCGTCGAGCGGCTCAGCGGGGGGCTCAGGCGTTGCGCCGCCACGAAAGCCGCGTGCAGATCGAAGCGTCGTGAGTTGACGAAATCGAGCCGCGCATGGCCTTGCGCGTCGAGCGTGTGGCGATCAATCACAAACAGCACGTGCGGTATCGCCAATGGGGTGTCGGCATCGTAGACACGCGCCATGCGATCAAAGTCGGCGCGGTTGTTGAGCGCCGGCAGGCTCGCTGCCGCATCGGGCTCGGCCTGCACATCGTGGCTCAAAAAGCTCGACGGCTTGCGCGCCGTTTGCGCCTGCACCGGAGCAGCCACCAGAGCCGCACCCGCGAGTGTGGCGGCGAGCATGGCAACGAGGGCCGTGTGGCGAAGGGGGCACCAAGACCGTAAGGGCATACGTCGGGCATCGGCGCGCGGGGCTGATTCTTGAGGGCTCGCCCCAACGCCGCCGCCTAAAATGCCGCCATCATGCAAGAAACCTACCGCCCCCAAGAAATCGAGCACAGTGCCCATGCCCATTGGGCAGCGCGCGATGCCTACCGCATCGCTGAAGATCACAACAAGAAAAAGTTTTATGCCTGCTCGATGCTGCCCTACCCCTCGGGCAAGCTGCACATGGGCCACGTGCGCAACTACACGATCAACGACATGCTCACGCGCTACCTGCGCATGAACGGTCACAACGTGCTGATGCCCATGGGCTGGGACGCCTTCGGCCTGCCGGCCGAGAACG
>CAZUCW010000035.1:0-22409 GCA_964618825.1 uncultured Aquabacterium sp.
GTTTGTGATTGGGCGCGATGCCAAGATCAACATGATCGACCTGTGGATGGAAAAGCCCGACAACGTGGCCGAGATCCGTGTGGGCCTTGAGGCACGTTCGGTCGATACCTCGAAGTACAAGGGTTTTGAAGACAAGCTGGCGATTGCAGGCAGCTACTGGCCGCCGCAGTACACGATCATGAAGGGCGATACGCTTGAGCCGCTCAAGATCGTGGCCACCCGTGGCATGACGGTTGATAAGCAGGAATACCATCCCGAGCCCCGAGTGGCCTCGATCGTGGCCTCGCACTTCAAGCCTGAGTTTGTGGTGAACGTGAAAGAAACCGGCAAGACGCTGCTGGTGGATTATTCGAACATCGAAGCTCTGAAGGTGACCGAGATCGGCACGGCGCGCTTTTTGCACGACGGTGGCTTTGATTCGAGCAAGCGTTATTTCATGGTGGCTGCCAACCAATCCAACAAGATTGCGGCGGTTGATATGAAAGAGGGCAAGCTGGCTGCATTGATCGATGTGGGCAAGATCCCTCACCCGGGCCGTGGTGCCAACTTTGTGCACCCGAAGTATGGCCCCGTGTGGTCGACCGGCCATTTGGGTGACGAAACCATTGCGCTGATCGGCACGGATCCGAAGGGCCACAAGCAGTACGCCTGGAAGATGGTTGAGTCGATCAAGGGGCAAGGTGGTGGTTCGCTCTTTATCAAGAGCCATCCGAAGTCGACGCACCTCTATGTTGATACGCCGCTGAACCCTGATCCGGCGCTGTCGCAATCGGTGGCGGTGTACGACATCAAGAACCTGGCCAAGGGCTATACCGTGTTGCCGATCGCCAAGTGGGCGGGCCTCAACGACGGCGGTGCCATGCGCGTGGTGCAGCCTGAGTACAACAAGGCGGGCGATGAGGTGTGGTTTGCTGTGTGGTCGGCCAAGGACAAGCAGTCGGCCATCGTGGTGGTGGACGACAAGACCTTGAAGCTCAAGGCCGTGATCAAAGATCCGCGCCTGATCACGCCTACGGGTCACTTCAACGTGCACAACACGCAGCACGACGTTTATTGATCTGAAGGAGTCCAACATGAAACGCATTGCATTGTTGTGCGCCCTGATGGCTGTTGGGTTGTCGGCCCAGGCGGGGCCGGTTGAAGACGCCATGAACAAGGCCGGTTGCATGGCCTGCCACGCCAAAGATAAAAAGATGGTGGGGCCGGCGTTTAAGGACGTTGCCGCCAAGTACAAGGGGCAGGGCGATGCCACCGCCAAGCTCTCTGAAAAGGTGCGCAAGGGCGGTGCCGGCGTGTGGGGGCCCATCCCCATGCCGCCGCACAACGCCGACAAGATCGGGGATGCCGATCTGAAGGCAGCGGTCGAGTCGATCCTGAAGTCGTAAGACAGGGTTGATTCGTGATGTTTCCGCAAGCCCCGTCCCCCACCTGCGCAAGCGGGTTGCCAAAGCGTTGGCCGACGCTGCGGCACGGGGTCTTGCGGATCCTTCGCAAGCTGGCCGGGGTGGCCGTTTGTGGGGGATGGTGGGTGGCGCTGCCAGTTGGGGCGGCGTCTTCTGCCGAGGGCGCGTTGCCGTTGCCTGCACCAGAGCGTCAGCGTGAGCTGGTGCGCATGGTGCGGCAGGACTGCGGCTCGTGCCACGGCATGCAGCTCACGGGCGGTTTGGGGCCGGCGCTCACAAAAGAGGCGCTGGCCGACAAGCCGATCGAGAGTCTGCAATCCACCATCTTTCATGGTCGCCCTGGCACGCCGATGCCCGGTTGGCAATCGATGTTGAGCGCCGATGACGCGCGCTGGATTGCCGAACGTTTGCTGGCGGGCTTTCCGAAGGAGTGATTGGCGCCCAGGTTGTTGTTGGCCGTGAGGCTGGTGGCGTGGCGTCAATGTCGGGGGCGTGTGGTTGTCGAAAGTGGGGAAACAATGGATTCGACTCGGGTGACGCGCCCGCGTGCAGTGGCGCGCGGTCGTGTGGCGGCTGGCCGGTTGGCGTTGCTGCTGGGCTTGACGTTGTCGGGTTGTGCGGCGTTGGTGCCAGAACCGGCGGTGGGCACGGGCGATCTGGGTGTCGTGATCGAGCGGGCACATGGCACGGTTGCGGTGGTGAACACCACATCAAAAACGGTGTTGGGCGAGGTGCCGGGGTTGGGCGATTTGTCGCACGCGTCGGTGGTGTTTTCGCGTGATCAACGCTTTGCTTATGTGTTTGGCCGCGATGGCGGTTTGAGCAAGGTGGATGTGCTTGCGCGCCGTGTGCAGGCGCGCGTGATACAGGCCGGCAACAGCATTGGCGGCGCAATGTCGCAAGACGGCCGCTTTGTGGCGGCGCAAAACTACACGCCCGGCGGCGTGAAGGTGTTTGATGCACAGACGCTGGCGCTGGTGGCTGATATCCCCGCCGAATACGCGCCGGGCAAGCTCTCGCGCGTGGTGGGTTTGGTGGATGTGCCATCGGTGGGGCAGGGGCAGCGGTTTGTGTTTTCGCTGTTTGATGCCGACGAGATTTGGGTGGCTGATGTTGATGTGGGTCGCACGCCCCAGGTGCAGCGTCTCAAAGGGGTCGGGCGCCAACCTTACGATGCGCTGATCACCCCCAATGGGCGCCACTACATTGCCGGCCTGTTTGGTGAAGACGGCTTGGCGTTGGTGGATTTGTGGGCGCAGCCCGTGCAGGTGCGCAAGGTGCTGTCGGGCTATGGCAAAGGGCAAGAGCCGTTGCCGGTTTACAAGATGCCGCATCTGCGCGGCTGGGCGGTGGCAGGGCGCCATGCGTATCTGCCAGCCATCGGGCGGCATGAGGTGTTGGTGGTCGATACCGATACGTGGCAAGAGGTTGACCGCATCGCGGTGGCCGGGCAGCCGGTGTTTGTGATGGCGCGGCCCGATGGGCGGCAGGTGTGGGTGAACTTTGCTGTGCCCGATTACAGCCGTGTGCAGGTGATCGATACAGTGTCGCGCCGCGTGATCCGCACGCTGGAGCCTGGCAAGGCGGTGTTGCATCTCGAGTTCACGCCGCGCGGCGAGCAGGTGTGGATCTCATCGCGCGATGCCAATCATGTGAGCGTGATCGATACCGGCAGCTTTGAGACGCTGGCCACGTTGCCGCTGCAGGCGCCCAGCGGGATCTTTTTTACGCCGCGCGCGGGGCGTATTGGTTTCTGAGGAGAGATCGCCATGTTCGTTGCCGACCGTATCTCTCACGTCGTTTCGCAGGCCGATGATGTTGATGTGCCTGCACAAGCTGCGCAGGCTGCGCTCGATATGGCGCTGCTCAACGATTGGCAGCGCGATTTTCCGCTCGTGCCGCGTCCGTTTGATGTGATTGCGGCGCGCTACGACGTGCGGGCTGCGGGCGTGCAAGACGCCTACCGCCAGCTGCAGCAGCGCGGTGCGCTCAGCCGCATCGGCGGTGTGTTTGGCGTGGGTGCGGGCGGATCGGCCATGTTGTGCGCATTTGCCGTGCCGCCTGATCGCATGAACGAAGTGGCTGCCATCGTGAGCGCCTGCCCGGGGGTGAACCACAACTACGAGCGCGAGCACCGCTGGAATCTTTGGTTTGTGATGACCGCGCCGAGTGCCGTGCAGCGCGATGCGTTGGTGACGCAGCTTGAGCAGCGCACGGGGCTGCGCGCCTTGCGGCTGCCGATGCGGCGGGCTTTTCGTATCGATTTGGGGTTTGATCTCTATACCGGCGCCTGCCCAAGCCGGGATGCCCGCCGCTGCGAGCCGCTGCCGCAGAGCGATCATGCGCTGGCTGCGGCGGTGGAGCAGGGCTTGCCCATCGTCGATCGCCCTTATGCCCGCTGGGCCGAGCAGGCTGGCTGTGATGAAGATGCCGTGTTGCGCCGCCTGCAAAGCTGGCTCGATCACGGTGCGTTGCGGCGCTTTGGCGCCATCGTGAGGCACCACGAGGTTGGGCTGCAGGCCAATGCGATGACGGTGTTCAATGTGCCCGATGATCAACTCGTGGCGGCCGGCGAGCGCTTGGCGCGGCAGCCGGGGGTGACGCTGTGTTACGCCCGCCACCGCGATGAGGGCTGGCCCTATAGCCTGTATTGCATGGTGCACGGGCGCAGCCGCAACGATGCACTCGCGCTGATTGAGCTGGCGCGTGTGGCAGCGGGCCTCACCGGGGTGGAGCATGCGGTGCTGTTCAGCACGCGGCGCCACAAGCAAACCGGGGCGCATTACTTCAGGGCGGCAGCATGAATGCCGTGGAGCAGCCGCAGCGGCGTGGCGCGGCGGTGGCGCTCGACGATGCCGATCGCGCACTGATCAACCATTTGCACGGTGGTTTTCCGCTCAGTGAGCGGCCCTTTGCCGATGTGGGCCAGGCCCTGGGGCTGAGCGAAGATGCCGTGATCGCTCGTCTGCAAGCGTTGCTTGAAGCCGGCGTGCTCACACGCTTCGGCCCGTTGTTTCAGATCGAGGCAGCGGGTGGCAAGTTTGTGCTCGCTGCGCTGGCTGTGCCCGAAGCGCGTTTCGATGAGGTGGCTGCGCTCGTTAATGCCCTGCCCGAAGTGGCGCACAACTATCGCCGCGAGCACGCGCTCAACATGTGGTTTGTGATCGGTGTTGAGCGGGCCGATCAGGTGGACAGTGTGTGCGCGCACATCGAAACACTCACGGGGCTGCCGGTGTATGCCTTTGCAAAAGAGCGCGAATTTTTTGTTGAGCTGAGGTTGCCTGCATGAGCGCGCTGAACGAGCAAGACCGCCTGCTGATCGCTGCCACGCAAGGGGGCTTGCCGCTGGTGCCGCGTCCCTACGAACACGTTGCGCAGCAATTGGGGTGGACCGAGCTGCAGGTGCGCGAGCGCCTGGGCGCCATGCTGCGCAGTGGCCTGATCCGGCGTATTGGGGCGGTGCCCAACCACTATCGCTTGGGCTACGTGGCCAATGGGATGACCGTGTGGGATGTGGATGATGCCCGTGTTGATGCCTTGGGCGAGCGCGTAGGCAGGCTGCCTTTTGTATCGCACTGCTACCGCCGCCCGCGCCGCTTGCCGGCGTGGCCCTACAACCTGTTTGCCATGGTGCACGGCCACACGCGCGAAGAGTGCTTCGAGCAGGCCGCGCAAATCGAGTTGCTGCTGGGCGATGCGTGCGGTGCGCACGATGTGCTGTTCAGCAGCCGCATCCTCAAGAAAACCGGTTTGCGCCTGGCGGCGCAGGCCGAAACCTGATTCAAGAGGCCCTCTATGTTTCGCATCTCAGAGTTCATGCGCGATCTGGCCGAGGTCGAGCGCAGCGGCGCGTATCCGCAGCGTGCCGTGCGCAAGCCGCGTGGCCCCGTGGTGATCTGGAACCTGATCCGTCGTTGCAACCTCACCTGCAAGCACTGCTACGCGCTGTCGGCCGACACCGATTACGCCGGCGAGCTGAGCACGCAAGAGGCGTTTGATGTGATGGCCGATCTGCGCTCGTTTGGTGTGCCAGCACTCATCCTCTCGGGCGGCGAGCCGCTGCTGCGGCGCGACATCTTTGAGCTGGCCGAGCGGGCCAAGGCCTTGAAGTTTTATGTGGGCCTGTCGAGCAACGGCACATTGATCGATGCGCCCATGGCCGAGCGCGTGGCGGCGGCGGGCTTTGATTACGTGGGCATCAGCCTGGATGGCATCGGCGCGGTGCATGATCGCTTTCGCCGCTTGATCGGGGCGTTTGATAAATCGCTGGCCGGCGTGCACCTGCTGCGCGAGCGGGGCGTCAAAGTGGGGCTGCGCTACACGATGACCGATCTCAATGCCGATGAGCTGCCCAAGCTGCTCGATTTGATGCGCGCCGAGAACGTCAACAAGTTTTATTTTTCGCACCTCAACTATGCGGGGCGCGGCAATCTCAACCGTGGGCGTGATGCGCACTTTGAGGCCACGCGGCGGGCGCTTGATTTGCTATTCGACACGGCCTGGGCCTCGGCGCAGGCGGGGCGCGACGATGAGTTTGTTACGGGCAACAACGATGCCGATGGCGTCTACTTGTTGCAGTGGGTGCAGCGCCATCTGCCCAGGTGGGCCGACGATGTGCAGCGTGCGCTCGTGGGCTGGGGGGGCAATTCATCGGGCGTCAATGTGGCCAACATCGACAACCTCGGCAACGTCCACCCCGACACCATGTGGTGGCACCACACGCTGGGCAACGTGCGCGAGCGGGCGTTTTCGGCGATCTGGCCTGATACGTCCGATCCATTGATGGCGGGCCTCAAGCAGCACCCGCGCCCAGTGCAGGGGCGCTGTGCCTCGTGCCAGCATCTGGCCATCTGCAATGGCAACACCCGCGTGCGCGCCCAGCAGGTAACGCGCAACCCCTGGGCCGAAGATCCCGGCTGCTATCTCACCGACGACGAAATCGGTCTGGCCCCCGAACAACGCACTGAAGAGCGCGTGTTAACCACGCCGTTTAAATATGTCGCGCACTGAATCACAGCAACCCCTGGCATCTACAGCCACGCGGGCGCAGCGCCCCGACGACGCAGCACGCCCGGGCGGTGGTTTGGGCCGTTTGCTGTGGCATATGGCGCTGGCCGGTGGGCTGCTTTTTATGGGGTGGGATATCAGCCGCGCAGCTGATATCCGCCCTGCCGAGCCCGTGGCTATCGACGCGGCGGCTTTGTTCAAACAACATTGCGCAGCCTGCCATGGTGCGCAGCGCCTGGGGGGCATGGGCCCGGCGCTGTTGCCCGAGAGCCTTGAGCGGCTGCGCCCAGCCGAGGCGGCCAAGGTGATTCGCCTCGGACGCGACGCCACGCAAATGCCGGCTTTTGGTGAGACGGCCCCGGGCGAAGGGGGGCAGCGTGGCAAGCTCAACGCGGCCGAGATCGACGCTCTCGTTAAGTTCGTCTACAGCCCGGTTGAGCCGCGCCCGCAGTGGGCCGATGCCGACATCCGCGCTTCGCGCATCGAAACCGCCGGCGCCGCTGCATGGCCTGGCAAGCCCAAGTGGTCGGCTGATCCGCTCAACCTGTTTGTGGTGGTTGAAGGTGGCGATCACCATGTATCGCTGCTCGATGGTGACAAATTCGAGGTGATCCACCGCTTTGCCTCGCGCTTTGCGCTGCACGGCGGGCCCAAGTTTTCGCCCGATGGTCGCTTTGTTTACTTTGGCTCGCGCGATGGCTGGATCACCAAATACGATCTCTACCACCTGCAAGTGGTGGCCGAGGTGCGTGCCGGCATCAACATGCGCAATGTGGCCGTGTCGGGTGATGGGCGTTATGTGCTGGCGGGCAACTACCTGCCGCACAGTGTGGTGCTGTTTGATGCCGATCTCAAACTCATCAAAAGCTACCCAGCGACCACGCTTGATGGCAAACAAAGCTCGCGTGTGTCAGCTGTGTACGACGCTGCCCCGCGCAAGAGCTTTGTGGTGGCGCTCAAAGATGTGCCTGAGCTGTGGGAGATCTCATACGATCCCAAGGCGGCCCCCATCTTTAACGGCTACGTGCATGATTACCGCATGAGCGAAGCGATTGCCGAGCCCGGCATGCTGGGTGTGCGCCGCACACCGCTCGAAGCCCCGCTCGATGATTTCTTTTTTGATCAGGGCTACCGTTTTGCCATCGGTGCCACACGGCCTGCAGCGGGCTCGAGCGTGTCGGCACAAGGGCAGGTGGTGAGCCTGGATGCCCGCAAGCGTGTGGCCAGCATCGAGCTGCCCGGCATGCCGCACCTCGGCTCAGGCATCACCTGGGCCTGGACGGCTCCCGATGGCCGCGCCACCACGCTGCTGGCTTCGCCCAACCTGCGCGACGGCGTGGTGAGCATCATCGACATGCAAACTTGGCAAACGATCAAGCAGATCAAAACATTGGGGCCGGGATTTTTTATGCGCAGCCACGAGGCCAGCCGCTACGCCTGGGTGGACGCGATGATGAGCCCCGCGAGCAAGCACAAACTGCTGCTGATCGACAAAGCCACACTTGAGCCTGCTGCCACCATCGAAGGCGAGCCGGGCAAAACACTTGCCCACATCGAGTTCACCCGTGATGGCCGCTACGCGCTGGCCAGCTTGTGGGAGATGAATGGCGCGTTGATCATCTACGACGCCAAAACACTCAAAGAAGTGAAGCGCCTGCCCATGAGCAAGCCGGTGGGCAAATACAACGTCTGGAACAAAATCAGCCGCTCTGAGGGCACCTCGCATTGACGCGCCCTTGAGGGGCAGGTGCCGGGGGCTCAGTTGGCCTGCAGTTGGTATGTAGCCAGCCGCTCGACATCAATGATGTGGATGTCGCGCTTATCGACCTCGATCAGCCCCTCGTTGATCAGCTCATGCAGCACGCGCGAAAAATATTCGGGCGTGAGCGACAGGCGCGAGGCAATCACGGCCTTGCTCACGGGCAGCGTTACGGTGCGGTGCCCCAACTCGCCCATATCGCCCTGTTGCATGCCGGGGGTGTCTTGGTGCAGCAGATAACCGATCACGCGCTGAGTGCCTGAGCGCAAGGCGTAAGACTCGACATCGTGGATCAGGCTGTGCATACGCTTTGAGATGCCCGCGAGCATGCGCAGCGCAAAACGGTGATCGAGCTCGATTTCGCGCAGCACGGCCTGTTTTTTGACCGTGAGAACGAGAGACTCGATCAGTGCCTGTGCATTGATGATGTAGGGGCTGCCGGTGAACATCAGCGCCTCGGCAAAGGCCTGCCCGGGGCTCACGAGATCGATCACTTTTTCTTGGCCGTTGGGCGCCAGCGCAAAGAGCTTAACCTGCCCAGACACAACCACATGAAACTCGTCGCACGGCTCGCCCACGCGAAACAGCGTTTCGCCACGCGAGGCCCGGCGCACGATGCAGCTCTCGGCCAGGCGATCAAGTTCGGTGGGCTGCAGTTCGTTGAACAGCGGCAGCTTGGCCAGATATGGCGCAACCTTGAAATTGGACGTGAAATTCATCAAGGGGATCCTCACTACCTCGCTACAACTGACCGTTGGCTCGATCCTCGCCAGATCGCGTTGCGGGACGGTGTAAACCGAACGCGCGATCTTTGAACTGCGGCGATTCTAGGGGCGAGTGCGGGGGAGGCAGGATCGTTCTGTCGAACGATGGGCCACACCGGCGCCCAGGCGTGAGGTCGTTATTTCGATGTGGCCAGATTGACGTAAACCGTGCTGAGCCGGTTGACGAGATCGGTGGGGTGGTTTACCACCGCATAGCCGCGCGGGCCAAAGAGGTGCGGCAGGTAATCGTGGCCCTCTTGATCGATGGTGACGCAGTAAGGCAGCAAACCAGCGGCGCGGGCCTCAAGCACGGCAGCGCGGGTGTCTTCAAGGCCCCAACGGCCTTCGTAGACATCGAGGTCGTTGGGCTTGCCATCGGTGAGCAGCAGCACGAGGCGCTGGCGCTCGGGGCGCAGCTTCATCTCACGTGTGGCAAAGCGCAGCGCGGCGCCCATGCGGGTGTAGTAGCCGGGCTTGATGGCGCCGACACGGGCGCGCACGGTGTCGTTCCAGGGTTCGTTGAAACCTTTGAGCAGGTGCATGCGGATGTTGCTGCGCCGCACCGAGCTGAAGCCCAGCATGGCAAAGGGATCACCCAGGCCGGTGAGGGCTTCGCCAAACACATAGAGCGCATCGCGGATCACGTCGATGATCTGTGCATCGTTGTTGGCCCACGATGAGGTGGATAGCGACAGATCGGCCAGCAGCAGGCAGGCGAGGCTGCGTTCGGTGTCGTGCAGCCGGCTGAACACGGGGGCTTCGGCGGTGCGTTGCGGGGCGGCTCGCTCGCTGGTGATGTGGCGCACCCAGGCGTCGATGTCGAGTTCGTCGCCGCTGATTTCGCCATGGCTGCGCCGGGGCAGGGCGCGCAGGGCTTCGAGTTGGCGGCGCACACGGCGTGCGGTGCCGTGCAGTTCGGGGGCGGGCACGTAGGGGGCGGCGCTGCGCACCACGAGCAGTTGGGCGCTGCAGCGGTCGGGTTCGAGGGTTTGCTTTTTCCAGTTCCATTCGGGCAGGCGAATGCCAGTGGCCACGGGAACGTCGTCTTGCGCCGCCGAGGGCAGATCGAGATCGAATTTGACGCGTGCAGCGCTGGTTTTGCCGTCGGGCGCGATGGCCAGGGTTTGCATATCGTTGGCGGCTGTCAGTGCCAGGCCGTCATCGTCGTCGTCGGTTTCGCGGTTGACGCGCACGTATTCGCTCCAGGACAGCAGCGATTCGGTGCGGAAGAACATCATCATGCCCGCACGGTTTTGCGGGTCGTCGACCTCGGTGGCATGGCGGCGTTTGGTGTCGCGCTGTGAGGCGCGCGCATCCGCAGCGATTGAAGTGTCGTCGGGTGTGCGGCGTGGCGAGGTGCCGCGCTCGGCGGGGCTGGGGTTGAGCCACAGCCACACGGGGGCCACGTCGGTGGGCAGCAGGGCGGCATCGGGCGCGATCAGGGTGGCATCGTCGGGGCTGCACAACGCGGCGCGTACAGTGCGTTCGGCTTGGGCAGCATCCCCTTTGAGGCTGTCGGGATCGGGGCGCAGCGCCAGGTGGGCCGCGCACAGGCGCCGGTAGCGCTCGCGCAGCCCCGGAAACGCCAGCAGCGCGGCGCGGGTGGCGCTCAGGTTGTCAGCCAGCCAGCCGTTGGTGCTGTGATGAAAGGCGGCTTGCGCCGCCAGCCACAGGTAGAGCTCGCGGTTGAGCGCACGGTGCTCGAATACGGCCAGCGTGGCAGGCAGGGCCAGGCTGTCGGCATCGAGCTGCGGCAGGGCGGCTTCGGTGCCGGTGCCGGCGACGCGCTGCAGCCAGCCGCGCGGTCCGCCGCGGGCTTGATCGGCAGCTTCGCGCAGACGCAGCAGGGGCGAGCCACCACCGGCACGAAATAGCATTTCGATGGCGCGGCGCATGTCGTCGAGCGACACGCGCGCTGCATCGAACTCGGTGCCAGCGGCGCGGGTGATGAGTTTGTGCCAGACGCGGCCGACGAACTCTTCCATGGTGAGGTGTTGTCGCGCAGGGCTAGCGGATCAGTGCTCGCCCCATACGGCCTGCACCACTTCGAACAAGGCGTCGGCGGTATCGCGGTCGTCGGTGAGGGCTTCGACGATGGCTGCGCGGCAGGCTTGTGCGGGCGTAAAACCGGCGTGGATCAGTTTGGCGGCATATACGAGCAAGCGGGTGCTCACGCTTTCTTCGAGATCCTGGTTTTTGAGCCGGCGCAGTGATTGGCCCAGCTTGATCATGGTTGCGGCCACGGCAGCCGAAACGCCGGTTTCGCGCTCGATCACGGCCTGCTCAACTGTGGGCTCGGGGTAATCGAACGTGAGCGCCACAAAGCGCTGGCGCGTGCTGGGCTTGAGGCTTTTGAGCAGATTTTGGTAGCCGGGGTTGAAGCTCACCACCAGCATGAACTCGGGCGGCGCCTGCAGCAGCTCGCCGGTGCGCTCGATGGGCAGCACGCGGCGGTCGTCGGCCAGCGGGTGCACCACCACGGTGGTGTCTTTGCGGGCTTCGACCACTTCATCGAGGTAGCAGATGCCGCCGGCGCGCACGGCGCGGGTGAGCGGACCATCGCACCACACGGTGTCGCCGTCGCCGATGAGGTGTCGCCCCACCAGATCAGCGGCGCTCAGATCGTCGTGGCACGACACGGTGAACAGCGGACGGCCCAGCTTGGCGGCCATGTGCTCAACGAAGCGCGTTTTGCCGCAGCCCGTGGGGCCCTTGATCAGCAGCGGCAGCTGGTGCGACCACGCGCGCTCGAACAGCTCGCACTCGTGGGCTTGCGGGGCATAAAAGGGGATGTCGGACGGCTCGTTTGAGGGCGCGCGGCGGGTGGTGTCCATCAACGGGGCTCCGGGGGGCGAGGGTTTACTGCGAGAGTGCGTTGCCGATCATGCCACGGTGCGCGCAAACAGCCTCTGGCGTCGCCAGGCCACGCCGCCGAGCAGGCCGTGCAGCGTGCGGGCATCGCGCATGCGTTTTTCTTGGCCATAGGCTTTCATGTAGCCGTTGCCGCCGAGCAGTTGCACGCCATCGGTGGTGTGTTCGCAGGCCAGCACGCCGGCATGCAGCGCGCCATATTGCGCTGATAGTGCTTGCTGCGCGGGGGCGGCGTTAGCAGCGTGCAGTGCTTGCCCGAGCAGCCCTTGCACGGCATTGAGTCGCTCGTGCATCAGCGACAGCAGGCGGCGCACTTCGCCCCAGCCCAGCAGGTTGTCACCGCCTTGGTAGCGCTCTTGGGCATAGGTGCGCACTGTTTGCAGACAGCCGCGCATCACGCCGCCTTGCATGGCGATCACGGCAGCGCCCAGTGTGGCTTCGATCTGCGCGAACACGGCTGTGGCCGGGGCGCCCAGCTGCACGCATGGGGTGGTGCTGAAGCTCACATCAGCCACACCGCTGGCCGATAGGCCCAGGGTGCGCACGGCATCGCCGCGCACTACGGTGGGCGCATCGAGATCGACCAACACCATCTGCAGTGTGCTGTGGCTCGCATCGCGTGCGGGCAGCACGGCCCAGCGCGCATGTGTGCCCAGCAGCAGCATCTCGGCGCGTCCGCTCAAACGCGCATCAGCATCGAGCGTGGGCCACGCCTGCTCGTGCAGCTCATGAAAGGCACACCAGCCCAGCCAGGCGCC
Organism: uncultured Aquabacterium sp.; assembly: GCA_964618825.1. Lineage (GTDB taxonomy): Bacteria > Pseudomonadota > Gammaproteobacteria > Burkholderiales > Burkholderiaceae_C > Aquabacterium. The sequence continues at coordinate 12,563 of CAZUCW010000035.1, forward strand.
GGCCAGATCCGGCCAGGCTTGCAGCGTGGCATCGGGCAGGGCGCAGGCGCGCAGGGCCAGATGGGCCGCGGCGCTGGCGTAGATGGCCGCGCCCGCGCTGGCATCGAGCGCGCACACGGGTTCGAGCACGCGCGCCAGTGCACTGGCGCCTTGGCCGAGTCCGCCCAGACGCTCATCGGCGCACAGATCGGCAAAGCCCATTTCGCGCAGATCGCCAAGCAGTGTTTTAAAAGCCGGGTCGGCATGGTGCTCGTGGCCCTGTGCGTTGGCCACGAGGCGACCGCGCGCAAATTCGTCGGCGGCAAGGCCCCACTCGTGCAGCTCGTCGGCGGGCCAGGCGATGCCGGCGGCGAGGTCGTCGGGCATGGCGGTGGTGGGGGTGTCGAGCGGTTGCATCACGGCGTTCATAGGGCCTCCTGCCGAACAAAAACACGCACGCTGGCATCGGGTCGCAGCATGCATTTGAAGAGATTGACGCGGTTGAGCTGGTTGGTGCCTTCGTAGATCTGCAGCAGCTTGGCATCGCGCAGACGTTTTTCGACACCGTGATCGTGGCGCAGCCCGTTGGGCCCCATGAGATCGAGCGCGAGGTGGGTGTTGATGATGCCGATATCGCTGCAGGCCACTTTGGCCAGCGAGCCCAGGCCCGATGTGAGGTCTTGCCACGCAGCGGGGTAGGCGCCCAGATAGCGGCGCTGAAACCACCGCGTTACCGCGCCGAACTTGAACAGCACCCGCGTGTGCGCCCGCATGAGCGCGCGCGGAATGGCGTGATCGAGCGCGTATAGCAGCGGCACGAAGGTCACCTGAAACAGCCCGCACAGGCTGTTGGCCAGGGCGGATTCGATATAAGTGGCGCGGCCCATGAGCGCGTTTTTGGCCATCTCGGCCAGCAGCGTCTGGGCCCATTGCTGCTCGATCAAACGCTCGGGGGCGCGGCTGCCGGGCACCATCGTGCGGGCAGCGTAATCGCGTGCGGCGAGATAGGCGCCGCGAGCCGTGCCCGTGGCAAAGGCGCCCACACCGGCGCGGGTAGACGACACCACATAGTCGATCAAGATTTGCGACACCTCACGATGCGGGCGGCCCGCCACTTCACTGGTGCGTCGGCTCATGGCCACTTGCTCGGGCGGCACGCGGCAGCCATCGAAGATCAGCTCAGACGCCACACAGGCCTTTTGCCCCATCTTGTTTTCTTTGCCGCCAAAGGCAAAGCCCGATGCGCCGGTGCGCACAGCCAGCACGGTCATCGTGTCGGCAGCGCGTTTGCGGTCTTCGTAGCCAATCACCATGTGCCACGTCGATACATGGCCGTTCGAGATGAACACCTTGCGACCGTTGATCACAAAGCCTCCATCGGGTTGCAGCTGCATCTCGGTGCCCAGCCGAGCGTGATCGAGCAGCTCGCACTCTTCGACATCGGTGCCCGCATTGGGCTCGGTGATGGCCAGCGAGATCAGGCAGGGGCGGCCCGTGCGCGATCCCTCGCTCACCTCGCCAAAGACGCGGCTGATAAGGGCCATATTCCAGGTGGCCATCAGTGTGCTCACGCCCAGATAGTGCACGCCCAGCGTGTTGGCCAGGCCCACGCACTCGGTTGAAATCTCTTCGATAAAAGCGTAGAGCGACAACAGGTTCCAGCCGCCGCCGCCAAACATTTTGGGCAGCCACATCGAATACAGCCCCCAGCGATTGGCCTCGGCGATGTAATCGTGAGCCAGCGCATCGGGGTCGTCTTGCACGGCGGCATCCAGGCGCAGCGCCATGGGGCGGATCACCTCAGCGTTAAAGCGCTGTGCCAGTGCGATGGCATGCTCGACATCGCGCTGCACCGCGCGCGGCAGGCCGCCAATGGCCGCTATGCCTGCCGACCAATCGACCAAAGGGGGGGATGAAATCGCGTTGTGCATGGTGGGCGCCTATCGATGAGTGATGGGGGGGCGATCGGGGAGGATTTCAGGCCGTGCCGGCCTCGCGCGCAAACACACGCACATGGTTGTCGGGGCGCACGAGGCACTTGAAGAGATTCACGCGGTTGCTCTCGTTGGTGCCTTCGTAGATTTGCAGCAGCTTGGCATCGCGCAGGCGTTTTTCGACACCATGGTTATGGCGCAGCCCATCGGGGCCCATGAGGTCGAGCGCGAGCTGGGCGTTGAGGATGGCCAGATCGGTGCATGCCACTTTGGCCGCCGAGCCGATGCCTGAGGTGTGCTCGCGCATGTCGCTGGGATAGTTGCCCAAAAAATGATCCTGAAAGCGCCGCGCCACCCACGGTGCACGCAACGCCAGCCGGGTGGATGCGGCCATCAGCCAGGCGGGCAAGTGATGATCCGCCCAATACAGCAGCGGCATAAAGGTCAGCCTCAGCAGCCCACCGCGCGCATTGGCAAAGGCACATTCGGTGGTGATGTGCCGGCCCATGAGCGCGTTTTTGGCCATCTCGGCCAGCAGCGTCTGGGCCCATTGCTGCTCGATCAAACGCTCGGGGGCGCGGCTGCCGGGCACCATCGTGCGGGCGGCGTAATCGCGTGCGGCGAGATAAGCACCGCGCGCCGTTCCCGTGGCAAAGGCGCCCACACCGGCGCGGGTGGCTGAGGTGACGTAATCCACCACGTTTTGTGCGGTGTGGCGGTGTGAGCGGCCCATGCGCGCGCTGGTGTGGCGATCAAGAGCGATGTTTTCGGGCGGCACGCGGCAGTTGTCGAAGATCAGCTCAGAGGCCACGCAGCCCTTTTGCCCCATCTTGTTTTCTTGCGTGCCAAACGCAAAACCTGGATCGCCCGTGCGCACCGCCGCCAGCACCAGTGTGTCGGCGGCACGGGTGCGGTCTTCGTAGCACACCACCATGTGCCAGGTGGACACATGGCCATTCGAGATGAACACCTTGCGCCCGGTGATGCTCACGCTGCCATCGGGCTGTGGCCGCGCCACGGTGCCGAATTTGCCGTGATCAACAAGCGCGCACTCTTGTGCATCGGTGCCCGCCGTGGGCTCAGTGATGGCCAGCGAGATCAGGCAGGGGCGGCCCGTGCGCGTGCCCTCGCATACCTCGCCGAAGATGCGCGCGATCAGCGGCATATTCCAGGCCGACATCAGCGTGGCCACACCCAGGTAGTGCACGCCGATGGCGTTGGCCAGGCCGACGCACTCGGTCGATACCTCTTCGATAAAGGCATACATCGAGAGGTTGTCCCAGCCGCCACCGCCAAACATCTTGGGCAGCCACAGCGAATACAGCCCCCAGCGGTTGGCCTCGTCGATGAATTCACGCGCCAGCAGTGTGGGGTCGTCTTGCACGGCAGCGTCGAGCCTGAGAGCCAGCGGGCGCACCACCTCAGCGTTGAAGCGCCGCGCCAGCGCCAGCGCAGCCTGCACATCGCGGCGCACACCACGCGGCAGCGAGCCCACGCCTTCGAGCACCGACGACCACGGCCCGCCCGCCTGGGCCTTGGGCGCGGCACGGGCCGTGTGCGCCATGCCGCAGCCAGGTGCAACGGCGGCATGCGGCGTTTGGCTCAGCGGGATGCGAGGCAAGGTCGACATCAGGGGGCTCCGTAGATGTTTGTTGTTTCGCCTATTGATCAATCGGTGTAATGGTGGATTTTGAAATCGCCATAAGCCCTCTGCCGTTGATCTGGCTCAAGCCAGTGGCCGGTTCGGCTAGGGGCTTGCGAGGGGTTTCTTGCAGCAATCACGCCGCATGTCGGGCAGAATCACGGCTGTGCACAACACGCCAACCCCCGTGGGGGTGCTGCGGCACTGATTGATCTATATCCAACCTTGCAGGTTTTATCGCGCCATGACGCAAGCTGCCCGTCCGCTCAGCCGCCAAGAATCGAAGCTCGTTACACGCCACCGCCTGCTGCAGGCGGCGATGAGCGTGTTGGTTGAAGAGGGGCGCGAGGCGCTCACCACCGGTGCCGTTACCAAGCGGGTGGGGGTGGCGCAGCCCACGTTTTATGTGCACTTTCGCGATATGGATGAGCTGCTGCGCGAGCTGGCTGACGATGTGGTGCAGCGCGTGCGCAAAACCCTGCATGAGGCGCGCGAGCCGCTTCGGGGCAGCACCGATTTGGTGGCGGCGTCGCACGAGGCTTTTCGGCAATCGGTGCGTGCCACCGTAAAAAACGCCGATTTGCTGCGCATCTTTTTGGCCGAGCAATACCAGCCGCGATCGACGCTGGGTGCCGCAGCGCAGAAGTTTTTGACCGAGCTGCGCGACGATCTCATTGCCGATGTGCGCGATCTGCCGATCGCCATGGGTTTGTCGTCTGATCAGCTCACGATCTTGGGCGAGACGATGATCGGGCTGATCGTGCAGATGGGCTTGGCCATGGCCGACAAGCGCCTTACCGATGAAGACACCATCGTCAACGTGTTGGCGCAAACCACGGTGTCGTTGGTGGCTGCGCTGCCGCGCTGAACTTGAGCCACCCGCGCGGCGCACGGCAGGCCCGGCGCCGCTCAACGGGGGCTCACTGCCCGCGTGTCGATTCGAGGATGTGGATGCACATCGCCGCTTCTTCTTTGGCGATGGCACCGCCGCCGTTTTCAGCCAGTGCCAGCCGCGCGCCCTGCACTTGGCGCTTGCCGGCCTCACCGCGCAGCTGGGTGGCCAGCTCGTGGATCTGCGCCAAGCCCGATGCCCCAATGGGATGGCCGCGCGAGAGCAATCCGCCCGAGGTGTTAACGGGGATGCGCCCGCCGATCTTCGTATCGCCCCGCTCAGCGGCACGCCCGCCCTCGCCCTTGGAAAAAAAGCCCAGCGCTTCGGTTTGGTGCAGCTCGCCGTAGGCCGTGGCATCGTGCAGCTCGACGCAATCAATGTCTTGCGGCCCCAGCCCGGCGCGTTCGTAGGCGATTTTGGCCAGGCGCTCACCGATGTCGGGCTCGTTGTCTGCTCGCTCGCGCCCCGAGCCCAAAATTGATGCCCGCACCCGCACCGCGCGGCCCATCAGCCCGTGGCGGCGTGCGGCTTCTTCACTCATCACGATGGCCGCAGCTGCTCCGTCGCCAATGGGTGCGCACATGGCGCGCGTGAGCGGTGGTGACACGATGCGATCAGCCAGCACCTGCTCGGGCGACACCTCAAATTGGTATTGCGCGTTGGGGTTCATTGAAGAGTGCCAGTGGTTTTTTGACGCGATGATCGCCAGCTGCATTGGCGTGCTGCCATACAGGCGCATGTGCTCGCGTGCTTTAAAACCGTAGATATCCATGAACGGCGAGTGATCGCCTTTGGACATTGCCGCGAGCTCGCGCATCTGCGGATAGCCCAGCGTTTCGCCCAGCCGGATGCCCGTAACGAGCTGATCGCGTAGCTCGCGCCAGCGGTCGCTCAGTGAGCGCGATTTGCGTTGGCCCGATGCGGCCTTGCTTGGCGCCGGCATGCCCGGCACGGGCTCGCGCGAAGTGGGTGAGGCAGCGATATCGGCCATCAGGCGCTTGGCTTCGGGCACGATGTTTTCGACATCCGTGCCCGATAAAAAACCAGCGAACACCGCAAAGCGGTTGGCCGAGTGGATTTTTTCGGCGCCCACTGCCATCGACACATCAAACAGCCCCGAGGCCACGTCTTTCCAGGCACCATGAAATGCCGTTGAGCCGCCTGCACAGGCGTTTTCAACGTTGGTGATGGGCAGGGCATCGATGCCCATTGGGCGCAGCGCCACCTGCCCGCGAATGCAGTGTTGATACGACGACTCGCCCCAGCCCGAATTGGCAAACCATACCGATTGCAGCGCACGCTGATCGAGGCTTGCATCGGCCAGTGCACCGCGCACGGCTTGCGTGCTGAGTGCCTTGATGCTTTGGTTGAGATATTTGCCAAACTTGATGGTGTGAATGCCAACGATGTAGACGTCTCGCATGAATGAATGCTCCTGGGTGATGGTGCGTGGCGACGTCAGGCCGCAGCTTGGGATGACGATGCGGCAGCAATGCGCTCATCAAGCACGATGGTGTTGGGGCCGACCCCGCGCTCTTTGAGCTCTTTTTTCATCACGCGATGCGTGCCGGTTTTGGGCAGCTCACCGACCAAATCGAGGTATGAGGGCACGGCATATTTGGGCAGGTTCGATTGCAGATAGCGCTTGAAATCAGCCACGTTGAGTTGCTGCCCTTCTACCGGGATCACTGTGATCATGATGTCGCTCTCGCCCATGCTTGACGGCACGCCAAATGCGGCGCTCTCGAGCACGCCCGGGTAGGCATCCACCACTTTTTCAACCTCGTAAGCCGACACGTTTTCACCGCGCACGCGCATCGAATCGGTGTTGCGCCCCACAAAGTAGAGATAGCCCTTGGCATCTTTTTGCAGCATGTCGCCCGTGTGCAGCCAGCCGTCTTTAACCTTCTCGTTGCTGGCTTTCTCGTTCTTCCAGTAGGGCACTTTTGATTCAGGCCGATGGGCCACATACACGCACAGCTCGCCAGGCTCGCCCGGGCCGGCCTCGCGTCCGTCGTCGGTCATGAGCTTCCAGCGCACGTTGCGGCCCAGCTTGCCAATCGAGCCCACCGGCGCACGCCCCATGTTGACGATGGTGAGCCCTGCGCCGTCCACCGCGCCATAGGCCTCCCACAGCCGCACGCCAAAGCGCTCTTCGAACACACGCCAGGCATCTTTGGGGCAAGCTGCGCTCACGATGCGGCGCACCTTGTGGTTGCGATCAGCCGCAGAGGGCGCCGTTTTGAGCAGCACCGGAATCATGCTGCCCACGGTGTTGAACTGCGTGGCACCACACGCACCCACCTCTTGCCAAAAGCGTGAGGCTGAAAAACGCTTGCTCAAGTGCAGCGGAATGCCTGTCCACAAACACTGCATCACGCTCAGCAACAGCGCGTTGGCATGAAACAGCGGCAGGCAGGTGTAGATTTTGTCGTCCGAGTGCGTGAGCAGATTGGCCAGCAGGCCGATGGCTTTAACGCGCTGTTTGTCGTAGGGGCTCACCACTGCCTTGGGCAAGCCCGTGGTGCCCGAGGTGTAGAGCAGCAGGCTGGGTGCGGTGGGCTCGGGGCGTGTGGGCAGATTGGCTGCGCGCTCAAGCGAGCCCGTTTCGAGCTCGGTAAAAAGTCGCATGCCCGGCGGCACCACGTAGCCCGCCGGCGCCTCGCTTGTGTCCACCCAGATGTGTTCAACGTGGCTCAGCCGCTCGCGCACCGCTGCAATCTTGTCGGCTGCATCGTGATCGCACACGATGGCACTCACATCTGAGTGCGTGAGGATGTAGGCCAGCCCCTCGTTTACCAGCGCCGTGTTCACCGGCACCACGTAGCCGCCGATCTTTTGCATCGCAAAGAACGTATCCAGAAAACGTGGCTGGTTCGACATCATCAGCGCCAGCCCCCGGCGTGCGTTGATGCCGTTATCAAGCAGGCGATGCGCCACGCGGTTGGCGCGGCGATTCATCTCATCAAAACTGATGCGCTGCTGCTGGTATTCGAGATAAATCTTTTTGCCGTATTGCTGCGCAGCCCATTCGAGCAGGCGGCCATACGTCCAATCTTCATAAAACGACGGTGCACGTTGCCGGCGTATCAAATTGATCGTTTTGAGCAGATGGCCCTGGCTGCGTTCGAGCCGCACAAAATGCCGCACGGCACGCGCCGCGCCCTTGATCAGCTCAAGCGTGTTGTTTTCTTTGTAATGGTGTGTGGTGGCGCTCATCGTTGTGCCTCTCGTGCTTCAGCCCGCATGACGCCGCGTGTTTGCAGGCCGCTGCGCGCCGCCCGCCACATGGCGCTTGATCGTGGTGAACGTGCCGGCCTCTTCGAGCCGCTTGATGAGGTAATCGGCACCAAATGCTTTCGACATCGACGCAAAACCCGTGGCCAACGGCTTGCCTTGCAGCAGCGTTTGGGCGGCCACTGCGCACAAAAAGCCCGTGAGCATGTAGGGCGAGGTGCCATTCATCACCACCTCGACCGTGCCGCCCGGGCCTTTGCCGGTAACGGTGATCACAAAACGCCCGCTCTCGGGCTCTTCGCGGCCTGGGTTTTTCTTGAACGTCTCGATGAGCTTGTCGCTCCAGCGGTCGAGCGCATCGCGCGAAATAAAGCGCGTCAAAAACTTCCAGAACCTGAACACCGGCACCGCACGCGCCAAATCGTTGGAGGCAAAGTAAACCTCACAGTTGTGCACCCGGCGGTCGTCCATCAAATACGTGGCTTCTGAGGTGCCGATGCACACCGCTTTGCGTTGCGTGCCGTCGGGCAGCTTGCGCTTGATCACGCCAATGCCATCGATCTTTTGCAGTTTGCCGCGCACGATCGAGCTGTTGTCCCTGATCACCGTGCGCCACATCGATTGCAGCGACGCCATCGTCTGCAACGACGGCGGGGCGTAGATCACCTCGATATCGTGGATGCCGCTCGACTCAACGCACAGCTCGGCGCCCATCGTGCCCGGGCCGAACAAAAAAGATACCGAGGGCGAAAGCAGCAACCCCTTGCCTCTGAAACGGTCGCCAAATTTGCGCTTCACGTCGAGCATGAACTCCTGCTCGCCCGTTGAATCGATGTAATGGCAATTGCTCGCCAGTGCCGCCTCAACCACCGCCTCGCCCAGCAGCAAAAACGGCCCCGAGATATTGATCACCACCTTGGCATGCTTAAACAGCCCACGCAGCCCTTCTTGCGTATGCGGCACCGCCACTGCTGAGCAATGCGCGCCATCGGCTCGCCACTGGGCCACCAACTCATCAAGCCGGGCCTGATTGCGCCCTGAGGCCGTAAACGGCACCCCCAGCTTGGCCAAAAACTCACACGTCAGCTGCCCGGTGTAGCCCGTGGCGCCATACACCACGACGTCGTGAACCTGCTTGGCCGTGGCCAGTTTTGAGATGTTCGCCATGAAGCGCGCTCCGCAAGAAAAAAGAGAATGATTTGTTTGCCTATAGCATTATAGGTAACCGTTTGATTTTGATGATAGGGTAATCATCGAGTTTGAGGCGCATCAAACCTTGAAGTGGTTGCAGGCGGGGTTTGCGCGGGGGGTGGCTTGGTGTGTGGGCATAAAAAAACCCAGCCGCGCCAACCCCGGATGTGGGGTTGAAGGGCTGGGTTCGAGGGCTCGCGAGGGTGGTGCGAGCCGCTTCTGCTAGGTTTTGAGTGTTACGTTAATAACTCAAAATGGGTGTGAGGATTGCTGTGCGATCAGGCTCGGCGGGCTGGCGACGATTGCATGCCCGCACCATTGCCCAGGCGCTCGGCGCGCTCGCGGGCCAAACTGGCTTCGGTTACCGGCTCGCCGCCGACGAAGAAGCTGGCCAAGTAAGCGAGCAACCCCAAGAAGAGCACCACACCGCCGGCCTCGCGCAGCCAGTAGAAGAAGCGCAGTTGCTCTTGCGTATCCATAAAGCCCATGGGCGAACTGGCCAGACGTTGCAGCCACACTTGCAAAATGCCGGCGCCCGTGAGAGCCAACACCATCGTGGCCATGCCAACGGTCATGATCCAGAACGACCACATCTCAAGGCTTTGGGCCTCACGGCTGTTGGCCAGACGCCCGCGCAAGATGGGCATGGCATACGAAATCATCGTGATCACCACCAGCACGTAGGCGCCGAAGAACGCCAGGTGCCCGTGGGCTGCGGTGATTTGCGTGCCGTGGGTGTAGTAGTTGATCGGGCTGAGGGTGTGGATGAAGCCCCACAGACCGGCGCCCAAGAAGCCCAGCACCGAGGTGCCCACCGCCCACAGCACAGCAGCCTGGTTCGGGTGCTCGCGCCGACGACGCTGGATCATGTTGAACGCGAACACCGTCAGCATGAAGAACGGGATCGGTTCCAGCGCGGAGAACACGCTGCCGATCCACTGCCAGTAACCCGGCAGGCCGATGAAGTAGAAG
>CAZUCW010000036.1:0-22359 GCA_964618825.1 uncultured Aquabacterium sp.
GAAATCTGCGCCGCCATGAAGGCCGCCTCGCAAGGCGCCATGAAGGGCGTGCTGGGCTACACCGAAGACAAGGTGGTGGCCACCGACTTCCGTGGCGAATCGTGCACCTCGGTGTTTGACGCCGAAGCCGGCATCGCGCTCGACAAAACCTTTGTGAAGGTCGTGGCCTGGTACGACAACGAGTGGGGTTACTCAAACAAGTGCCTCGAGATGGCCCGCGTGATCGCCAAATAAAGCACCCGCGCCAAGCCAGCCTCTGGCCTGGCCTGCTTTGGCTCTGCCCCGCACAACCCCGCCCTCACCCGGCGGGGTTTTTTGTGGGTGCGTAGACTGCCCTGCCCATGACACCTGCTGCCATCGAATCCTTTTTCTCCACGCTGCGCGAAGCCAACCCGCAGCCCGCCAGCGAGCTGCAATACAGCTCGGTGTTCGAGCTGCTCGCTGCCGTGCTGCTATCGGCACAGGCCACCGATGTGGGTGTCAACAAGGCCACGCGTCAGCTCTTTGTGGTGGCGCACACACCGCAACGCATGCTCGATCTGGGCTACGACGGGCTGTGCAGCTACATCAAAACCATCGGGCTGTATCGCAACAAGGCCAAGCATCTGCTCGACACCTGCCGCATCCTCATCGAGCAACACGGCGGCGAGGTGCCGCACACACGCGAAGCGCTCGAAGCCCTGCCCGGCGTGGGCCGCAAAACGGCCAACGTGGTGCTCAACGTGGCATTTGGCGAACCGACGTGCGCGGTCGACACCCATGTGTTTCGCGTGAGCAACCGCACGGGGCTCGCCCCCGGCCACACACCACTGGCCGTTGAGTTGGCGTTGCAGGCCTGCGTGCCCGAGGCATATCGCGTGGACGCCCACCACTGGCTCATCTTGCACGGGCGCTACGTGTGTCAGGCACGCAAGCCGCGCTGCCGTGAGTGCAGCGTGGCGCGGTGGTGCGGGTTTGAGCACAAAACCGATCAACCCGAATCGGGTGGACACGCATCATGAAGCGCTGGCTCATGCGGCACGGGCCCATGCAAACGCTGCGGCTCTGCTTGGCGCTCATCGTGCTGGTTGCGGCCACCGGCCATGCCATACCCTGCCCTGCCGCGCCCCTCGAAGCCACCGACGACAGCGGACAGCGCATCACCCTGGCGCAACCTGCACGGCGCGTGGTGAGCCTGGCACCCCATCTCACCGAGTTGGTGTTTGCCGCCGGCGGCGGTGATCGCCTCGTGGGCGTGGGCCGCTACAGCGATGCGCCCGCAGCAGCACGGCGCTTGCCGGTGGTGGGCGATGCATATGCCATCAACCTCGAAGCCATCGCCGCACTCAAACCCGATCTAATCGTGTCGTGGCGCTCAGGCACACCCGAGCGGCAACGCCAGCGTCTGCACGCCCTGGGCGTGCCGGTGTTCGACAGCGAAATCGCTCACCCCGAGGCCATTGCCAGCACGCTGCTGCGTTTGGGCACGCTGCTAGACACCCCCGCCCCCGCACAGGCCGCCGCCGCTGCGCAGCGCCAGCGCTGGCAACAATTGGGGCAGCGCTATCGTGGCCGTGCTGCCGTGCGCGTGTTTTATGAGATATGGCCGCAACCCCTGATGACGCTCAACCGCGAGCACATCATCCATGCGGCACTCAGCCGCTGCGGCGGCGTCAACCCCTTTGCAGCACTGCCCACGCTCACCCCCACCGTGAACATCGAAGCCGCCGTGCGCGCCAACCCGCAACTCATCGCCACCAGCCGCGACAGCCTGAGCGCCGTGCAGGCGCAGTGGGCGGCGCTGGGTGATGTCGAGGCCGTGCGCCATCAACGCATCGTGGGGCTCGACCCCGATCTGCTCACACGCATGGGCCCGCGCTTCATTGATGGCGCTGAGCAGCTGTGCGCTGCCATCGATGCCGCGCGACACTGAGGCCTTACTGCACCACGCGTTTAGGGGATCCCCCCGGCGCGTAAATACGTACCTCACACAACCTGAAAAGCGTAAATTCGCTGCACCCTCGGTTGCGCGGCATGAGCCGCCAAGAAGTTTTTGGCTCACCCATGCACAGCCCCATCCAATCGCCCGATGCTGATGCACCAACATACGGATCGTATGGCTCATCAGCGACGACGCCCGCAATGCACAGCGCTTACCGCATACACCGGGCAACATCCACCCACTTGGCAGAATCTCAGGCAGACGCTTTGCTGAGCATCTGGCGCGCATCCGGCCTGCACTCTGGCGCATCCAAACTCAACGACTACTATCGCTGCAATCCAGGCACGCCACCTGAAATCTTCATGGCGCAGCACCAGACGTCGGGTGCCTGGGTGGGCACATGCTCGCTGGGTTATCGGCACATGCAGATTGACGGCACCAGCATCCTGGGCGCTAACCGTTGCGACCTTGCTGTGATACCTGCCCACCGATGCGGACGGGTCGCACCGATGCTGCTGCAGCAGGTGAACGCATTTGGGCGAAGCCACACAGATCTGGTGTACGGTTTTCCAAATCGCGCGGCCGAACCCGCTCTCGCACGCGCCGGGTTTCGCCGATTGGGCGTGTTTCACACCTACACCAAGATCCTGAATCTGGGCGATCTTGTGAATGCTCAACTTGGTGCCAACAGCCCCCGGCTCAGCAGCATGCTGCACGCGATTGGCCAACGGATCGTGTCGCGCTCTGTGCGGTCATCCCGGTGCGTGATCAACGAAACAACCCATCCTGACAACACCTTTGACGAGCTTTGGAACGCCTGCGCAAACACCGATCGATTACTGGGCGTACGCGATAAAAAATTCTTGCGCTGGCGATTCAATCCGGCTCTCTATCCAGGACTGCGAATCATCACAGCACACGCAGCCACAAGCGGCACACTGCCTAGCGTCTTGCTCGGCTACGCGGTCTGTGTACCCGAGCGAGGCTGCATTCGGGTGGTCGATTTTCTGGCGCGAGATGATGAGCAGGCGCTCCCTGAGCTTTTGCGCGGAGTTTTCGATTGGTCACGTCGTACGGGTGCACACGTCGTTCATCTCAACTTTTTTGGTGACACCTCAGTCGCCCGCACGCTGCGCTCATTGGGCATGTGGCGCCGCCGCGGACGCGCCATCTTCGCTGCAGGCCGGCTGCTCGACACCTTGGCACCATCGCAGTTTTACCTCACGATTGCCGACGAAGACACCTGATACGCGGCACCGGCTGCCGCACACTCACACCGGCATCCACACCCCATCCACCGAGCGCCATGTGCAGCCATAAGCTGCCTGCAAATGTGGCGCCGTGAGCAGCTCACCCACCGGGCCTGCGGCCCATGCACCATGCTCAACACTGCCCCAGGCATCGCCCAGCAGCAACAGCACATGCGTGGCCACGCGGGCCACCCAATTCACATCGTGGGCCGACATCACCAGCGCGCGCGCGTCCCCGGCCTGCGGCTGCGTGATCGCCACCAGCCAGCGCGCCACCTGCAGCTGGTGCGCCGGATCTTGAAACGACACCGGCTCATCGAGCAGCAGCAACGGCGCGCCTTGCAACGCACACTGCGCCAACGCCACCCGCTGCCGCTCACCGCCCGAGAGCTGGCGCACATCGCGATCGATCAACGCATCAGCATCAAGCGCTGCCAGCACCGCCTCAGCCTGCCCGCCCGGCGCGCACACCACCAGCTCGAGCAAACGCCGCACGCTCATCCCAAAGCGATCGCTCGCCGCCTGTGGTTGATAGGCCCGCAAGCGCGCGGCCTGCTCAGGCGACCACCGCCGCACAGCGCGCCCCGACCATTCGATCTCGCCCGACTGTGCCGACACCGGCAGCCCCGCCAGCGCACGCAACAAGGTGGATTTGCCCACCGCATTGCGCCCCAGCACGCACCAGCGCTCACCCGGGAGCACACACAGATCAAGCGCCTTCACCAGCAGCCGTGGCGCCGCACCGCCCTGCACCGGCACGCTCAGGCTCAGGCCGCGCACATCGAGCACCGGCGCCCTCATCGCGCCTCCCCGGCGCCATCGCGCAACAAAAACGCAATGAACACCGGCGCGCCAATCAGCGCCATCACCGCGCCCACCGGCAGCTCTAGCGGTGCGGCCACCGTGCGCGCCACCCCATCGGCAGCCACCAGCAACGTCGCCCCGCCCAACGGCGCCAGCCACGCCAGATCGCGCGTGCGCTGCACCCCCGACAAGCGCAGCGCATGCGGCACCACCAACCCCACAAAACCAATTGCGCCAGCAGTAGCTACTGCCCAGCCTGCTGCCAACGAGGCACCCAGCAACAACCCCATGCGCAGCGCCCGCACCGGCTCGCCCAGCAAACCTGCCGCCTCACTGCCCAGCAGCAAGCGATCGACACTGCGCGCACGCCACACCAGCGCCAGCGCCAGCGCCACGGCCAGCACCACGCAACCCAGGCCATCATGCGCACCCGAGAGATCGCCCACCAGCCAAAAAATTGCCCCCCGCAACTGCGGATCAGGCGTAAGCGTGAGCAGCAACGTGCCCGCTGCGCCACTCACTGCGGCCAACATCGCGCCCACCAGAATCAATCGTGCCGACGCATCATCGGCCTGCGTGAGCGCACGCCGCGCCAGCGCCAGCAGCAGCGCTGTCACCACCAAGGCACCCAACGCCGCCCCCAGCCACAAGCTCAAGCCCAGCATCAACGCCAGCAACGCCCCCACGGCTGCACCGCCCGATGTGCCCAGCACATACGGATCAGCCAGCGGATTGCGCAACACCACCTGCATAGCCAACCCCGACAACGCCAACAGCGCGCCCACACCAGCCGCTGCCAACACGCGCGGAGCGCGCAATTGCCAGATGAGATGCGATTCGAGCGAACCCGAACACAGCGCCACCGCCAGCGCCGCCACAAAACACGCCGGCAAAACCAACGCCCACCTGCGTGCGCCCGTGATGGTTACAAAACCGTTGCGCATCGCATCAACATCACATCAATAGTGCACGCTGGCCGTCAGCCGCACGTTGCGCCCAGGCATCGGATAAAAATTCTCGGCATACGCCAGCGTCGAATAGCGGCGATCCCCCACGTTATTGATGGCCAACGACCACCGGGTTTGGCCGAAATTCAGGCGCACAGCCACATCGCACACGGCATAGGCTGGCAAACGATCGTAGTGGCTCACCGCGCTGTCGCTGCCATCCAGCCGCGAGCCCACGTAGCGCACGGCAGCCAGCAAATGCAAACCTGTGGCAACCGCCCAATCTGCCTCGGTCGACGCCGTGAGCCGAGGCACCAGCGGAATATCGCCCCCGCCCGCATCCACAAACTCAGGCCGCACCCGACCAACGCTGGCGCGCAAGATCAGGGGCTCCAGCACCTGCCAACGCCCATCCGCCTCCCACCCAACCCGTCGCGCCGTCTGCGTGTAGTTGGCGTTCAGGTTGGTCAATGGGTTAAAGAAGATCTCGTCTTTGTTTTTCATCTGAAAAACCGTCAAGCTCGCCTCACCCCTCACCCCCTCGCCATAACGCAGCCCCCACTCCGAAGTGGTTCCGCGCTGCGGACGCAAATCATCAGCGGCCTGCACCAACTCGTCGACATTTGGATTGCGAAAGTGCCGGCTGCGGCTGATAAATGTCGACACCGCCGGTGTGATCTGCCATGTGAGCCCCACCTCGGCGCCGTGGTTGCGCCATGTGCCACCTCGCGCGCCCGTTTCGTCGTAGCCCCCCACGCACGAACCAGGCACCATAAACATACCCACCCATTGGCAAGTGGTGGCATATAACGAGCTTCGCTGCTGCGTCTCAAAGCTTTCTTTGCGAAAGCCCAGCATGGCCGTCCAGCCCGTGCCCAGCCCCAGCTTGGCCTCGGCAAACATGCCGCGTGCATCCACCGCGCCCACATGCCGCTCCGAGCCATCCACCCGCAAACCATGATCGATACGCAAAGCATCAGCCTGCCGGGCCTCAACACCCGCATCAAAAGCATGCTGCTGCCCCCAGGCCGGCACCCCCGCGTGATAGTGCAGCGCCCACTCGTGCACCGATGATTCGATCCAACCATTCGGGTCGTTAGGCGAAGCCCCCGCAACACCGCTATAACCCAGCAGATAAGGATTGGTGCGATCACGCACCGTGCCACTCAGACGCAACCCACCCAGGGCACCCAAATCGAGCTGCACCCCCAGCGAAGTGCGGTTGTCGTTTGTATCGCTGAAATCAAACGGCGCACTGCTGGCGCGGCGTGCAGCTTCACTGCCATAAAACGCCTCTTTGATCACGGCGCCCGGCAAGCCCGTGTGATCGTTATGGCTCGATGCGCGCAAAAACACCTCGGCCACCGGGCCGACACCTTGGGGCAGCCAACGCAACTCCACCCCGGCATCGCGCGATTTGCCACCGCCGTTGTCTCGATAGCCATCACTGCTTTGATCGCTGAGCTTGATATCTGCCGCCCAATCGCCCGCAGCGGCTGCGAGGCGCGAGCTCCAGCCAAAAGCGCCATACGATCCCCCCGAAACCTGCGCATCGATCCGTGGTGCGGCCCCTGGCTGAGGGCGCTTGGTGGTGATGTGGATCACCCCCCCCACGGCACCGTTGCCATAGCGCACGGCACCACCGCCACGCAGCACCTCGATGCGCTCGATTTGATCCAGCGACAACACGCCAAGATCAGCGCCCGAGAGATCGATTTCATTAAGCCGCACGCCATCCACCAGCACCTGCACATTGCTCGATGCCGTGGCCCCCATGCCGCGTATATCAACGGTGGTTTTTTTATCGGCGCCAAAGAAACTTTGCAGATTGAGCCCGGCCTCACGGCTGATCACATCGGCCAAACCCGTGGCCGTTGATCGCTCGATATCAGCCGATGTGATCACCGACACGCCATGCGGCGTGCCACGCAAACGGCCCTTGGCGCTGGGCGCCGACACCACCACCTCATCGAGCTCAATGCCCGAAGCGTCGGCCTCATCTGCAGCCGGCCCCGCCGCCGCCCGGCCGCACAGCAGCCAGACCGCGACAGCCGCCGCGCCGATACGTCCCAGGCGCAGCAAGCTCACCGACATCATCAGCGCAGACGACGGCGCGCCAGTGCCAAGGCAGCCACACCGGCCAGCGACAGCAACAGCGCCGAAGGCTCAGGCACCGCCGCCGCCACCGTCAAACCATCCATCGCGAAATACGCCGGAGTGTTCATGCCAAACGCCCCGTTGTCTGAAGAACTCAGCTTGAAGTTGAGCTTCGAAACCGCCCCCAGGCCCGACAAATCAACAAAAGACCACTCCTTAACGATGTAATCCTGGCTGTTGTCGGCAAAGCGGTAATCCGCCAGATAAAAATCGACCGACCCTGTGGCCTGCCCGCTGGCGTTCAACCCGGTGATCGTCAACAAAAGATAGTCGGCATCATTGCCCGATGCGCCGCCGAATTTTTTGGCAAAACCATCGCCATCACGCATAGAGAGTGCGGCATAGGTGGTGTTCGAAAACCACGCCCCCGACACCCCGCCTGCTGCCGACAGCGCCACATCCACCCCACTGCTCAGATCAGCCACATAAGCCAGGCCATAGTTGGCCGACCCCTGCGCACCCGAACCCGCATAGCTGCTGTATTGGTTTTCAAACCCTGCCGTTGCAGCATCGGTATGGTTTGAATACGTCCAGCCATCCCAGCAGCAGCCACCCCAATCGGTGTAGTTGTAGCCAAAAGTGGCCGCCCCGCTGGTGAACACAGCCGGCGCCGTCGGGCCGAAATGGCTCTCAGCACCCAGCAGCAAATCATCAAACGTGCTGACGTTGTTGGCTGCCTTGGCAGGCAAGGCAAGCAGGCCCGCCGCACAAGCGGCCAGCGCAATCCAAGACTTCTTCATGATCAGATCCTGATAAAAATTTCGATAACCAATAAAACGCACAGCCCCTCGGGCACCAAGCCCTCAGCCTCGTGCGCTCCGGCGCTGCGTTGCGCCGATCGCCACAGCACCCACGGCCAGCAGCAGCCACGTCGATGGCTCGGGCACGGCGGGCAGGGCACTGAGGTGCATCACCGCCACGGCATCGAGATCAAAACCTCCGCTGGCAGTGGTGGGATAGGGGTCGTAAATCTTGTGCGGGCCACCATAGGCTGCGGGGTAATCGTCCAACACGCTGCCATCACCGCGAATATCGACAAGGCGCACGTAACGCACATTGTTCACATCGAGATACGGCGTGCCATCGAGCAACGACAAATCAAACGGCGTGCCATAACCGGCGCGGTATTTGCCTGCCAAGCCATCGATATTGGTTGGATCAACCGAGCCATACGACCCCACCGCAGAGGCCGTGAACGAATAGCCCTTGAATCGCGCAAAGTGCTCGCCATCAGACGACACCTCAACCCAGGCCAGCTCAAGAAAAGTATCGCTAAAGCTGTTTTCAAAAACGGCGAAATCAGCGCCTGCCCCGTTGTAGATGGCACCCGCAAAAGTGAGCGTGATCTGTCCGCTGTCACCCAGCGAAACAACATCGGTCGACACCCCTGTGGCGGCCCCCAGCGCCAAGGCCGGCGTCTGGAACGTCCCCGACGCATTGCTGCCCGGCAGATAGTTGAGATAGCCCGTTGCCCAACCAGCGATATCTGCACTCGACATGCTGATGGCCGTTGAACCGGCCTTGCCGGCGGCTGGCGCAAACGGCCCAGCCTGGCTTGCGGCCGCAGCCGATAGGGCACACAGCCCAAAGATGATTTTGTGGAACATGCTTGACTCTCTTGGTGATGGCCGCACACCCCCGTGGCGGCGCCATATGCACACGCGCCAAGCCGACAGACAAGAGAGAAAAGCAGGAAAGCGAAACACCCGCCGCAGCGGATGCGCCCAAAACGGGCGGGATCGACCTGCTCGGCTGCCCTCCGCAACACTTGGCCCAAATTCCAGGCCGGTATCCGGGCTCACGAGTTGGATGGGGCTCCACGTTGGTTCGCCTTCCCGTGTCGATCAAGAACACAGTGG
This sequence comes from uncultured Aquabacterium sp., assembly GCA_964618825.1. GTDB lineage: Bacteria > Pseudomonadota > Gammaproteobacteria > Burkholderiales > Burkholderiaceae_C > Aquabacterium. The sequence goes on from CAZUCW010000036.1 coordinate 8,939, forward strand.
CTTTGATGAACCGCCTTCACTCGCTTACCGTTGCGGGGGCAGCGCCGGAATTGATCACCCCGAGACACGATGCTCTGGGCACTCACCGGACTTCCCGTTTACCCCATGGCCAAGACAGACCGGGGGCACCTGAAACGCCGCGCAGCGTACGCTATTTGCCTCAATTCGGCAAGCGCTGCCCGCCTCGCGCGCCCCTACAATCGGCGCCTCAACACCACCCCAGCCTGGCGACGGCCATGTCGAAAATCGAGCCTCTCATCGACCGCGTCGAGCGCTTGCTCTTGCGCCACGAAGAGTTGCAGCGCACCAATGCCTTGCTCACGCAGCAACTCGCGCAGATCACTGCTGAGCGTGATTCGCTGCGCTCGCGCCTGGCAGCAGCGCGTGCGCGCATCGATGCCTTGATCGATCGGCTGCCCGCCGAGGTGGCCGCAGCAGCATCCGCTGCACCCGAATCCCCCTCGGGCAGCACATCGCCCGGAGACCGCGAGTGAAGCAAATCGAAGTCACGATCATGGGCCACAGCTATCTGCTGGGCTGCCCCGAAGGCGGAGAGCGCCATCTGCAAGACGCCGTGGCGCGCGTTGATCGCGAGATGTGCGCCATCCGCGATGCCGGCAAAATCAAGGCCCGTGAACGCATCGCCGTGCTGGCTGCGCTCAATCTGGCGTATCAACTGGTGCAACGCCCAGCACACGCCAGCGCCAAGCTGCAGCGCACCGAGAGCACCCCCGATGAGGCCCGCGACAACGCCGCGCTGCCCGATATCGATACCCTGCTGCGCCGGCTCGATCTGGTGCTCGAGCAAGACGGCCATCTGCTCTAAAACAAAGCCGTGTCTGGTGTGCGAAATAACCGCACGCATCGCCGCGTTATTCCGCAGCCCAACGCACGAGTTGCAGGCCTAAAATGGCCTCCGTCCGTCGAGTTCGCGGTTGCTTTTATTTCCTTGAACCGATGCTCTTTGAGCAAGGGCTTGGAACATTGTTGGGTGGGTGTGATCGTCTCGCGTCAGATGAACCCGAAGCCCCACTGACCTCGCCCACCTGAATCCCCTGGGTTCAGGAATGCGGCAACCGGTTCACGACGGATCTTTATACCTGCAAGGGCCGACCGCACAGCGCGTGCGTCGGCCCTTGTTCTTTTAAGCACACGGTTTTTAGACGCACGGCCTTCAATGCGTTTCGGCCAGCAGCGTGCGGATATCGTCGAGCCAATCAGCCGGCTTGGCACCGTAGCGCTCAAACACACGCACGCGGCCCGCAGTGTCAAACACATAGGCCCCTGCCGTGTGATCCACCGTGTAGTGCTGCGGCTGCTCGCCAGGCACTTTTTGATAAAAGATCTTGAACTCGCGCGCTGCCGCAGCTGTTTGCTCGGGCGTGCCGCGCAAGGCAATAAAGCCCGGATCAAAGCCCTGCACGTAGGGCTTGAGCACAGCCGGCGTATCGCGCTCGGGATCGAGCGTCACAAAGATCACCTGCAACCGCGCACCGTCGGCACCCAGATGCTGCTTAACCTCGCGCAGATCGGCCAGCGTGGTTGGGCACACATCGGGGCAGTGCACATAGCCAAAAAACACCACCACAACCTTGCCTTTGAACTCGGCCAGCGTGCGCGGCACACCCTCAGTGTCGGGCAGCCTGAGGCTGGCAGCGTAGCTCGCGCCATCGATATCCACCCCACGAAACGCGGGGCGCGGCGAGCACCCCGCCACCAAGCCCGCTGCCCCCAAAGCCGCCAGCCCGAGGCCAGCCAGCGTGTGCATCCAACGTCGACGCTGCAACATCACTTCATCCTCATCACTAAAACACCCGCCCCACACTCGGCACGTAACGCTCAGCGCCCTGGTGGGCGCTGCCGCATCATGGCACGCATGTCGTCGAGCGATACGTTTGTCTGCGCCGCCACTCGGGCGCGGGGCGGGGGCTTGATGGCGTGGCCATAGATCACCTCGATCGTGAGCGCCAGCCGGCCATCGGGCTGTGTCAGCGCTTGCAGCTCGCGCTCAAGCTGCGCCCGCCAGCGCGGGGTGCGCAAACCGGCAAAGCGGCGCGGGTGCACATTGCCGCCCCACGCGCGCAAATCGGCCAGCAGCGCCTGCGGCGTGGCCCAGGTGAAGGTGATGCGCTCCATATCCATCACCGGATCGGCAAAACCAGCATGCACCAAGGCATCACCGATATCGTGCATATCGCGAAACGGCAATGTGGGCGCAGGCCACCCCAGCCGTGCATATAGGCCGCGCAGCTCGCGCAGCGTGTCGGGGCCAAGGCACGACAGCATCAGCATGCCGTCCACCGCCAACAGCCCCAGCCAGCGCCCCAGCAGGGCATCGGGCTCACTGCTGGCATGCAGCGCCATATTGGCCCACAGCAACTGGGCCGAAGCCTCGGGCAGGGTATCGGATTCAAGCCAGGCACGCACCGCCGGGCCGCGCCAACGCCCCAGCCAGCGCCGCCAACCGGCTTCGCCCGCCGCGTGATGGATGGCATCAAAAGCAGGCGCCAGCAAGGTCGACACCGGCTCGACACGGCCCGGCTGTGCCTGTGGATAGCGTTGTGCCAACAAGGCGCTTCCCACACCTGCACACGCCCACCAATTGAGCCAGCTCGTGGGCGACAGGCGAATCGCATCGAGCTTGTCGGCCATACGCCGCGCCACCTCATCGTTGAGCCACACCGGCGCACCCGCACGGCTCAAGCGCCGCACCTGACAGCGCACAGCCGGCGCATCAGGAGGCACAGCGGCATCGTCCATAAGGGGGTGTGGCGAGACGAAATCAGACGGCAAATCGGGCATGGTCGCTCAGTATATTGAGCGCCATGCCCGGCCCGCACGATCATCATTGCAGCAGCCACGCTCGCGCCGTATCGAGCACCCGTGCGCCCTCGCCATCGTGGCCATGGGCCTGGGCTTGGCCTCAGCAATGTCAGGCCTGCCGGTGCTGGCAGGGGCTACGCATCTGCCGCGAGTGCCTGAGCCTGCACGCCCGGCCCGTGCCACGCTGCCCGCGCTGCGCCATCGATCTGCCTGCCTCACCCCATGCCGCCCACCAGCCCCACGCCGTCTGCGATGCCTGCCTGAGCCTGCCGCCGGCCTTCGATGGCAGCATCGCTGCCGTCACCTACACCGAGCCCTGGAAATCACTCATCACGCGATTCAAATTCAGGCAGCAAGCCTCACTGGCGCGCGCCTTGGCTGATCGGTTGATTGACACCCTGAGCCAACATCCCCAGGCTCTGCGCCCCGCGCCACACTGGGTGCTGCCCGTGCCGCTGTCCGCCGAGCGATTGCGCGAGCGCGGCTACAACCAAGCCTGGGAGATCGCACGCCGCGTTGCCAAGCCTTTCGGCCTGCGTGCCGATGCCACCTTGCTGCAGCGCACGCGGCACACCCCGCACCAGCTGGGCCTCGACGAAACCGCGCGCCAGGCCAACCTGGCCGGTGCTTTTATGGTGCCAACCTCACGCCGCGCCGAGCTGCACCGCCGCCATGTGGTGGTGGTCGACGACGTGATGACCACCGGCGCCACCGTTAACGAAATTGCCCGCACCCTCAAGCAATCTGGCGCCGCCAGTGTGCGCGTGTGGGTGGTGGCGCGCACGCCGCTGCTGTCTAGCCACCTGCCCGATCAGGCGGCGCCGTAATACCCGCGATACCACTGCACAAAGCGCTGCACGCCCACCTCGATCGACACCTCGGGGCGCACGCCCGTCCAGGCCTCGAGCGCCGTGGTGTCGGCATACGTGGCCGGCACATCGCCGGGCTGCATCGGCAAAAACTCTTTGAGCGCCTCACGGCCCAGCGCGCCCTCGAGCGTCTGAATGAAGTGCATCAGCGCCACCGGCTCGCTGTTGCCGATATTGAACACCCGATACGGCGCATGCGAGCGCGACGGATCAGCCTGAGCATCCAGGCCCGGCGATGCCTCGGGCACGCGATCCAGCGTGGCCACCACGCCGCGCACGATGTCGTCGATATACGTGAAATCGCGCCGCATCTGGCCGTGGTTAAACACCTTGATCGGCTGCCCCGCCAAAATCGCGTCGGCAAACAGCATGGGCGCCATATCAGGCCGCCCCCAGGGGCCATACACCGTAAAAAACCGCAACCCCGTGGTGGGCAGGCCATAAAGATGGCTGTAGGTATGCGCCATCAGCTCATTGGCCTTTTTGGTGGCGGCATACAGGCTCACCGGATGATCCACCGGATCGCTCTCGGCAAACGGCATTTTGGTATTGCCGCCATACACACTCGAGCTGCTGGCATACACCAGATGCGCCACCCCGTGATGCCGGCAGCCCTCGAGCACGTTTACAAAACCCACCAGGTTGGATTGCGCATAGGCCTGCGGGTTGTGCAGCGAATAACGCACGCCCGCCTGCGCCGCCAAATGCACCACGCGATCAAAGCCCTCGGCGGCGAACAGCGCCTGCAGCGCCGCGCCATCAGCCACATCAAGCGCCACAAAGCGAAACCCCGGCGCGCCATCAAGCGTTTTGAGCCGATCGTGCTTGAGCTGCACGCTGTAGTAATCGTTGAGGTTATCGATGCCGACCACCTCATCGCCGCGCGCCAGCAAGGCACGCGCCACATGCATGCCAATAAAACCGGCAGCGCCCGTTAACAAAACCTTCATGCCACCGTGCGCCCGATCGGCTCGTAATCAAGCCCTGCCGCCTTAACAAGGGCCGGCTCATAGAGATTGCGCCCATCAAAAACCACCGGGTCTTTGAGTGCTGCGCGAATGCGCCCGAAATCGGGGCTGCGGAACTCTTTCCATTCCGTCACGATCACCAGCGCCTGAGCGCCGTCGAGCGCCTCCATCGGGCTGGCCGCATAACGCAGCCGAGGCTCATCGCCAAAAATACGCCGTGCCTCATCCATCGCCACCGGGTCGTAGGCCGTTACGGTAGCGCCGCGCGCAAACAACTCGGCCAGCACCACACGGCTCGTGGCCTCGCGCATATCGTCGGTATTGGGTTTAAACGCCAAGCCCCACAGCGCAAAGTGCTTGCCGCTCAAATCGTTGCCATAACGCCGAGTGATCTTGTCTACCAACACCAATTTTTGCGCATCGTTGGCCTCTTCAACCGCCGTCAGCACCTTCAGGCCCTGCCCCAGAGAAGCCGAGGTTTTGATCAGCGCCTTCACATCCTTCGGGAAACAACTGCCGCCATAGCCGCAGCCGGCATATAAAAAGTCATACCCAATGCGAGGATCAGAGCCAATGCCGCGACGCACATGCTCAATATCTGCACCCACGCGCTCGGCCAACAGGGCCAGCTCATTCATGAACGAAATCCGCGTGGCCAGCATCGCGTTGGCTGCATATTTGGTGAGCTCGGCGCTGCGCACATCCATCACCAGCAGCTTGTCGTGATTGCGCTGAAAAGGCGCATACAGCGCACGCATCAGCAACACCGCCTGCTCATCGTCGGCCCCGATGATGATGCGATCGGGGCGCATAAAGTCGTCTACCGCCGCGCCCTCTTTTAAAAACTCGGGGTTCGACACCACCGCAAAATCAACCTTGAAATCACGCTGGGCCAGCTCATCGGCAATGGCTGCGCGCACCTTATCAGCCGTGCCCACCGGCACCGTGCTCTTATCCACCACCACCTTGTAGCTCGTCATCAAGCGCCCGATATTGCGCGCTGCCGCCACCACATATTGCAAATCAGCCGAGCCATCCTCATCGGGCGGTGTGCCCACTGCGATGAACTGAATACTGCCGTGCGCCACCGCGCGCTCGATATCAGTGGTGAAAGCCAGCCGCCCGGCCTGCACATTGCGCGCCACCACCAAATCGAGCCCCGGCTCATGAATCGGAATACCGCCCTCTTGCAAGATGCGGATCTTGTTGGCATCAACATCAAGGCACAGCACATCGTTGCCCATCTCGGCCAAGCAAGCGCCCGTAACCAGGCCAACGTATCCCGTGCCAACCACCGTGATTTTCATGATGCAACCTTGAAATCCAAAACCAAGCCAACCGCCCTGGCGGCCCCTCTAAAAGCGAGCGCCGAGTGTATGCCATGCATATGAACGCCCCCCTCACAAACCCTGCCCACCCCCCCGTGCCGCCCTGGCGCGCGTAACGAGGCGCAACGAGTAGAAACACCTGTATGGGGCGTGACGCCTTTCCTTCGTATCACGCCAGAATCGCGCGCACCATTCAAACGCCCGAGTGAACGCCGGTGTGATTGATGCCGCTTGCAGTGCTGATAGTGGATCAAGGCGTTTGATGTATGACCCCCGCCCTGCCTGCGCCATCCTCCATGCCGATCTCGCTTTATCAAATCACCGCCACCCTCGCTCGCGCAACGCTGCTCGCGGCCACCCTGGCACTCACGGCGTGCGGCGGCGCCAGCGGTGGTGATACCGCCGGCGGCACCGGCTCAAGCGCTGCTGGCAGCAACCTCGCCATGGCCACGGCGGCGCTGCACAGCGTCTCAACCCCTGCCCCGCGCTTTGCCGTTGCCCTCGACGACCTCGAAACCATCGGCCCCTTCTCGAGCTGGGCCAACGCCAAGCGCGATTACGGCGCCGTAGGCGACGGCGTGGCCGACGACACCGCCGCACTGCAGGCTGCGCTCAACGATTTGGGGCAACCGGGCAAAGCAACCGCGCTTTATCTGCCGGCTGGCACCTACAAAATCACATCGAGCCTGCAGCTCATCACCAATGCCACCGTGGGTGGATACGGCTGGGGCGGCGTGAGCATCGTTGGCGAATCGCCATCAAGCACCAAGATTACCTGGGCCGGCCCCTCGGGCGGCGCCATGCTGATCCAGGATGGCGGGTACAACACGCGCTATTCACGCATCACCTGGGATGGCAAAGGCATTGCCGGCTACGGCATCGTGCATTGGTGGAACGCACTCAGTGGCCGAATCTACGACGGCAGCTCTGAAGACACCGACGAGGTCTTTCAAGACATGGGTATCGGCATCATGACCGGACGCCTGGGCGCCTCTTATGGGCAGATGAACTCAGAGGGACAAATTCGTCGCGTCACTTTTTTACGCAACAGCGTAGCCGGCGTTGCCACCGGCAGTTTCAATGCACTCGATTGGTGGATTTGGGATTCGCACTTTATCGATTGCGCACGCGGCATCACCAACCGATTCAGCATCGACGACGACGGCGCCACCGATGGTGCTGGTGCGTTTTATGTTTACCGCAGCGTATTCGAGCGCTCTACCGTGGCAGATATCCACATCGGCCACACGGGCTGGTTCTCGATGCACCAAAACGTATCGGTAGGTTCACGCCGTTTTTTACAAAGCGATGTTATCGGCTACAACCCTGCACCCACCATTGTCAAAGGCAACCGCATCGTCGACACCACCGACCCCGCTGCCATACAAGTGGGCAATATGGGGCCTTTGATGTTGATCGATAACCAGATACGCAGCGCCTCAGGATTCACCGCCCCAGCCGTTGTCATGAACGACCACGCCCCAGGGCGAGACGTGCTCTCTATCGGCAACAGCTACACCGTCAGCAGCCCTGTGCAAGTGGTTGATGCCAGCGACCGTTATGTGTCGATTGATGACAGCACCGTAGCGCGTTCATCCATCAGCGCTGCCATCCCTGCACAACCTGCCACCCCTCAACGACAAAACCGACAGGTGTTCGAAGTTGCCAGCGGAGCCACCACAGCACAAATCCAAGCCGTCATTGACGCTGCAGCGGCCAGCGGAGCCACCAACGCCATCGTGCACATTCCGCCCGGCATCTTCAACATCACCAGCAGCTTGGTCGTGCCCGCCAAAACACGCATCCAGATCGTGGGCGATGGCCTAACCAGCGTCTTGAAGTGGCTGGGCCCATCAGGCGGCAACATGATCGAACTGGCTGGCCCCAGCTACGCAACGGTGCGCGATCTGCAGCTCTATGCGCCCATCGATGCCTACGCCATCAGCATGCGCTCAGCCAACCAATCAGGGGGGCGCATCTTTGTCGAAGGCAGCTCAACCGGCCCCATTGCCGCCACCGATCTCACCCTGACACAGCTCAACATGCAAGCCAACCCGGCCATCACTTCGCTGAGGCTCGACAACGTGCAAAGCTTCGTTGCCATTGCCTCGGGCGTGGTTGGCTTGATCACCTCGACCAACAACACCTCAGCGCTGATCTCCGACACCTGGTACGAAGGCAGCAAATCCAAACTCTTTCGCGTCAACTCGGGCACCTTCACCTACATGGGCGGCCACCTGGCACCCTATGCGCTCAATGCCCAAGCCGACGACGTTGCCATCGTGATCGACGGCCTCAGCGGCAAAGCCACCTTTATCGGCGCGCAGTTTGATCTCAACAGCTTCTCGAGCGGCGTCGGCATCCGTGTTAACAGCGAATCGGCCAACACAAACGCTTTGGTGCTCGGATTCACAAGCAACAAAGCCGACTATTTCAAGCGCACATCTTCTGGCGGCAATGTAGGCGTTGTGATGTCGAAAACCATCGATACGCAAGGGGGAGTTGCAACCAACCTACCCAACCAAGGAGTGAGCAGCGATGCCTTTGTGTTGAGCATGCTCAGCCAATCGCGCAGCCTCATCTGGGACACCACCGCCTACAGCGCCCCAGCCCATGCCACTGACGTACGCATCTACCGCATCAAGGCCAACCAGACCCTGGGACTCAGCATCACCGCCGCGCCTTAACCTGCAGCACGGGTGATTGCGATTCATCCGCCAGCGGCACAATCAGCCGCATGAACTGCTTGCGCCCTTGTTTCGCTGGGGGCCTGCGTGCCGCCCTGATTCTCGTGCTGCTGCATTTCGGGCCGGCACAATGCCCCGCCGCCGCCGCAGATACACCACCTGCATCCGCTCAGCGGTTTGCCGTGGGCTACGACGATCTCGAACCGCTGGCGCCGCTGCCCAGTTGGGCCAACGCAAAAACCACTTACGGTGCCGTGGGCGATGGCGTTGCCGACGACAGCGAGGCGCTGCAAAAGGCACTCAACGATTTGGGGCTGCCAGGCAAAGCCTCGGTGCTGTTCATACCCAAAGGCATCTACCGCATCACCACCACCCTCAACCTTCGAGGGCGCTTTGCCACCGGACGCGATGCCCACTGGGGCGGCGTCAGCATCATTGGCGACCACCCTGCCACCACCAAAATCCTCTGGAGCGGCCCCCCCGGCGAAGCCATGCTCGTGCAAGACGGCGGCTACGGCACCCGCTACTCGCGCCTCACGTGGGATGGCAACAAAACCGCCGGCTACGGCATCGCCCACTGGTGGAACACCAAGCGCCAAACCTACTACGACGGCAGCTCTGAAGACTCTGACGAAGTCTTTCAAGACATGGGCATCGGCATCACCACCGGCCGTATGGGCTCCGCTTATGGGCAAATGAACTCAGAGGGGCAAGTGCGCCGCGTCACCTTTTTACGCAACTGGAAAGCCGGCATCAATACCGGCTCCTGGAACGCACTTGATTGGTGGGTGTGGGATTCTCGATTTATCGACTGCGCACGCGGCGTATCTAACCTCTTCAGCCTGCACGACAACGGCCCCGGCCCGGGCGCTGGCGCGGCCTACGTTTACCGCAGCGTCTTTGAGCGATCAACCGTAGCGGATATCAACATCGCCAACACCCAATGGTTCTCGATGCACAACAACGTATCGCTGGGCTCGCGGCGCTTCTTTCAGGCTGAAGGCATGGGTAACAACGGTGCTGAGGTCATCATCCAAAACAACCGCATCCTGCACACCACAGACCCCAAATCCATCGTCAACGGCAACCTCGGCCCGCTGATCCTCATCGACAACCAGATCCGCAGCCTGCCCGGCAACGGCCCGGTTGTGCAGCTCACCGATTGGGTGCCCGGCGGTGATCTCATCTCAATCGGCAACCAATACACCCGCCCCTTCTCTGCTGCGCGTGCGGGTGATCCACCCATTGCTGGGGCCCATAAAAGCGACCGCATCGTGTCGATGGCTGATACCGTGGTCAAACCCGACAGCATCGCGCTCACCTTGCCACCGCCAGCCCCTATACCCTCGCGGCATGAGCGGCAGGTGTTTGAAGTGCCCGCCGGGGCCAGCGCACGCACCATCCAACTCATCATCGACGAAGCTGTCGAGAGCAAGCAACCCAACGCCATCGTCCACCTGCCAGCCGCGCGTTACGACCTCGACCGCACCCTCATCGTGCCGGCCCGCGCCCGCATTCAAATCACCGGCGACGCACTCACCACCCGGCTATGGTGGACAGGCCCTGCCGGCAAACCGATCTTCAGGCTCGAAGGCCCCAGCCGCGCCACGCTGCGCGACATGCAACTCATCAACTTCGAAGGCCCAGCCATCGATCTACCCCAAGCAGACCAGCCCGGGGGGCGCATCTTCGTATTGAGCTCGGCCCCAGGCAACATTCGCGCACGCCACCTCACCCACACCCAGCTCGATTTGCAGGCCAACACCAATCTCGGGCGGCTCACACTCGACAGCGTGCGCAACGTCGTGAGCATCGGCGCGGGTGGCAGCGGCCCGCTGCTCACACTCAAAAACGAATCCAGCGCCCTCTTGGCAGACACCTGGTACGAAGGCCCCCTCACCGATCTCTACCGACTGCAATCGGGCAATGTCACCTTTATCGGCGGTGTGCTCGCCCCAGCCACCCACGAGCTCGGGCGCAAAGACACCAAACACCCCACCATCCTGTTCGACAACTACACAGGCAAAGCCGCCTTCATTGGCTTTCGGTTCAACCTCAACAAACTCACATCCGGGGTTGGCATTCAGTTTGAGGGCGAACACCCCGACACACACGCCCTGTTTCTGGGCGCTTACGGCAACAAACAGGATTACTTCAGGCGCGGCATTGCCAAGGGCCGCGTCGGGCTGATGTCGTCAAAAACCGTTAACGAATCCGAAACATCGGCACCGGCAGATAACCTGGGCAACACCGATACCGCATTCGTGCTCGACATGCTCAAGCAAGCCCGATCATTGCAATGGGATACCGCACCCTACATTGCCCCTGCCAGCGCCACCGATGTGCGCATCTACCGTGTCAAAGCCGGGCAAACCGAAGGCCTGGTGATCAGCGGCAAATGACCGCGCCCAGACTGCTGCAGCCGTTGGTGCAGATCAGTGAACCAGCGGAGCCACCTGTGCCGACAAGACAGTGGCGATGACAGCATTGCCCTGTGCATTGGGATGAATGTGGTCGCGAAACACCAGCTTGCCGCCCGCCGATTCGAGCGCATCACCCGGCCTCACCAGCGGCACATTCATGTCCTGCATGAGTTGCAGAAAGGCGCGCTCGCCCGCTTTGATAGGCCCCCCTTGCGCACGAGCGTAGCCGAGCTGCTCAACATACAACACCACCACTTGTGCGCCCTTGTTTCGCACCAGTTGAACCATCGACTGAATCGTTTTCAGGTTGTTGGGCAACTCGTCCAACAGCTCAGCACCGCTCTTGGCTCCGGGGTCTTGCACATCAACCAAACCCAAGCGGGGCAGAACATAGCGGCCTAGCAACTCACCCATCGCCAACGGCGGGTTATGTGATGGAAAGGACACGTGCACATCGACGGTCTCGCTCGGTGTGCGAGCCTGAAACAGATCGCCTGTGCCGATCTGCAAGACAACCAACTGGCTGCCGAACAAGCCCTCGGCTTGCATCCAGCCGTATTCGTTGGCCACGGCCCAACCTGCAGCCGACATGTTCAGCACTTCGACATGGTGGCCTGCACTATTCAATTTGGCCTCCAGCATCGCCGGATAGGTTTCGTTTTGCGAAACCTGAACGCCGCCAAAGGTGATCGAGTCGCCCAAGCACAAGATCCGATAGCGCCCTGGGGCAGGGATCTTGCCGACTTCGGGCGAGCGCATGCCGAATTGGTTGTAGTGGATCGAGTGCCCAAATCGGGTCAAAGTTTGGTTCGGCTTGACTCGGTATCCGTAATCGGTCGTCTCATAAAGCGGAGGATGCCCAAACCCGAGAAACCGCAGGCCGACCTCGGCCACGACAAAAAGTACCACCAACGGGGCGAACACCCACACCCATTTCCGCGACTGCACCATTACTGAACCCTTCTGGGGTTAAACCTTTTTACAAGCGGCTTTTCCACATATTTGTGGGTAAACACCCCCATCACAAGCGCAATAAGAAGTGCAAAACAGAATGCAAGCTCAACGGGCATAACGCTTTTGAACTTTGACAAAACACCTAACACCGCAGATAGAAATGCCTCATGAGACAGATAAATGGCGTAGGAAGCATCCCCCATCAAACCAAAAATCCAATTAAACATTCCTGCGCCGGAATTGCTCCCACCCACAACACCAAAGACAAGAATAGCTCCGTACATCAACGCAACAAATGGAATCTGATTCAGATTCGTTCGCTCATACCCAATAAATTAAACCAATCCCATCAAAGCCAAGCGTATCGCCGGCACAAATATCAGCAGATGCGACACAACCTGCTCAACTCACTCATCAAAATATTATTCCACGCCAGTTAATCAACTCGTATTAGAAGGCCGACGTACCTCAGCAGCGAATCCAACAAGCGCCGTGAATAACACTTAACAACCGGCTCTATAGAAAAACAAACAAACAAACCACGCCACAAATATAACACCCGCCATTGCAATCAATGCAGCCATAAAATCTGAACAACCTGTATTGATCAGCACCAGATTCTTCAAGAACAATCCAGCTTCGTTATGAAGAAGATAAACGGGGAAAGTTAGAAGGCCGAGAATCCTAAATGCAGGGCCCATCCTAAATTTTGAGAAAATCTCATTAACCTCAGACCTCATCACCAAGTCGATAACGAGATAGGAGAGAAACCAAGAAAAGACAATCCAAAAACTTGAGAATATTTCCATCGGAAATTGAGCCCTATGAATACCCACCGTAAACAGAATTTCAAAGACAGAACCCAACATCAGAACAAGAAATATTGCCCTATCAAAATTAGTCAGACCATACACCGCCCGCTTCCACAGAAGAACACCAAGCGCAAAATAGCATCCATGCCGCAAGAGCAATAATCTAGTAGTGTGCATCCCTGTGAACTTACGTACCATATCAAGATACACACCTGAACTTACTGCCTGCTGAGCAGATAAGGCGACAGCATTAAAAGCAACCGACACCACACCAATGAGAAGCAGAAACCGAACTACCGATGAGAACCCAAAGAAACCCAGACCCACAGCAACCATCAAATAGAATGAGATTTCGACGGTGAGCGTCCAATACACGATATCTATGTGACTTCCAACAGGCGCAACGACAAGCGTCGCCAGATACCGCCTTACCTCAACATTACCCCCCGCAACCAACAGCGCAATCAGCGTAATAGTCGAGCACACCCACACAGTTGGATATATTCTTAAAAATCTACTCCTAATAAAATCAATAGGCGCAGACAAACGTGCACTGT
>CAZUCW010000037.1:0-9238 GCA_964618825.1 uncultured Aquabacterium sp.
CGCGGACTCGAACCACCGACACGCGCACTGTCAATCCGCGGCACGACCACCCGAGCTACCAGGCCAACGAAGACCGCGATTGTATCACGTGCCGAGAAGATTTTTCTTGCGGCCGAGATCAACACCCAATTGTTTGAGCTTGCGATAGAGGTGTGTGCGCTCAAGGCCGGTTTTTTCGGCCACGCGCGTCATGCTGCCGTTTTCGCGAGCGAGATGAAACTCGAAATAGGCCTTTTCGAAAGCATCGCGGGCCTCGCGCAGCGGGCGATCAAGATCAAACACCTGCTCAGCCTGCAGCACAGGGGCCGATGATGAGGCAAACCCGGCAGGCGCAGCCGCCAGAGTATCGAGAGTGATATCGCTGCCAAACGGGCGCACGGCGGCCAGCGCCACGGGCGCCAAAGACACCAGGGGAGCCGCACCCAACGCTGGGCGCGATGCAGCAGCAGGTGGCGCTGGCTTAACGAGTGCTTGCTCAACGGCACGCAACAGCTTTTGCAGCGTGATGGGTTTTTCGAGAAACGCCATGGCGCCAAATTTGGTGGCCTCGACAGCGGTGTCGATGGTGCCGTGGCCCGACATCATGATCACAGGCATGGTGAGTTGCCCGGTGGCGGCCCACTCTTTGAGCAGGGTGACGCCATCCACATCGGGCATCCAGATATCGAGCAGCACCAGATCGGGCCGAAGCTGCTCGCGCAGAGCGCGGGCCTGGGCGGCGTTTTCGGCCAACTCGACGGAGTGCCCTTCGTCGGTCAGGATATCGGACAGCAGGGCACGGATGCCGAGTTCGTCGTCAACTACAAGGATGGTGGCCATGGATTGCGGTGAGGGTTGCGTTACGCGCGCGAGCCATCTTCAGAAAGGAGGATGGCTGCAACGCGTTCGGCAGGCAGAAGATCTGGCGCGGGGGCCAGCTTCGAAAATGATAGCGAAACTTGCGCCCCGCTCACGGCGGTGTCGTCATCGATATCAGAATGCAGATTGCTCAGGCGCACGCGCGCGCCGTGTTCGTCGGCAATCTTTTTAACCACCGCCAGCCCCAGGCCCGTGCCCTTGGATTTGGTGGTGATGTAGGGCTCGAAGGCACGCTTGAGCAATTTGTCTGAGAAGCCCGGGCCGTTGTCGGCCACCACGAGGCGCACGGTGCGCGGTGCGCCATGTTCGTCGCGTTTGAGTGCAGTGCGCACCACCACGCGGCCTTCGGGGCGCTCGGCCACGGCATCGAGCGCGTTTTGCACGAGGTTGTGGATGATCTGGCGCAGCAGCGTGGCGTCGCCCATGATGGCGGGCAATTCGGCGGCGCACTCGGCTTGCAGGCGTGCGCTCTCTTGCTCGTGGCCATAGAGCACAAGCACGTCGGCCACCACATCGTTGAGATCAACCGGCACCAGTTTGGCCGACGGCAACCGGGCGTAATCGCGAAACTCGTTGACGAGTTGTTTCATCGCTTGCACCTGGTTGACGATGGTGGTGACGGCTTTCACCAGCAATTGCGCATCACTGCCTTCGAGCTTGGCTTCGAGCTTGAGCTGCAAGCGTTCGGCTGAGAGCTGGATCGGGGTGAGCGGGTTTTTGATTTCGTGCGCAAGCCGGCGCGCCACCTCGCTCCAGGCCTCGGCACGCTGGGCTGAAACGATTTCGGTGATGTCGTCAAACACCATCAGCCGTGCACGCCGGGGCAGGCGCGCACCACGCACCACCAGCGTGATGGGCTCATCGGTGCCCGCCGTGCGCAGCTCGTAAGACTCTTGCCAGTGATCGCGTTCGCCGTCTTCAGGATCGGTGGCGTGCTGCTCAAAGCGCTCGCGCACAGCACAACCGAAATCCGCCAGCCCGGGCACGGCTTCGAGTGTGCGCCCACGGTAGGCCGACAGCGGCAGGCGCAAGATGCGGGTGGCGCCGGGGTTAACGGTGTCGATGAGCCCGTTGGCATCGAACACGATCACCCCTGCGGTCAGGCTGTCGAGGATGGTTTGCAGCTTGGCGCGGGCGGCTTCGAGCTCGATCACGCTGCGATCGGCCAGCGTGCGGGCGTCGGCGAGTTGCTGCGTCATCGCGGCAAAGGCGCGGGTGAGACCGCCGAGTTCGTCGCGCGAAGCAAACACGGTTTTGGGGCGCAGATCGCCGTGGGCCACTTCGTCCATGCCTTCGGCAAGCAGCAGCAGAGGGCGCGCGAGTTGCTGGCCCAGCGTGGCGGCCAGCAAAACAGCCCCAAACACGGCGAGGATGAGCGAGAGCGTGAGGGTGCCGATGTACATCTTGCGCAGGCCGCTGCGTGCCAGCGCGCGCTGCTGGTAATCACCAAACGCGCGCTGCACGGCCAGCGCGTTGGTGGCCAGATCGGTGGGCAGGATCTGGGTAACGAGCAGGTAGCGATCGTGCGCTGCAAAGCTCAGCGTGGTGGCAGGCACCCAGGCCAGCGCCCGGATGCGCGCATGCAGTGGCGCGCTGCCGGCATCGTCATCAAGCCCCTCAACGGCGGCGGCCACGGTGCGGTTGCGGGCCTGGCGCAACATGGTGGCGCTGGGACGATCGGCACCCGATGCAGGGGCCACATCGCGCAGCCCTTCGGTGTCGGTAGCGCCCACGTGGGTGAGCGGCTGGCCGGTGTCGTCTACCAGGGTGACGCCTTGCACGCCGAGTTGTTCGCGCAGCCGCTCGAGCGTGAGGGGCTGCGAGGCGTTGGGGTTGTCGGCCAACTGCTCGGCAGCCAGCCGGGTTTTGGTGGCGAGATCGGCAGTGAGGGTGTCGAGCGTGCTGCGCCCGAGGTTGAGGCCGGCTTCGAGCGCGCTCTCGACGCTGACATCAAACCAGCTTTCGATGCTGCGCGATACAAATTGGTAGGACACGGTGTAGATCAGCACGCCGGGCAGCACGCCCACGAGCGCAAAGATGGCGGCGAGTTTGAGCAGCAACCGGCTGCCGAATTTGCCGCGCGCCAGCCGCACGGCCAGCCGCGCCGAGGCGATCAGGATCACGGCCACCAGCAGCCCGGCGATCACGGTGTTCACCCAGAACAGCGAGTTGTAGTGCTGCTCGTAAAAGCGGCTGCTCGTGGCCATCGTGAGCAAAAAGGCGAGCACCAGGCCGCCGCCGGTGAGCGCCACCAGCGAGATGATCCAGGCCCAGCGTCGGGCAGATCGCTGGCTCATGGCCGCGCAGCCGCGCCAGGCGCAGCATTCGGCACAGCAATGCGCCGCTCAATGCCCAACGCCCAATCGGCCTGCCCATCCAGCCCGATCTGCAGCGGACGCGGCAGCTGGGTGGCGTCGAGCCGGTAGCTGAAATCGATGTAGACGCCCTCTTCGCCCGCCGGCAAGGGCTCGGCCACGCGCCAGCGGCTGGCGCGGGTGATGGCCGAGAGCGCCTCGGCCAGCGTCTCAAAACGCTGGTGCAGCCCGCCCACGCTCACGCGCCAATGCCGGGTGAGCGGCTGATAGGCCAGACGCCAGGTGCGGCTGGCATGGGCCAGGGGCTTGTTGAGCCAATACCAGCGCGATTGCAACACCTCGGCCTCGGCCACGAAGTAGAGCGGCACCCCTTTGTTGAGCCCTTCTTCGATGCCTTTGGGCAGCTCAAAGCGCACGGCAAAGTCGAGCAACACTCCCTCATCGCTGCTGCTGACGTTGAGCGTGCGCAGCTCAACCGGCACCGCGCTGGCGATGTCGGCCGCCCCGGCTGGCGCCCCACAACCCATGGCCAAGAGGATGCCCGCCAGCAGCGCGCGCGCCGGGCGCAACGCACGCAGCCCGCCCCCTGCCGTGAAGGCGGCGATGCAAACAACAACGATGGCGCCAGCGCTGAACACGACAAACCAAAGAAAAAGAAGGGGCAAAAAAGAAGCTGCGGCGCACACCCCCAGCCCTTTCAGGCGGGATGGCGTTCGAACAGGGCGTAATAAAACCCGTCGAGCCACGCGGTGGCGGCGCTCGGCAGGGGCGCGCCAGACGATGGCGTCTGCACACCAGAATTGTCGGCCAGCACCCCCACATGCCCGGGGGCGATTTGCCCGCAAGCGTCGGGGGTGCGTTGCAAAAATGCATCGCTGCGCCGCTGGCCCTCATCGCGAAACACCGAACAAGTGCAATACAGCAACCGCCCGCCCGGGGCCAGCAGCGGCCACAGCGCGTCGAGCAGAGCGTCTTGCGTGCGGGCCAGCGCGGCGATATCGGCCTCGCGGCGCAGCCAGCGCACATCGGGGTGGCGGCGCACGATGCCTGAGGCGCTGCAGGGAGCGTCGAGCAAGATGGCGTCAAACAAACGGCCATCCCACCAAGTGTCGGGCCGGGCCGCATCGGCCACGCGCACCTCGGCGTGCAGGCCGATGCGTTGTAAGTTTTCGCTCACTTTCTTGGCGCGATCCGCATCCACATCCAAGGCCAGCAGATCGAGATCGGCCAGCTCGAGCAGATGCGCGGTTTTGCCGCCGGGCGCTGCACAGGCATCAAGCACCCGCGCGCCGGGGCGCAAAGCGGGCTGGCACAACGCCCCACCGCCCAACAGCAGCGGCGCGGCAAGTTGCGCGGCGGCGTCTTGCACCGACACCTCGCCTTGCGCAAAGCCCGGCAGGTGCGCCACCGGCACGGCCGCATCCAACACCACGGTGTGTGTGCCCACCGCAGTGGCGGCCAGCCCGGCTTCGTGCAAACGCTGCACGTAGCGCAACGCATCACCGTGGCGGGCGTTAACGCGCAGCGTCATCGGCGGATGGGTGTTGTTGCGACGCAAGAGTTCGGCCCCATGCTCAGGCCAATCGCGCTGCAGCCGCTCGATCCACCAGCGCGGGTGGTTCCACTGCGCCACGGGATCGCGCTGCATCGCCGCCGCCACGGCCTCGGGTTCGCGCAGCGCCCGGCGCAACACGGCATTGATCAAACCACTGCACGACGCAGCCACGCGCTTGGCCGCGCGCACGGTTTGATCAACCACGGTGTGCGCGTCATAGCGCGGCCCGCTGGCATCAAGCAGCAGGCTCAGCGCGGTGAGCAACAAGGCATCGGCCAACGCCCCCGGCGGCTTGCGCACCCAAGCCAGGCGCACGGCCTGAGCAGTGCCGAGGTGGCGCAGCGCATGAAAAGCCAGCGCCTGAGCCCCAGGGCGTGCGCGCGGCGGCGTTTGGGCCAGCGCTTCGGTGAGTGAGCGTCCGGCGCGCACTGCGGCCACGGCCTGAGCGGCATGGGTGAGCAACTCGGCCAGCGGCAGGCTGGGGGGGGATGCGGTCGGCGCAGCGCGAGCCACACCGCCATGGGTTGAAGCGGTTGAATTCACGCCCGCAGTCTATGCGCTGCGGGCGTAACGCCTGGCGCGCGCGACGCGAACTCAGGCCGCCGTATCCAACCCCAAAAAGTGGCGGCGATAGCGCGCCGGCAGATCTTGCAAGCGCATGAGCAGCGGCAGATCGGCAGTATTGAAATCAGGGTCCCAGGCGGGTGCGCCGAGCACTTTGGCGCCGCAGCGCAGATACCCCTTGATGAGCGCGGGCGGCTCAACATCGAGATCGTGCTGCAGCTCGTTCACCGGCAACGGCAGGCGCGGACGCACTTGCAGCTCGATCGGCGCGAGGTGGGTGTGGCGCAGTTTCTCCCACAGGCTGGCCGCCATGTGGCCGCCATCGCGCATGCTCACGCTGGCGCAGCCCACCATGGTGTCGAGCCCGTTGCGCACCATAAATTCGGCCAGCGCACCCCACAGCGCCATGATGGCGCCGCCGTTGCGATGATCGGGGTGCACGCACGAGCGGCCCAGCTCAAGCATGCGGCCACGCAGCGGACGCAGCCGCGTCAGATCGAATTCGGTTTCACTGTAGAGCCCGCCCACGCGCTTGGCGGCGCTGGGGGTGAGCACGCGATAGGTGCCAATCACTTGGCCGGGCTCGCCCTCATGATCGTAGGCGCGCACCAGCAAGTGCTCGCAAAAAGGGTCGAACACATCAACATCCAACCCCGCCGGCGTGCCGGCAGGAGGCGCCAAACGGGCGCCCATCTCTTCGGCAAAAACCTGATACCTCAGGCGTTGCGCCTCAAGAACGTCGCTCGCATCACGCGCCCAAACGACTTCAAGCCGGACGCGCTCGCGCGCAGCGCTCGGGGCAGGGGCCGTTGAGCTGCGGTGAAGTGACCTCCGTGAAGAACGGATGTCGGACAAAGGCAGCGTGGGCAAGGGCAGATCCCGCATGAGCGTCTCCGGGTCGGGCTGTGGTGTTGGCCGGCAGTGTGGTGATCGGCCGTGACGGGTGCATGAACACGGCATGACAGCCCCGTGACAACTCGCCGCCGCGCCGCGCCGTGCCCACGCCCCAAACAGGCCATGGGGCATCCGCCAAACGCGCCACGCCCTGTGCGACAGCGGTATGAATGGCCGGATAAACGGGTGTTTCACCGCTGCGCCCCCTAAACGCGGGCTGGTAGCATCGCCCGCATGAGTTTGCAGATCTTCGGGTTGGCAGTCTCACGCGGGGTGGCCATCGGGCGGGCGGTGCTGGTGGCATCAGGCCGCGTCGACGTCGACCACTATTTCATCGAGGCGGATCGCACCGGCGCCGAGCTGGCGCGGCTGGATGCGGCACGCGAGGCCGTCAACGCCGAATTCGAAACGCTCAAAAAAGATCTGCCCATCGACGCCCCCGCCGAAATCGCGGCGCTGCTCGATGTGCACCTGATGCTGCTACACGACGAGCTGCTCATTGGCGCAGCCAAGCAGTGGATCACCGAGCGCCACTACAACGCTGAGTGGGCACTGTCGGCCCAACTCGAAGTGCTGGCGCGCCAGTTCGACGATATGGACGATGCCTACCTGCGCGAGCGCAAGGCCGATCTCGAGCAGGTGGTCGAGCGGCTGCTCAAGGCGCTGGGCATCAGCGCGGGTCTGCCGGCGGCCACCAGCGTGGCACAAGCCACCTCGGCGGTGCAGCCTCGCGATTTCGGCGGCGCCGATCCGCTGGTGTTGGTTGCCTCAGACATCTCGCCCGCCGACATGCTGCAGTTCAAACGCAGCGTGTTCACCGGATTCGTTACCGATGTGGGCGGCAAAACCTCGCACACGGCCATCGTGGCGCGCAGCCTCGACATCCCCGCCGTGGTGGGCGCGCGGCAGGCCAGCAGCCTGATCCGGCAAGACGATTGGGTGATCATCGATGGCGACGCCGGGCTGGTGATCGTCGATCCGTCGCCGGTGGTGCTCGAAGAATATCGGTTCAGACAGCGCCAAAGCGAGCTTGAGCGCCAGCGCCTGGGCCAGTTGCGCCACACGCCGGCCATCACGCTCGATGGCGAGCGGGTTGAGCTGCTGGCCAATATCGAGCTGCCAGGCGACGCCAAGGGCGCGCTCGAGGCCGGCGCGCAAGGCGTGGGGCTGTTTCGCAGCGAGTTTTTGTTCATGAACCGCAACGGCAAGCTGCCCACCGAAGAGGAGCAGTTCGAGGCTTATCGCGCCGCCGTTGAGGCAATGCAGGGGCTGCCGGTAACCGTGCGCACCGTGGACATCGGCGCCGACAAGCCAATGGAGCGGCTGACCGCGCAAGAGATGCGCCACGAAACCATGCTCAACCCGGCGCTGGGGTTGCGTGCGATCCGCTGGTGTTTGTCTGAGCCGGCGATGTTCCGCCAGCAGTTGCGTGCCATCTTGCGGGCTTCAGCGCACGGCCCGGTGCGTTTGCTGGTGCCGATGCTCGCGCACCTCGCCGAAATCCGCCAAACCTTTGAGGCCATCAATCAGGCGCGCCAGCAGTTGCTCGATGCCGGCCACAAGCTCGGGCGCATCGAGGTGGGCGCAATGATCGAGGTGCCCGCCGCCGCGTTGATGCTGCCGGTGTTTTTGCGGCACTTCGATTTCATCTCGATCGGCACCAATGATCTGATTCAGTATGCGCTGGCCATCGATCGTGCCGACGAAAGCGTGTCGCACCTCTACGATCCGTGGCACCCGGCCATCTTGCGGCTGGTGGCCGATTGCATTCACTTTGCGCGGCTCTCGGGCAAGGGGGTGTGCGTGTGCGGCGAGATGGCCGGTGATACGGCGTTTACCGAGATTTTGCTGGCCATGGGGCTGCGTTGCTTTTCGATGCACCCCACGCAGATCGGCGCAATCAAGCAGCGCATTTTGCGCACCGACACACGCCGCTTGCAGGCCAAGGTGCACGAGGTGCTGGCCAGCGACGACCCCGAGCGCGCCGCCAAGCAGGCATTTGGCAGCGACGGCCTGAGGACGATCTGAGCGCGCAACACGCCCAGCGCCTCAGGCGCCGCGCGATAAGGCTTCGTCGACCAATTCGATCCAGTGTTTTACGGGCGTGTCGGTGCCGGCCTGCAGGTGCGTGATGCAGCCGATGTTGGCGCTGGCAATAACGGCGGCGCGATCGGCCTGCAGTTGCTCAAGCTTTTGCGTGCGCAGGGTGCGGGCGATGTCGGGCTGCAGCACGGTGTAAGCACCGCCAGCGCCACAACATTGCTGAGGATCATTGTGGGCGAGCTGCACCTCAAAACCCAGCTCGCGCAACAGGGCTTCAACCCGGCCCGGCTGGCGTTGGGCATGGCTGAGGCTGCATGGTGGGTGGTAGGTGAGCGCACCCAGCGCGGGCGGGGCCTCGCCCTTGCGCACGCGCATGCGGCGCTGCATGGCGGGCAGCTGCTCGGGCAGCCACTCGCCGATATCGCGGGCCCAGGCGCTGACGCGCCGGGCTTTGTCGGCGTAGGCGGGGTCGTCAGCCAACCAGCGGGCGTACTCTTTGATCATGGCGCCACAGCCCGAGGCGTTGATGATGAGCGCTTCGGCGCGCACCCCGCTGGCGCCGCGTCCGCCCTGTGATTGCCCCTGGATGTAGGGCCACCAGGCATCGATGTTGCGCCGCATGGCCGCGCGCGCGCCTTCGTGATCCCCCAAATGCGCCCGCAGCGCACCACAGCAGCCTGAGCCCGGAGCCTGCACGGTGCGCACGCCACAGACATCGAGCACACGGGCGGTGGCCGCGTCGATGTGGGGGCGCAGGCCGGGTTGCACGCAGCCCTTGAGCAGCACCACTTGGCGCGTGTGCAGGGCCTGCTGTTCGGCGCTGGGCCATGCCGGGGCCGCCAGCGCCGGCGGCACGGGCACGAGCTCGCGCAGGCGGCGGGGCAATGCGCCGCGCACGGCCTGGCCCAGACGCAGCGCCGGCTTGAACAGCGGCGAGGTGAGCCCCGCTCGCAGCAACCAGCGCAAGGCACGATCAGCCCGCGCGCGCGGCACGGCGCGATCCACCACC
>CAZUCW010000037.1:9248-22009 GCA_964618825.1 uncultured Aquabacterium sp.
GCTCGCTGTAGCGCACGCCCGAGGGGCAGGTGGTTTCGCAGTGTCGACAGCCGAGGCAGCGATCGAGATGCTGTTGCGTGGCGGCGGTTACGGGGGCGCCCTCGAACACCTGCTTGATCAGGTAGATGCGGCCACGCGGGCCATCGAGTTCGTCGCCCAGCAGCCGGTAGGTGGGGCAGGTGGCGTTGCAAAAGCCGCAGTGCACGCACTGGCGCAGCACGCGCTCGGCGGTGCGGCCTTCGGGCGTGTCGCGAAACTCGGGGGCGAGATGGGTTTGCATGAAGCGTCAGAGGCGGTCAGAAGCCGTCGTTGAACCAGCGCCCCCGATTGAAGATGCCGGCGGGATCAAAGGCGCGTTTGATGTCGCGATGCAGGCGATACAGCGGCTCGGGCAGCGGCGGCACCACCACATCGGTGCGGCGCATGCTGGGGTGGCTCACGTAGAGCGTGGCGTGTCCGCCCACCCGCGCCACGCGCTCGCGCACTTGCTCGGGCTTGAGCGCGGTGCAGGCCCAGCGCAGCGCGCCGCCCCACTCGATGAGCTGCTCGCCCGGCAGGCCCAGCGCCGGCGTGGTGGGCGGCACCGACAAGCGCCACAGCCCCACACGCCCCGCCCCGGCAGCCACCGCCGCGCGCGCTTTGGTGAAAAACTCATCACGCTGATCCCGCAGCCCCGACCAAAAAGATTCGGCCAGCGGCGCATCGAGCAGCTCGCCGCCCAAGCTGCGCACCGCCACGCCCACATCGGCGTGCGCGCCGCGCAGCCGCAGCAGCAAGGTGCCGTCCCACCAGGCGCAGGCATCGATGGGCCATGGTTTGGATGCGGCACGGGCGAGGCTGGCCAGGGCATCGTCTTCGCTGCAATCAAAACGCAGCGTGGCGGTGGCGGCGGGCAGCGGCATCACCTTGAGCGTCACATCGACGATGATGCCCAGCGTGCCCATCGAGCCCGCGAGCAGGCGCGCCACATCGAAGCCGGCCACGTTTTTCATCACCGTGCCGCCAAAGCGCAGCAGCTCGCCACGCCCGTTGAGCAGCGTGGCACCCAACACGTGATCGCGCAGTGCGCCGCCACTGGCCGAGCCGCCAGCGCGCGAGGGCCCGCTCAGGCCCGACGCCACCACGCCGCCCAAGGTGCTGTCGTGCGCCAAACGGGGCGGCTCAAAAGCCAGATGCTGCCCGCGCTGTGCCAGCGCCACCTCAATGGCTTGCAGCGGCGTGCCGGCACGCGCCGTGAGATAAAGCTCGCTGGGCTCGTAGGCCACGATGCCCGAGAGCGCGCGCGTGCTCACCCCCTCGCCCACCAGCGGCCCACCCAAAAAATCTTTGCTGCCTCCCCCACGGATGCACAGCGGCGTGCCCGCTGCCGATGCGGCGCGCACCTGATCGATCAACACATCGATGTGAGATTTGAGTTGCATTAAAAGCGCTCGATCTCCGGAAAACTCAACACCCCCGCGCGCACCACTTGCCTGCCGTATTCGGCGCAACGGTGCAGCGTGGGGATCGCCTTGCCGGGATTGAGCAGCCCGCGCGCATCAAAAGCCCGCTTGAGCGCACGCATCTGCTCGAGCTCGGGCGCCGAAAACTGCACACACATCGATGCCAGCTTCTCGACACCCACACCGTGTTCGCCGGTGATCGTGCCCCCCATGGCAACGCTGGCCTCAAGAATTTCGGCGCCAAACGCCTCGGCACGGCGCAGCTGATCGGCATCTTTGGCATCAAAAAGAATCAGCGGATGCAAATTGCCATCGCCTGCATGAAACACGTTCACGCAACGCAGCCCGTAGCGCGATTGCATCGCATCAATGGCTTCGAGCATATCGGCCAGCCGTTTGCGCGGAATGGTTGAATCCATGCACAAATAATCGGGGCTGAGCCGCCCGCTGGCCGGAAAAGCATTTTTGCGCCCGCTCCACAGCCGCAACCGCTGCGCCTCGTTTTCGCTCACCACCAGCCGCGTTGCACCGCTGGCAGCCAGCACATCGGCCATGCGCGCGATTTCTTCTTCAACCGCCTCGGGCGTGCCATCGCTCTCGCACAGCAAAATCGCCGCCGCCTGCAAATCGTAGCCCGCCTGCACAAACGCCTCAACGGCGGCGGTCATCGGTTTGTCCATCATCTCAAGCCCCGCCGGAATCAGCCCCGCTGCGATGATGTTGGCCACAGCCTGGCCCGCCGAGCGCACATCGGCAAAACTCGCCGCGATGCAGCGCGCGAGTTGCGGGCGCGGTTTGAGCCGCACCAACACCTCGGTGATCACGCCCAGCAGCCCCTCGCTGCCCATCAGCACCGCCAGCAAATCGAGCCCCGGCGCATCGAGCGTGGCACCGCCCAACGTAAAAGGCTCGCCCTCGATCGTGAAACCGCGCACGCCCATCACGTTATGCACCGTGAGGCCGTATTTGAGGCAATGCACCCCGCCCGCGTTCTCGGCCACGTTGCCGCCGATGGTGCAGGCAATCTGGCTGCTGGGGTCGGGCGCGTAATACAAACCATGCGCCGCCGCCGCCTCGCTGATCGCCAGATTGCGCACGCCGCACTGCACACGCGCCGTGCAGGCTTGCGGGTCGATATGGAGGATGCGGTTAAAGCGTGCGAGGCTGAGCGTTACCCCCATCGGATGCGGCAGTGCGCCGCCCGACAGCCCTGTGCCCGCGCCGCGTGCCACCACCGGCACGCCCAAGCGATGGCACGCCTTGAGCACCGCCGCCACCTGCGCATCGGTTTCGGGCAACGCCACCGCGAGCGGGCGCCGCCGATACGCGCTCAGGCCATCGCACTCATACGGCGCGGTCGATTCATCGGTGTAGAGCAGCGCGTGCCCCGGCAGCACGGCCTGCAGGGCAGATACCACCTCGGCCTGCCGCGCGTGGCGCATGGCAGCCTCAACCGGGCGCTCGGGATCAAGATCGTTATCGCTGGGTTTAACCAAGTGGGGCGCATCCATCTGCAGGCTCCTGCCCCCGCCAACCGCGCATCACGCAGCGTGCCAGCAGGGCGGGGCGGATGGTAGCGCGGGGCGCGGCCACCGCCGCAACTCAATCCACCACGAGCCGCAAACTGGGCACCCGCGAGAGCTGCCCCCAATCGCGCGGATCAGCCGCCACGCGCGCACCGCATCCACAAAACCGGTAGTGCCGCCCCGTGATCGACGAAATCACGCTCAACGAACCCTGGCCGGTGAACTCAAACTCTCGCGAACGCGCCTGCGGGCCACTGCTGCCCACCCCCCGCTCGCTCTTGCGCATCATCGAGCGCGCCGCACGCACCTCGGTGACGCAACTCAGCGCCGACATCAACGCCTCGGCATCCGGTGCCGGCGTGCCATCTACTGCCACTGCCGCCGGCCACACCGCCTCACGTTCGCGCACCGACAGCCCCGGCATCGCCCCGCCATCGAGCGCTCCCAGCGGCACCACCTCGCCCAGCGCCACGCGCTGCCGAGGAGCCGCCGCCAACACCGCATCGGCAGGATCGCTCGAGCGCTCAACGGCGGGGGCGTGCATCTCGGCCAGATTCGGCCGCAACCAGTTGCGGTGCTGCTGCATGATGTGGACTCCTCTGATCGTGTGCGATTCAAGCCCGCCGCGCGCCCCACAAACCGTGGGCATCAACATCAACGCCGGCAAGGCGGATGCGCACTGTGCGCCCCTGCGGTCGGGCCAGCGATCCCCAAGGATTGGGGCCACGCCCCTCAAAGCCCCTGCAAAATGCCCCCAAAGAGGTAACCCTCACTCATCGGGGTGCCCTCGTTGGTGGGGCTTTGGGGGCGCGCTTCGCGCGCTGAGGTGCCGCCGCCGCGCCCTTGGCCGCAGCTTTCGTGGCGGCAGCCTTGCCCGCCGACGCCGCTTTGGCCGCCCGCGCCGACGGTTGGGGGGATGCGGCCGCGGCGGCCTCGGGCTTGAGCGCGTCTTGCATCGTGTGCGTGGCCAGCTCGGTGAACTGCTGCGTGAGCGCGCCCCACCAGCGCATCGGATCGATCGCCTCAGTTGATGCCGCAGCGCCGGCCTCGGGGGCCGCAGCGGCATCGTCGCTGCCGGCGGTGGATTCATCGGCGCGCGCCTGCAACGAATCACGCAGCGCATCGGCAGACACATTCATGCTCTTGAGCGTGGACAGCGTCATGCGCTGCACCTCAAGCGCTTGAATCGTCATCGCGATCATGCGGCTGTTTTGCTCCAGCCAAAACTGCACGGTGCGCAGATCCTGAATGCGCTTGTCGAGCTCTTCAGGGTCGAGCGTCGGGGCCACCCACTGCCCCATTGTCGGCATGGCCGTGCTGGCCCCTTTCGTCCACTGCTCGATAAAACCAAAACCCGGCATCAGCTTGCCGAAGTTCCAGGCTGCCTGCAGCGGGTCGGTCGAAGAAGAAGAGGAATCCTGATTCATGAATGTCTCCGTGATGATCTGCCCCAAGCGGGCTGCCGTGATGCGCGCCCAGCCGCATCCCCCGATGTCTCATCTTGCCGCGAGCCGCACCCATTGGCCGCACAAATTTCATGGCCGCGACGCGGCGACGCGACACAATCGCCCTCGCTTATGACGATCGACCCCCACCGCAGACGCCTGCTGGCCCGGCTGCACCATGGCGCAGCAGCCTGGGCCCTGCACAGCCTGTTTGGCCCGGCATCGGCCCAGACCCTGAGCCCCACCCCGCCGGTGCTGCAACGCTGGCCCGGCGCGCAGCCCCCCTTCACCCTTGGCGTGGCCAGCGGCACACCGCGCAGCAACCGCATCACCCTCTGGACACGCCTGGCCCCGCAGCCACTGCGTGCCGATGGCGGCCTGCCTGCGCAACCCATCGCCGTGCGCTACGAGGTGGCCGAAGACGAACGCTTTACCCGCGTGGTGCGCCGCGACACCACGCTCGCCCTGCCCCAGCACGCCCACAGCGTGCACCTCGATGTATCGGGGCTGCGCAGCGCACGCATCTACTTCTACCGCTTCATTGCCGGTGGCCACATGAGCCCCGTGGGCCGCACCCGCACGGCGCCCGACGAAAACGCCGACGTGCGCCGCCTGCGGCTCGCGCTGGCCTCGTGCCAACACTACGAACACGGCCACTACGCCGCGCACCACGACATCGCCCAAACCGATCTCGACGCCGTGCTCTTCGTGGGCGATTACATCTACGAAACCACCCACCTGCACCAGCGCACACGCCGCCACCTCACGCCCGCCCCACACGATCTGGCCACATTCAGGCAGCGCTACGCCAGCTACAAGCTCGATCCTGATCTGCAAGCCGCGCACGCCGCACACCCCTGGCTGCTGATCTGGGACGATCACGAAGTTGAAAACGATTACTACGGCGCGCACTCGGGCACCAACATCCCCGACGCCGCGTTTGTGCAGCGGCGTGCGCAAGCCTACAAAGCTTATTTCGAGCACCAGCCCGTATCACCAGCCCAGGCCAGCGGCGCCGATCAGCGCGTGCAGGATCGGCTGCTGTGGGGCCGTTTGGCCGAGTTGTGGTTACTCGACACCCGGCAGTTTCGCGACGAAAAAGCCTGCACCACGCGCGAAAAGCACGGCGGGCGCCTGGTGTGGGATTGCGCCAACCTCGACGATCCCCGCCGCTCGGTGCTGGGCCAGCCGCAAGAGCATTGGCTCGCTGCCGGCCTGGCACGCAGCGAACGCACCTGGAAGCTCATCGGCCAAACCACACAAATGTCACCCGCCACGCTGCAACTGCCGCTGCTGGGCCAAGGTGTGATGAACGACATCTGGGATGGCTACCCCGCCGCCCGCGCACGGCTGCTGCGCGCCATTGCCGAGCCCGGCGTGAGCAATGTGATCTGCCTGGGCGGCGATGTGCATCGCCATGTGGCCGCACAGCTGCGCCTCGATCCGCGCGATCAGCGCAGCCCGGTGGTGGCCAGCGAATTTGTATGCAGCTCGATCACGAGCCAAGGGCTATCCGAGTTTTTCAGCGCCCTGCTCGCACGCCACAACCCCGACACGCTGCACCTGCGCAGCGATGAGCGCGGCTATGCCCTGCTCGACATCACGCCGCAGCGGGTGCAGTGCGATTTTCGTGCCACACCGCACCCGGCACAGGCTGGCGCCACGCTGCACACCCAGGCCCGCTTCGTGGTTGAAGCCGGGCGGGCCGGGCCGCAGCGGGCCTGAGCCTCAAGCCCGCACCGCAGCCCGGTTTTTGGCGGATCAACGGATCAGCAGCACCGGCGTGCGACACGCGGCCAACACGCGCGTGGCGGTCGAGCCCATCACCAGCCCGGCGAGTGCGCCGCGCCCGTGCGATCCCATCACCACCAGATCGTGCCCAGCAGCCGCCTGCGAGATCTCATCGCCTGCGTTGCCCAGGCGGTGCACGTAGGTGGCCTTGAGCTGGTGCTGCGCAATAAATGCCTGGATCGGCTTGAACACCTGCTCGGCCTGCTCTTGATCGTAGTTGCGCAAAAACTCGGGATCGAGAAACTCCATCGCATGCGGCGGAATCGGCGGCACCACATGCAGCACGGTGTAGGTGTGCGTGGGCCCCAACCACTCATCGTGAGCGGCCAGCCAGGCCAGCATGCGCTTGGTGTGGTCGCTGCCATCGACCGGCAACAAAATCTTCATGGGGCGCTCCTTCGTGTCTCTGTGAGGTTTTCAGCTTACACCGTGAACGTGAGCTGTCCATCATGCCCCTGAGCCTCGCCCTTGTGGCCATGGCCGCGCGCATTGGACAGCACTCGCGTGGGCTCGCGCCCATCGCTGCGCGGCACGCGGTAATCGTGTCGGCAATGCAGGTGGCCGTGCACCCACACATCGGCCAGCGGGATCAGATCATCATCGGCATTGCAAAAGCTCGCCGTGCCCGGCTGGCGCCCATAGCGGGGATCCGCGCTGCGCACACTCGGGCCAAAGTGCGTGATGGCCACGGTGGCGTGCCAGGCCGGTTCGCCCTGGGCATCACGCTCGGGCACGCGCTGCAGCGCGTCGGCCAGCCAAGCGCGGCAGGCGAGGGCCTCTTCGCGCACGGCCTCAGGATCGAAGGGCAGCCCGCCGCGCGTGGCCCGCATCACGCGCACAAAATAACTCGCCGCACGCATGGCCTTGCCGCGCTGATCAGCGCCCCAGAGGTCGAAATCGCTCCAGCGCGTGGTGCCCACAAAGCGCACGCGGCGCCCATCGGCAGCGCGCAGCACCACGCTTTCGCACTCGAGCAGCCGTATCCCCAATGGCGCGCAGCGGGCGCGCAACGCCGGCCAGGCATCGTGCCACTCACGCTGATCAAACTCGTGGTTGCCCGCCACCAGCAGCACCGGCACGGGCCAGCCGGCAAAGCCATCGAGGCCCGCCCAGGTGCTGTCGATATCGCCCGCCAACACCAGCACCTCAGCTCCGGGCGCCGGCTCAGGGCGGTAGGTTTCGGTTTCGAGGTGCAGATCCGACAGCAGCTGAACACGCATGCCGGGGCTTCAACTCGCCGCGCCGTGGCACTGCTTGTATTTTTTGCCGCTGCCGCACGGGCAAGGATCGTTGCGGCCCACCTTGGGCTGCTCGCGCACCACCGTGGTAACGCGGTGGCGCTCTTCGATGCCCACGTGCGCCAGATCGATCACATCGAACACCAGCGCTTCAATGGCCGCATCGAGGCTCTTGAGCGGGTGTTCTTCGTCGAGCGCTTTTGTCATGGCGCGTTGGGTTTCGTCTTGCTCGGGCAGATGGCGCCACAGCGAATCGAGGATGTCGGGCACACCCTCGCGGCCCAGCTCTTCGAGCGCGGTGAAGTTGGCCAGCGCCCACTCGAATCCGGCCACCCAGTAGCCCAGCCCCTCCATGGCCTCGCGGCCCGTGAGCGGCTGGCCCTGATCGTCTTCGAGCACCGGCACGATGGGGTCGAACCAGCCATCTTCGATGATGGATCGGTGCAGCGATTCTTTGCGACGATGAATGAGCGCCGTGAGCCGCTCGTGCTTGGCCGGATGCCAATCGGGCGTGTCGGGCGACAGCGGCTCGGGGTGATCGCCAAAAATCGGCCCCCACCACTGTGCGGGCTCGAGCACCACGGGCTGCACGAGGATGCCGCAGAGGTAGCCGTCGAGCATCACGGCATCAAGCGCCTCGTAGGGCGAGGGCACGGCGGCAAGCAGATCATCGAGCTCGTTGATCTCGGCATCGTTGAGATCGCCGCGCGAAGAAGTGGCTGGGTTCGGTTTCATGGCCGCGATTGTCCTACGCCGCACCCCGGCTGCCCAGGGCACGATGCCACAATGGCGCCCCGCCTTGTTGTGGCGCTGCCCCTGCTGCTGCCCCGTTTTATGCACGAATTCGATCGACACCGGCAGTTTTTGCGCCTCTGGAAAGAAGCCCTCGCCGGCAAGCCCTTCGTCGATCAGCAAGGCTCGCTGCTGTCGCTGTGCTTCGATATTTCGGCCATCCAGAGCCAGATGGATGTCAACCGCCCCGACGATTTGGTGCTGCCCTACACGCAGCTGATGATGGGCCTGTGGCTCATCCACCCCCAACCGCAGCGCCTCGCGCTGGTGGGCCTGGGCGGCGGCTCGCTGGTGAAGTTCATCCACCGCCACCTGCCGCACACCCGGCTCGACGTGGCCGAGATTCATCCCGACGTGATCGCCCTGCGCGAGCAGTTTTGTGTGCCGCCCGACGATGCACGGCTGCACGTGCGCTTGATGGACGGCGCCGAAATGGTGCGCACGATAGCGCCAGGGCTTGATGCGCTGCTGCTCGATGGCTACAGCGCCGATGGCATACCGCACGCGCTATCAACGCCGGCGTTTTTTGATCACTGCCGCAACGTGCTGGGCGAACACGGCCTGCTGGTGCTCAATCTGTCGAGCGACGAACACCGGGGCGATGTGGTGCTGCAGCGCGTGCGCCGCTGCCTGCCGCACACGATTTGCGTGCCCAGCAGCGACGGTGCCAACCGCGTGGTGTTTGCCGCCCGCCATCCGCTGTGGGCGCGCCCCGAAACCGAGCTGCAAACCCGCGCCGCCGAGGTGCTCAGCGCCAGCGGGCTCGATCTGCGCCCACTGGTGCGCGAGTGGCTGATGCGCAAAGCACCCCTAAACAGCAAGTGCGAGCCCATCGTAAGCGCTCGCACCTGCGAGTCGGACCGACACACGCGCTAACCCCTCAGCGCCCGACGAACGTTCGCAAGAAAGGCTCTGCCGCTCGCGCCGGCATGCGGCTCATCGCACGCTCGGCCATCGCCGTGATGGTGAGGCTCGGGTTCACGCCCAGGTTGGCTGGCACCGCAGCGCCATCCACCACATACAACCCAGGGTGGCCAAACACCTCATGATTGGCATCGATCACTCCCCTCTCGGGCGCATCTGCCACCACGGCGCCACCCAGAATGTGCGCCGTCACGGCCAAATCGCCCACACTCTCGAGCACCGGGCTGATGGCCTGCCCGCCGCTCACTTCGGCCAGCGTTTGCGCAATCTGCGTGGCCAGCGGGATAAACGCGGGTGATGCCACCCCCGGCGCACGCTGTGTGGCCAAACGCCACCGCCACGGCCACCACCACGCCCGGCGATGCACAAAAGCCAACTCAGAATCAACGTTTTGCATCACCGTGAGCGTAACGGCGCGGCGCGGCCAATCGCGCGCCAACCAATTGGCCAGAGGCAAACCTGGGCGACGCAACAAAGCCAACAGCGTCTTGCGGCGGCGCTCGGCAGGCGTGCGCGCCACCACCACCGGGCCACTCGTCCAGCGCATATAGGCAAAGCTGTCGGGCAAGCGGTTTTGCGTCACGTGGGTGTTGGCATCGGCATAAAAATGCGTGGTGATGCACGCGCCATCGGCATTGCCCTGTGTGCCCTTGGGCAGCAATACCCCAATGATCGATTCGCTGTTGGTGCGCACATGCTGGCCCAGTGCGGGCGACAACTTTGGCAGCGTGCGAGCCACATCGCGGCAGTGAAACAACAACTGCATCGTGCCCACCACGCCAGCGGCCACGATCACTTTGCGCGCCTGAAACACCGGCGTGGCCGCGCCGCCAAAGCTGGGCCGCGTCGACACCACATAGCCGCCATCGGGCTGCGGCTCAATGCCCATCACGGTGGTTTCGGCAAACACCTGAGCGCCCAGCTGCTCGGCCAGATGCAGATAGTTGAGATCCAAGCTGTTTTTGGCGCCATGGCGACACGCAGCCAAACATTCGCCGCAGTGCGTGCACCCGTGGCGCTGCGGGCCCGCACCGCCGAAATACGGATCGACCCCCTCGCCGCGCTGGCCAAAATAGATCGCCTGCGATTCCATGCCCGAAAACGTGTGCCCCACCCCCAGCGCCTCAGCCGTGCGCTGCAGCAGGCGATCTTGCAGGCCGCGGGCCGGGTTGGCCGCAGCCCCGAGCATGCGTTCGGCCTCGGCATAGTGCGGCGCCAGCGCGCGCTGCCAATCGGCCTCGGCACGCGGCCAAGCCTCGGCGGCAAACGTGCTCGATGGCGGGCGCAGCAACACCCCCGCAAACACCTGGCTGCCCCCACCCACCGCCACACCGCCCACCACGGCCACATGGCGAAAAACCCACTGCGTAAAGTAGCCGCGCAGCCCCAACGCCGGCGCCCACAACAGCTTGCTCAGCTTGCGCGTGCCGGCAGCCACATCGTTGGGGTGCAGCCGGCGGCCGCGTTCAAGCACCGCCACGCGATAGCCCTTTTCGGCCATGCGCAATGCACTCACCGCACCACCAAAGCCGCTGCCGATTACCACGCAATCAAAGCTTGACACCGGCTCAACACCACTCATGGCCGTGCTCCACGCAGCATGAACGGAAAGTGCAGCCGCCGCAGCCCCGGCAGCTCAAGGTGCATCATCCCCAGCCAAGCGCCGCCGGGCACCGCGCCATCCAGCGGGCGCAACTCATCGATCATCCAGCGCCACGGCCACCCAGAGCCTGCCGGATAGTGCAACCGCACCGCCAACCGGCCATCGATGCTCGACGGCTCGATGCGCGGCTGCATCGGCAGCGTTTCACGCAGCCCCTGCTGGCGCACCACCAGATTCACCGCCCCCGCCCCCGCAAAGCGCTTGCCGCACCAGCCCCACAGCCCCGTTAAAGCCAGCGAAGGCCCAGCCGTGGCACGCAACCAGCCGGGGCCAATGAACTCGCTGCGAAAATCGCCCGAAGGCGGCAGCGCCTGAGGCTCGGGCAGCCCGGCGAACACCGCCCGATAACGCCCCCACGCCAACCGGCGCACGGCCTGGGCAGACACGCCAACAGGTGCACATGCGCCCGCCGTATCCCCCTCACCCACCCGCTCAGCGGCCCCATGGCCGTGGTTGTGCTCGCCCTTGCGGCGGTTTGCGATGTGTTCTGCCATGCTCGGCCTCACCGATCGAGCCCCCGCGCATGCACCACGCGCATCCAAAGGCTCGCAAACAGTGTAGGGACGGCATCGCCCGCGCCATATCCGACACAGCCCCGAATGGATTACCCGCTGGCCGCGCGCTCACCCGATCAACGCCGCGCTGGAAGCCGGCAACAAAAAAGGCGCCCGAAGGCGCCTCTTGTGCGGATCAAGAACAGCTCGAACTCAAACGCCCAAGCGCTGCTCGATCTTGGCCTTGGTGGCCGGCATTTCAGCCGGCAGGTGATACGCCAGTTTGGCGAACAACTCATCGTGCAGTTTGAGCTCTTCGACCCATGCGGCCTTATCGACACCGATCACCGATTGGAACTGCTCTTGCGTAAAGCTCAGGCCTTTCCAGTTGAGATCTTCATAGCCCGGGCTGATACCAAAAGCGTGCTCACCGCCTTTGGCCGTGCCCTGAATGCGGCCCAGCATCCAC
Source organism: uncultured Aquabacterium sp. (assembly GCA_964618825.1). Lineage (GTDB taxonomy): Bacteria > Pseudomonadota > Gammaproteobacteria > Burkholderiales > Burkholderiaceae_C > Aquabacterium. Next base: position 21,033 of record CAZUCW010000037.1, read on the forward strand.
TCGAGCACGCGCATGTTTTCGCCGTAGCCCGGCCAAACGAACTTGCCATCGGCACCCTTGCGGAACCAATTCACGCAATAAATCGGGGGCAGCTTGTGGCCAGCGGCCTTGAGCTTGGCGCCCACATTGAGCCAATGCTGAAAGTAATCCGCCATGTTGTAGCCCATGAAAGGCAGCATGGCAAACGGATCGCGACGCACCACACCTTGTGCGCCAAAGGCAGCGGCAGTGGTTTCAGAGCCCATCGTGGCGGCCATGTAGACCCCCTCGACCCAATCGCGCGCTTCGGTCACCAGCGGCACGGTGGTGGAGCGGCGGCCACCGACGATAAAGGCGTCGATCGGCACGCCGGCGGGGTTATCCCACTCGGGATCGAGCGCCGGGTTGTTGGTGGCGGCCACGGTGAAACGGGCGTTGGGGTGCGCAGCCTTGGTGCCTTTTTCTTTGGCAATAGCCGGCGTCCAATCGTTGCCCTGCCAATCGATCAGGTGTGCCGGGGGCGTATCGGTCATCGACTCCCACCACACATCGCCATCATCGGTGAGCGCCACGTTGGTGAAGATCACATCGCGCTTGAGCGAGTTCATGCAGTTGAGGTTGGTCAGCGTGTTGGTGCCCGGAGCCACGCCAAAGTAACCTGCCTCGGGGTTGATGGCGTAGAGCTTGCCATCGGCAGCCGGCTTGATCCAGGCAATGTCGTCACCGATGGTGGTGACCTTCCAGCCCTCGTAGCCCGCCGGCGGAATCAACATCGAGAAGTTGGTTTTGCCGCAAGCACTGGGGAACGCCGCCGCCACGTGGAACTTCTGGCCTTGCGGGTTGGTAACCCCCAGCAGCAGCATGTGTTCGGCCAGCCAGCCTTGCTCGCGACCCATGGTCGAGGCAATGCGCAGCGCAAAGCATTTTTTGCCCAGCAGCGCGTTGCCACCGTAGCCCGAACCGTAGGACCAGATTTCGCGCGTTTCGGGGTAGTGAAC
>CAZUCW010000038.1:0-17343 GCA_964618825.1 uncultured Aquabacterium sp.
CCCTGGTTGAGGGCTGGAAGCGCGCCTGCGATATCTGCGGCGTGGCCTGGGGCGGCGGCGAAACCCCCGCACTGGCCGGCATCGTGGCCGATGGCCGCATTGATCTGGCCGCATCGTGCACCGGCATCGTCAACCCCAAAACCCGGTTGTCGGTAGGGCACGATCTGCAAGCAGGCGACGCCATCGTGCTGCTGGCATCAAGCGGCATTCACGCCAACGGCCTGAGCCTGGCGCGCAAGTTGATCGAGCGCCTGCCCCAGGGCTACCTCACCGAGGTGGAGCCGGGCTTGAGCTACGGTGAAGCGCTGCTGGCCCCCACGGTGCTGTATTCGCCCATCACCGAAGCGCTGTTCAAGGCTGGCATCACGCCGCACTATTGCGCCAATATCACCGGCCACGGTTGGCGCAAGCTGATGCGGCATCCAGCGGCGTTCACCTACCGTTTTACCCAGGTGCCCCCCATCACGCCGGTGTTGCGCTTCATCCAGCAACACGCCAAGCTCGACGACCGTGAGGCCTATGGCACGCTCAACATGGGCGCGGGCTTTGCGCTCTACGTGGCCGCTGATCAGGCGCAACGCACGGTCGAAGTGGCTGAGCAATTGGGCATCCGTGCCTGGGTGGCCGGCAAGGTAGAAGCCGGCCCCAAACAGGTGGTGATCGAGCCGTTGGGCGTGAGCTTCGGCAGCGACGAACTGCAACTGCGCTAACACGTTCGAGGCTGCGCTCAAAGGCGTCGCCTACAATGGCGGCTGACGGGCCTCCTCGCATGGGAGCGCGGCCAACCGGGTCAGGTCGGGAACGAAGCAGCCCTAACCGTTGTAACCAGTGCCGGGGTCAGGCTCGTCAACCCCATACCTGCCGCGGTGTGTCGCTTGTCGGCACATCGCGGTTTTGTTTTGCAGCATCCTTTGCCGAGCACAAAGCGCTGCCCTGCGGCGCACGGCCTCTTGCCCATGAGCGCACCTTCTGCCGCACACCCTGACACCACCCGCGTCCATATCGATCTGGGCGAGCGCAGCTACGACATCCTGATCGGCGAAGGCTTGCTGGCCGATGCAGCCAGCTACGCTGCAGCGCCCACATCAAGCACCGCCGTGATCGTGAGCAACACCACGGTCGCGCCACTCTACGCGGCACAGCTCGAAGCCACTTTGCGTGGCAAGCATGCCCAAGTGATCACCGTGGCCCTGCCCGATGGCGAAGCGTTCAAAGATTGGCAGACGCTCAACCTGATCTTTGATGCCCTGCTTGGCCACAACGCTGATCGCAAAACGGTGCTTTACGCGCTGGGCGGCGGTGTGGTGGGCGATATAACCGGTTTTGCCGCCGCCAGCTATATGCGCGGCGTGCCTTTTGTGCAGGTGCCAACCACATTGCTGGCACAGGTGGATTCATCGGTGGGCGGCAAAACGGCCATCAACCACCCGCTGGGCAAAAACATGATTGGCGCGTTTTACCAGCCTCGCGTGGTGGTGTGCGATATGGCCACACTCGATACCCTGCCCGGCCGCGAACTCAGCGCGGGCCTGGCCGAGATCATCAAATACGGCCCGATTGCCGACGCAGCCTTTTTCAGCTGGCTCGAAAGCAACCTCGATGCCCTGCTGGCACGTGATCGCAGCGCGCTGCGCTACGCCATCCAACGCTCGTGCGAGATCAAGGCCTGGGTGGTGGGGCAAGACGAAAAAGAATCTGGCCTGCGTGCCATTCTCAACTTTGGCCACACCTTCGGCCACGCCATCGAAGCGGGTCTGGGCTATGGCGAGTGGCTGCACGGTGAGGCCGTGGGCTGCGGCATGGTGATGGCGGCAGCACTGTCGGCCAAGCTGGGCCTGATCGACGCCAGCGTGGCAGCCCGCATCACCGCGCTGGTGGCTCGCGCCAAGCTGCCCACGGTTGGCCCCAAGCTGGGCGCCAATAAATACATCGAGCTGATGAAGCTCGACAAAAAATCCGAGGCCGGCGAGATCCGCTTTGTGGTGATCGACGCTCTCGGCGCCGCCAGCATGCGCCCTGCGCCCGATGCGCTGGTGCGCGATGTGATCAACGCACACACGGCCTGATCCCGCATGATGGTGCTCAACGCGCACGCTCAAGCACCGAGCTGCCACAAACCGAGCACCATCCCCTTGGGTGGGCGTCCGGCGTGCCCGATGGATGAGGAACAGGCATGACCTTAGCGGTTTACGCCAGCCACGCGCTGCACAGCAAGGGGCGCCGTTTCAGTGAGCCGCCAGCCCCCACGCGCGACGATTTTCAGCGCGACCGCGACCGCATCGTTCACAGCACGGCATTCAGGCGGCTGGTTTACAAAACACAGGTTTTTCTCAACCACGAGGGGGATCTGTTTCGAACCCGGCTCACGCATTCGCTCGAAGTGGCGCAGCTCGGGCGTGCCATCGCGCTGCAACTTGGGCTCAACGAGGATTTGGTTGAAGCCATTGCGCTGGCGCACGATCTCGGCCACACGCCCTTTGGCCATGCGGGCCAAGATGCGCTCAACGACTGCATGCGCGAGCACGGCGGCTTTGAGCACAACCTGCAATCACTGCGCGTGGTCGATACGCTCGAAGAACGCTACCCGGCTTACGACGGGCTCAATCTGAGCTTCGAAACACGAGAGGGCATCCTCAAACATTGCTCGCGCGCCAACGCCGAAGCACTCGAGGCCCGCGAGCCGCATGGCGTGGCCCGACGTTTTTTGGATGGCACCCAGCCCAGCCTAGAGGCCCAGCTCGCCAATCTGGCCGACGAGATTGCCTACAACGCCCACGACATCGACGACGGTGTGCGCTCGGGCCTGATCACGTTTGAGCAGTTAAGCAGCGTGCCGCTGTTTGCGCGCTTTCGTGATGAGGCCCTGGCCGAATATCCCGCGCTACTCGGCAAACGGCTGCTGTTCGAGGTGATCCGCCGCATGCTCTCGCAGCAGGTTTACGACGTGATCGATGCCACCCGCGCCACCCTGGCTCACCATGCCCCCGGCAGTGCCGACGAGGCCCGGCGATGCGGCCCACTGCTGCGTTTTTCGCCACCCATGCGCCAAGCCAGCACCGAGCTCAAGCGCTTTTTATTCACCAACCTCTACCGCCATCCACAGGTGGTCGACACCACCGATTGCGGACGCGAGGTGGTGCGATCCCTGTTCAAGGCCTACTCGGTTCAGCCCACCGAAATGCCCTCTGATTACGCCCGAGCCTCTGACCGGCCCCGGGCCATCGCCGATTACATCGCCGGCATGACCGACCGCTTTGCGATCAAAGAGCACGAGCGGCTCACTGGGCTGCGGCTGTTTGAGCACTGATTTGGCCGCTATTTGCCACGCTTTTCACGCCAAGCCCACGGGGCGAGATTTCTAGACTGGTGATCCACAAGCACACGAGCGCGTAAACGCATCGTGCCCCTGCAACCGTTGCAGCTGTCGTGCAGCCGACAGCGCTCGCGTTTGCCTGATGTGGAGAGCCCGATATGGACGCCTCAGAGATCAAATTCATCCCCCGGCGCGGCCATGTGCCCCCCCTCGCGGCCGTGCCTGCATTGAGCAATCCTGCCGATGTGCAGCTGCGTTTTGCACGCGCCCAGCAGCTCGCCAAAACCCATCTCGATGCTGCGATTGCCGATCTCAAGCAATGCCTGGCACTGGCGCACGATTTTCGCCCCGCACGCGAGTTGCTGCACGAGCTGCTCAAACAACAACGCCCGGGCATGGTCGAGTTTGCGCAGATCAATATCGAAGTTACCAACAAGTGCTCGAACCGCTGCTACTTTTGCCCGCGTGATCAGCTCACGCGCCAGCAGGGAGTGATGAGCTTTGAAGATTTTGTGCTCGCGGTCGATCGCATCATTGAATCGAGCGGCGAATACGTGCGCCGCATCGACGTGCAATCGTTTGGCGAATCGGTGCTCGACAAAGATTTGCCGCGCAAGATCAGGCACCTCAAGGCCGCCTTGCCGTATGCCTATGTGACGCTGTTCTCAACCGTGGCGATGCCGCTGCAGCAAGACTATCTGCTGCGTCTGCTCGACAGCGGCCTCGATGAATTCGTGATCAGCCTGTATGCCATCACGCCCGAAGATTACGAGCAGATCTATGGCTACAAAGGCTTTGAGAACATGCAGGCCAACCTCTCGGTGCTGGCCGAATACAACAAGCTGTTGCAGCAACCGGTGCGCCTGGTGGCCAAGTTGCCGCACCCCAGCATGTATAGCGAAAAAGGCCTCACCGGTTGGCGCGAAAAACGCAATGCACTCATCGAAGCCTGCCAGCCGCACGGCTTTACGTTCGTCGAGAGCGAGTTCACCAATTTCGGCGATGGCCGTGATTACAACGAACCGTCATCGGGCATGTGTTCAATCATTCAGGCATCCAAACGCGGCATGGTGATCGCGTGGAATTTGGATATCACCCCCTGCTGCATTGATTTCAACAACACGATGCCGCTGGGCAACCTGCGAACGCAATCGGTGCGAGAGATCTTTCGCGGCCAGGCTTATCGCGATTTCGTGCAAGCCCATCTCGATGCCCAACTCGAGGCTTATCCCGTCTGCGCCCACTGCGATCTGAAGTGGGATCTCGAATCCTCAGGGCGCGAAGCCGTGCTCAGCGAGTGAACCCTGTTCTTTAGGAGGACACCCATGGACTACCTGATCGTTGGTGCCGGATTCGCCGGTGCCGTCTGCGCCCGCGAGCTGGCCGATGCCGGCAACAGCGTGCTGGTGATCGACAAGCGCGATCACATCGGCGGCAACGCCTACGACCGACGCGATGCCCATGGCGTGCTGATCCACGAATATGGCCCACACATCTTTCACACCAACAGCGAGCGTGTGTGGCACTACCTCTCGCGCTTTACGGCATGGCGCACCTATGAGCATCGCGTGCGCGCCGTGGTGGATGGCAAGCCCTACCCGATCCCCATCAACCGCACCACCATCAACCAGCTTTATGGGCTGGATCTCGATGAAGCCGGCGTGGCCGCTTACCTCGAAAGCGTGCGCGAGCCACGCGATGCCATCAAAACCAGTGAAGATGTGGTGCTCTCATCGGTAGGCACGGATCTGTGCGAAAAATTTTTCAGGGGCTACACGCGCAAGCAGTGGGGGCTCGATCTCTCGCAATTGAGCGCCGGCGTGGCAGCGCGCATACCTACGCGCACCAACGACGACGACCGCTATTTCACTGACACCTTTCAGGCGATGCCCAAGGACGGCTATACCTCGATGTTCAATCGCATGCTCGGGCATCCGAACATCGATGTGCGCGTGGGGGTGGACTTTGCCGAGGTGGATCACCGCATCGACCGCGACGCCACCATCTACACCGGCCCGATCGACGAGTATTTCAAATACCGCTATGGCCGCCTGCCCTACCGCTCGCTGCGCTTCGAACACGAGCATCTGGCCGCTGTGCAGCGCCACCAGAACGTGGGCACGGTGAACTACCCCAACGATCATGCCTACACCCGCATCACCGAGTTCAAGCACCTCACGGGGCAAGAGTGTGAGGGCACATCGATCGTGCGCGAAATTCCGTGTGCCGAGGGCGACCCCTACTACCCGGTGCCCAACCCCGATAACGAGCGGCAGTTCAAGCTCTACGAGCACTTGGCCGAGCAAGAGCGCAACGTGCACTTCATTGGCCGCTTGGCGCAATACCGCTACTACAACATGGATCAGGTGGTGGCCGCCGCACTGACGCTCACCGAAAAGCTGCTCAACGAAGAGCCGGTGCGCGTGGCGATCGGCAGCTGGGTGTCTGATCGCCCTGCCAAGCGCACACGCAGCACGGCCGTTTGATACCCAACCCACAAGGACGGCCCCATGACGCAGCCCTATCTCGCACTGTTTCGCGCCGGCCCCGGTTCGCTGCACCCGCAAGCCATCGAACGGCTTGAGCAGCAAAACTTCGATTACGCGCTGTCGTGGTATGGCGATCAGCCGCCCGAAGCCCCGGGCGCGGTGTTTGTCGACATGCAAAAAGGCGCCAAGTGGCCCGGCCTTGAGCAAACGCTGCAATCGCACTGGGATGCCATCCAGCGCTATCGCTATGTGTGGCTGCCCGATGACGATCTGCTGTGCGTGCCCGAGCAGGTATCGCGCATGTTTTCGATCTGCGATGAATTGCAGCTCGATCTGGCCCAGCCGGCGCTCACGCCTGATTCGTATTTCACGCATCTGATCACGCTGCAGCACAGCGCGTTTCAGGTGCGCTTTACAAACTTTGTCGAGATCATGACGCCGGTGCTTTCGGTCGACATGCTCTCGCGCATCTACCCCACGCTGTCCGGGCAGGTGAGCGGCTTCGGGCTCGATGCCCTGTGGCCGCGCCTGTCGCATCTGGGCAAGGTGGCGATCATCGACGACACACCCGTCAAGCACACCCGGCCACTGGGCGGATCGGTTTATGCGCACAGCAAAAACGCCGGCCTGCGCCCCATGCAAGAAGATTGGCTCGTGTCGGCCAGCGCGTTTGTCGAAACCCCGGCGGATTACCACATCAACTTTGGTGGGTTGCTGCAATCGGGCGATGCGCTGTGCATCGGCGCCTCCAACGATGAAGCCAATGCCTGGCTGCAAACGCTGATCACCTCGTGCCAGACGCTCGATGTCAATGCGTTGATGTTCACGCGTTATCTCTCAAACCACTTCAGCTACTGGATTGGCGGCGAGCACGGCCCGCGCTACCCGCGCGACATGGTGCGCATCGTGCTCAACCAGGCCCTCAAACACGCCGGCATTCGCTTTGCCGCACCCGCCACATCACAGCAGGCCGTGCCCCAGGTGCTGGGCGCCGGAGATTAAAAAAGGCGCTTTGCGAAGCGCCTTTTTTGCGAGCCTGTGGCTCAAATCTCAGCGCACACGCGCTTGCACCATGCGCAAGAACCACCCCGAATCGGGCAGGCGCGGCATGCGCATCAGCACGCGTTCAAGCGCATCTACCTGAGGCATGAGCTGCGTGGCCAGCGTATCGGCCAGATCGGCATTGCAATCGCGCAGCAGCGCCAGCTCACTCGCCAACCCTTGCGAGGCAGGCAGATATTGCACAGATTCGCCGGGCTGGGTGTCGAAGTAGCTCGACAGCAGATCATCGAGCTCGCGGCCTTCAAAAGGTTTTTCCATCGGCGAAGGGCCGTGCGGCGCAGCGCCCCACCAGCGCTCATCTTGGCGCTGGCGCGCTGCTTGCACCGAAGGCACCAGCGCCACACCTTGCTCGCGTGCCACGCGCCAAGGTTCGGTCACGATCTCTTCGATTGCATCGAGCAACACGCGATCACGCTCATCGGGCTTATTGCCGGGGTAACACACGGGCTCAACGAACACCATGCGCGCGCCCCTCGGCGCCAAGCGGCTCAGGCGCTCGAGCAGGTGATGGATTTCGTGCTGGCTCAGGTGATGCATCACCCCATGAAACACATAACCCTGCGCAGGCGGCAACTGCTCAACGCCGGTGATCGCCATAAAAAGCGTCCACGGGCAATCGGCATTGGCTTGAGCGGCCAGCGCGATCTGCTCGGGCGAGAAATCGATCCCCGTTACCGGGCGCTGCATGCGATCAGCCACACCGCGCGTCATCCAGCCGCTGCCGCAGCCGTAATCAACCACGTGCTGGCAATCGGCCAGATACGCAGCCATGCGATCGATATAGCGCACCCGCGCCGGCGGTTGCCAGCTGTCGGTGAGGCCCCAGAAATAACGCTCTTCGTCGGCGCCAAACGTTGCCCACCACTGCAGCTCGCGCTCACGCAAGGCATCTGATGTAAAGGCATAACGCTTGAGCTGCATCGCTGAATTTTTGATCCCGAATTCGGGCAAAACCACGGGGGGCATGAACAACTACTTTCTATCAAACGCTTTGAACGATCAGGCCGCCACACACAGCGTTTGCAGCCGCGCCAACTCAGCCTCGGCCACACCGGCCAGATCGGGGTTCTCGGCCTTGAACACCCGGCCACTTTCGCCACCCAGCAATTGGGTGAACAACGCCAGCGCCTCGGCCACCTGGCCCGTGCCGCTCAGGCACATGCCCAACGTGAAACGCGATGCCCCGTGGTTGGGATCGACCAACAAGGCGCGACGTGCAAACGGAATCGCTTGCGTGCCCTCGCCCGATTGAAACGCCAACGCCGCCAGATCAGACAGCACCTCGACATTCATCGGATCAGCCAGCAGCGCGCGATTGAGCAGCGCCACAGCCTGTGCCGAATCGCCACGCCCGAGCGCCTGATAAGCCTGCGTGCGCAACATATCGATCGAAACTTGTGTGCTCGATGCGTCCGCACTCGATGTGGCCACAGCCTGCTGAGGCGCGGCCTCGGGCGGCAGCACACGTGGCAACGATGCTGCCACTGCCGGGCTGGCCATGGCGCGCTCAACAGCCCCTGAGCGAATCGCATCAAAGCGCACAAAAGGCTCGCCGAACAAATGCATCCAGCAACGCTCAAAGATGTAGCCGTAATTGAGATCGGCACGAGTGAGCAGATCGATTTTTTCGAGATGCGGGCGGGCCCGCTCAACAAAATCGGCGATCAGGCGATTGCGCACGGCAAAGATCGCACCATAAGAAAACAAACCCACATCGGTGCCACGCGCACGCTCGGCCAGCCAATCGAGGCCACACAGCTCAAAAAAGTGTTCAATGATGTTGGTGCCGCTGGGCAACATGTGCTTTTGGCGATAGGTTTGGCCGATGCCCCAGGCGCCTTCATCAAAGAACGACAGCGGCGCCCAGGTGTGCAGCGAAAAATGCTCGGTGCGAATGGGCAGATCGCCAATCCAATCGCGCTGATCATCGGCCAGCAGCTTGGTGGGCGGAATCTTTTTTTCCTCGATCCACTGCAGCGACATCGGCTGAATATCGCGCCACAGCTCAGGACAGCGCAGCAGGTGCAAAAAAGCCGGCGCATGCTCAAACGGATCGGCTTGCGTGAACACCGTGAACTCACCCTCGCTGGCCTTGAAGTTGTGCCGCAGATGATGGATGTAGGTGCCCGATTCGCGCCCCGTGTTGGGCAAACGCTCAATGCGCACGCCGGGCCGCAGCGTGCCCTCTGGGATATCCGGCCCCTTGTTGTAGAGGTAGACGCGCACGTTCTCGGGCAGCGTGTTGATCCAGGCCACATCTTCTTTGTAGCGTGCGATGACGATGTTGAGCATGATTTGCGTCCTTTCTGAATCAGGCCCGGCACCCGATGCCGTGCAGTTGATCGAATGTAGGCGGCACCAGGCCCCGCCCAAGAGCCGATAAGCGTGCAAAAAACGCGCTGTTTGCAGCCCGCGCACTCAAGCCGCCGGCAGCGCCTCGGGCGGCAGGCCAGCCTTCCAGCGTGCCGTCATGCGATCCAACAGCTCGCCCAGCTCACGCGTGAAGCGGGGCGTATCAAACAACGGCAAATCCATGCGGCGATGTTCGAGGTGCGAGCGCAAGCCCTGCATGGCCAGACGATCGCCGGCCAAGGCCACCGCCATTTCTTCGTAGTGCTCGGGCGTGTCGCACACCAGATCGGGCAGCTCGACGGCATGCAACAAGCTGGCCGCTACGCGCGCCGAAAACGAGCGCCCCTTGAGCGACAGCACCGGCAGCCCCATCCAGAGGGCATCATTGCAAGTGGTGTGCGCGCCGTACGGGAAAGTGTCGAGAAACAAATCCGCCTGCGGCAAGCGCGCCATGTGCTGCTTGGGCTGCACAAAAGGCGCAAAGATCAAACGCGCCGCATCAACCCCGCGCCGCTCGGCCTCTGCGCGCAGCCGTGCCTGCACATCGGCTTGCGGCACCAGCAGCCAAAACACGCTGCCCGGCGTGCGTTTGAGAATGCGGCACCACACATCAAACATCTCTTCGGTGAGCTTGTAGCTCTGGTTGAAGCAAGCAAACACAAAAGCATCTTCGGGCAGACCGCACTCGGCGCGGCTGAGCTTGGCCGGACGCTCGCGCAGCCTGTCGGTGGGCTCGTAGCACACGGGCAGCTGCGCGATGTGCTCACTGAAATCATCTTGATGCGCCATCGGCGTGAGGATGGGGTCGCCAATGATGTAGTCCATAAAGTCCGACCCCGTGGTGCTCGGGTAGGCCAGCCACAGCACCTGAATCGGCGCCGGCCGCAACGCAAACAACCCCATGCGTGATCCCAGCGTGAATCCGTTGAAATCAACCAGGATGCTGATGCCATCTTTGCGCACCTGATCAGCATGCTCAACCATGTTGAGCTCAGCCGTTTCAACCACCTGATCGGCCAGCGCCATCATGCGTTTGCGCAGCGGTGTGCCGTCGTCTTTGCCATGCGAATACAGCACAACCTCAAAGCGCGAGCGGTCGAGCAGCTCAAGCACCTGCACAAGCAGGATGCTGGTGGCGTGGGTGCGAAAGTCGCTCGACACCAGCCCGATGCGGGTGCGGCCATTCACGTCGATATTCGGATAGGCCGCCGGCCCCACCACCGAGCGATCCCACAACGAGCGATAGGCCGCCACATTGGGCAGCGATCGCATGTGGCGCGTGATGCGGCTGGCGTCAAGCGATGCCGCCCAGCGATGCAAAGCCGCGTCATCGTTCATCGATAGCAAACAAAACGGGCTGAAGGCTTCGTCGTTGCCCTCGTCGCCAATGAGCTCGCGCGCCTTTTCGAGCCGGGCCATGTCTTGCCTGAAATTCACCCAATCACACGACCATCCGGCGTAGTGAGCGGCATACACCGCCGCCACAAACGATGTCGGCTTGAGCATCACGATAGTGCGATAGCACTCGGCTGCATCGGTATAGCGCGCCAGCCGTGCCATGGCTGCGCCCAGTTGCCCATAAGCCTCGATGTCGGACGGCTTCATACTGAGCACCTGCAAAAAAGCCACCGCAGCCTCTTGCCAGTTGCCCAGCTCGATATGCGCCGCCCCGATGAGCCGGTGGTGCTGCACATCACGCGGCGTGGCCGGATCGAGCGCCTGCAGCGTCTGCAGCATCTCGGTGTTGCGGCAATTCAGGCGCAGCAACTCGGCGGCCAGGTGACAAGCCAAAATATTGCTGCGATCAAGCTCAAAAGCACGGCGCGCAGCGTTCAGTGATTCTTCGGTGAGCCCGAGTTTGTTGGCAACGCTGGCGAGATTGAGCCAATACAGCGCGGTGAGCGGATCATCGCGCACAGCCTGTCGAAGCATCCGCGCCGCATCACTCAGGCGTCCGTTACGGCTGAGCTGCACGCCCTGCTCCCAGGCACGATGAGCAGCCTTTTTAGCGCCCGGCGTCACCCCCTTCGCCGCCCCCTTCGCCGTCCCTTTTTTTGCGCTGTTGTTGTGCGCCTTGTGCTGCTTCGGCGCCTTGGATCGCGCATAGTGATCGGCGCCGACATCGCCCCCCCCAGACGCAGCAAGGCCGCCCTGAAGCACAACAGAATCAGCAGAAGAAGCAATGCGAAGCGTGGTCATGACGCGGGCCTTTTATCGAGTCTGGGCGCGGGCGCATTCGGCCCACGCCGCCGAGGTGAGCACCACTCTAGGGGCGGGCACCCTGCCACCAAGCACCAAGAAAGCGGGCGTTTGACACGCTTATCGGCGCGCATGGCCGGCACCGCGTGTGATCCAGTGCGTGCAGATCTCACGCTGGCCCGCCACAATCGGCGCTCATTTATTTTTTCAATGTCAGGAGGACTGTGCCCATGAGCACTGCAAGTCGCGTTGGCCTGGTGGCCGTTATTGCCCTTGGGGGTTACGTTGGCGCCACCGCCATGGTGGGTGGCCGTGTCAAAACCGAGCTCGATGCCAACGCTGCGGCCATCACCCAGCAACTGCCTTTTGCCAAAGTGCTTGAGCAAAAGTACGACAAGGGTGTGCTGTCATCCACCCGCACCACCCGGCTGCAACTGGGCTGCGTGCAAATGCCCCCCGATGAGCAAGGCCAACCGCGTCCGCGTGAGCCGCTTGTTGTGAGCTGGCGCGACACGATCAGCCACGGCCCGCTGCCCGGCCTGCGTTCAGTGGGTGCCGCAAGTATCGACTCAGAGATTGAGATGTCCGACAGCGCCAAGAGAGCGCTCGAAAAACTCTTCGGCAAAGACAAACCCCTCACCATCCGCACCCTGGTGGGATGGGATGGCAGCACCCGCACGCAAATCAGCAGCCCCAAGGCACAGCTCAATGATCCGCAAAACGGCGAAGTGATCTGGTCGGGCCTGAGCGGCACCATCGTGCGCGGCGCGGGCAAGGCGGCGCAAAGCCAAACCGACATCACGATCCCCAACCTCACGGTGAAAAGCCCGCAAGGTGGCGATCACATGATCTTCAATCAAGCCCGGCTGCATTTCGATGGCCCGGGCGCTGCCGACAACATCTGGGTGAGCGTGGGCAAGGGTGATTTTGATCTGGCCTCAATCGAGATGCAGATCACCCCCAAGCGAGGCGCCAATGCGGGCCGCACGATCAAGGGCACGATCTCTGATCTCAGGTTCCACAGCGAAAACATGCTCGAAAACGGCATGCTCAACGGCAAAGGCACGATCAGCGGCAAGGCCCGGTTTGGCGATACGGTGATCAATCAGTTTCTGATGGATGTCTCGACCAAAAACATCCACGCCACCACCTACGCCTCGATGATGAAGGCGATGATGACGCAATCGTTCTCATGCGATGCCGAAGTGGCCTCGCCCGCCCAAACGCTGCAGGCCGTGCAAGCCGATCTGCTGGCGCTGTTGGTGCACAACCCCGAGTATTCAATGGATCGCATGGTGCTCGACATCGATGGCCACAAGGGCGAGATCTCATATACCTTCGGCGTAAAAGACGCTGCTGCCAACGACTCGCAAACCCCGCTGCCGCTGTTGCTGTTGAGCAAGGGCTACGTTAAAGGGGCCATCAAACTGCCGCTGTCGTGGCTCGACAAGATGGCGGCCATCCAACCCGGGCGCAACGATGCCGACGCTGAAGAAGGTGAAGAATCTGAGGGCACCGAAACAGAAGACGGCACCGCCGCTGCCTCACCGGCTGCGCAACCCAACCGTTCAGATATGGCGCGCATGATGCTCGACCGCCTGGCTGCTCAGGGCTACGTGGTGCTCGATCAAGAATCGGCATCAACCACCTTCAGCTTTGCTCAGGGCAAGATCGAAGTGAACGGTCGCCCCTTCGCCATGCCCGGCATGGCTGGCCGCCCCACTGCCCCGCAAACCCTGCCAATGGCGCCCGAAGCGCCGATGCACAGCCCCCACTGAGCAGAGCCCCTTGGGCAAACATGCCGAGGTTCGCCTCGGCATGTTTTTGTGCGGATCGGGCTTAAAGCGTGTGCGTGCGGTCGCCGCGCACAAAGCCCAGCGCATCGAATTCGTGGCGCGCCAAACCGATCACCTTGAACAGCTCGCCCATCTCATGCTCAAGCAGCAGCATCTGTGCTGCCGAACGCGCCGGGCGATAGGCATCGCCTTCGAGCTGCTGCAAATCGTCGGCAATGCCGCAGTTGATCAAAAAATGCGCCTGGCTGGTATAGCCCAGCACGCTCAGCCCAGCATCTTGCGCAGCCAGCGCGATGCCGGTGAAGTTAACGTGAGCGGTGATGTCTTTGTCGCCCACATCGATCAGCGGGTTGTCGTCGGCGCGGTGCGCGCGGTGGCACATCAGCGTGCCGCCCACGCGCTGCGGATGAAAGTATTCGGCCTCGGGGTAGCCGTAATCGACAAAAAAAGCTGCCCCCCGCTGCAGCGCGGCAGCCAGCGTGCAGATGAACGCCTCTCCCTGCAACTGCAGCTCGGTCGTCGTGCCCGGCACAAAAGGCCCATCAACGGGCGGGCGCAAATCGCTCGGGCGATCAGCCCACACCCAGGCGGCGGCGCGCCCCGTATCGCCGCCCTCAGCCTGCGGGCCCATGGCCACGCCACGCTCGTGCCACGTCTGGCCATCAAAGTGGATGAGCTTGACGGGCATCGCATCAAGCACCTCGTTACCCACCACCACCCCGCTCAAGGCCTCGGGCAACCGATCGGCCCACACCACGCGATCAGCCCACTGAGGCGCGCGGGCCTGCAGCGTTTGGCGTTGGCGCTCGCGCAGCGTGCCCGACACATCGACGATCGTGTAGCAGCGCGGCGGCTGGCCCAGCTCGCCCAGCGTGGCCAGCAATTGCGCGGCCAGCACGCCGGTGCCGGCACCAAACTCCCACACCTCATCGGTGCCCGTGGCTGCCAGCGCCTGCGCCACCTGACGCGCCAGCGCCCGGCCAAACAGAGGGCTCAACACCGGCGCCGTAACGAAATCGCTGCCGTCTTCAGGGCGGGTGCCAAACTGCCCATCGCCCCGGCTGTAGTAGCCCAACCCCGGCGCATACAACGCCAGGCTCATAAACCGATCAAAGGGCAGCCACCCGCCCGATTGCTGCATCTGTGCACGAATGAGCGCATGCAGCCGTTCGCCCAAGGGGCTGCGGTCGTGGGGGGGGGCGACTAAACTGGGAGGCTGTTGTTTCACCCCCCGGATTGTAGAAAGCCCCGCCCATGACGGCCCCCGCCCCCACGCCAGACACCGTGCTCGATGCCGCTGCACACAGCGACACCGCATGCACGGCCTCGGATGGCGCAGCGCGTCGCGTCGCCCTCGTTACTGGCGCAGCCAAACGGCTGGGGCGCGAGATTGCGCTTGATCTGGCACACCATGGGTGGGACATCGCCCTGCACTACCGGCGCTCGGCAGCCGAGGCACACGACACTGCCGCCGAGTTGCGCGCCCTGGGTGCGCGCGTGCACCTGCTGCAAGCCGATCTGGCCGACGAGGCCGCCTGCCGCGCACTGCTGCCGCTGGCCGTGGCCGCGCTGGATCGTGTCGACGCCGTGATCAACAGCGCCTCGACCTTTGAATACGACAACGCCGCGCGTTTCAGCTACGCGCAGCTCGACACCCACATGCGCGCCAACACCGCGCCCGCCATCGTGCTGGCTCAGGCGCTGGCCGAGCATGTGCAGGCACGCGGCCAGCGTGGTGTGGTGGTGAACCTGCTCGATCAAAAGCTCTGGAACCCCAACCCCGATTTTTTGAGCTACACACTCTCGAAAGCCGCGCTCGAAGCCGCCACCACGTTGCTGGCGCTCTCGCTGGCACCTCAGGTGCGCGTGGCCGGCGTGGCCCCGGGCCTCACGCTCACCAGCGCCTGGCTGCAAGGCGCCGAGTTTGATGCCGCGCACCAGCTCTCGCCGCTGGGCCGCTCATCGACACCCGCCGATGTGGCGCGCAGTGTGCGCTTTGTGCTCGACACCGAATCGATCACCGGCACCACGTTGCTGGTTGATGGCGGGCAGCACCTCATGCGCTTTGCACGCGATTTTTCGATGATGAAACCCTAACCCCCCCTCTCGAACCCGCGCGTCATGTCGGTCACCAAAGGCAACCAGATCCTCACCCTCACGGGCCTGCGTTTCAACGCCAACCTTGGCGTGCTCGATCACGAGAAAGACGCGCCCCAGCCCATCGAAGTCGATGCCGAACTGCACCTGGGCACGCAGCCCCTGCTGCCGCACGACGACGATCTTTTTCATGTGCTCGATTACCGCCGCGTGCGCGGCATCATCATCGAAGAGTGCACGGCCGAACACGTCAACCTGCTCGAAACACTGATTGGCAAGGTCGCCAAGCGGCTGCTCGATCTGCCCGGCGTGCTCGGGGTGCGCGTGCGCATTGCCAAACTCGAAATCTTTGACGACTGCGAAGTCGCCATACGTATTGAAACCGGCCAGTGGTAACCCTGCGCCGCCCCCATCGCGCGCATCTATCTGATCCGCTCTCTTGCCGGTCTTTTTCGTTCGACAACACCGATTTTTATGAACGCTTCCGAACTCGATCTCATCGCCCCTGGCACGTCCGCCCAGGCGGCGGCCAAAGACAAACCATCGCTCGAAAACCGCAAGCTCGAAAAGCGCCTGTGCCGCCAGGTAGGCCAAGCCATTGCCGACTTCAACATGATCAGCGCCGGCGACAAGGTGATGGTGTGCATGTCGGGCGGCAAAGACAGCTTTGGCTTGCTCGACATCCTGCTCAAGCTGCAGCAGCGCGCGCCCGTGCCTTTTGAGATCGTGGCCGTCAACCTCGATCAAAAGCAGCCTGGGTTTCCTGAACATGTGCTGCCCGATTACCTCAAGAGCCGCGGCGTGCCGTTTCATATCGAAGAGCAAGACACCTACTCGATCGTCAAAGCCAAGGTGCCCGAGGGCAAAACCATGTGCAGCCTGTGCTCTCGGCTGCGCCGGGGCATCCTCTACCGCGTGGCACGCGAGCTGGGGGCCACCAAGATCGCGCTGGGCCACCACCGCGACGACATGCTGCAAACGCTGTTCCTCAACCTCTTTTTCGGCGGCAAGCTCAAAGGCATGCCGCCCAAGCTGGTGAGCGACAACGGCGAGTTCATGGTGATCCGCCCGCTGGCCTACGTGGCCGAAACCGATCTCGAGCGTTGGTCGGCCTATCGGCAGTTTCCGGTGATCCCCTGCGCGCTGTGCGGCAACCAAGAAAACCTGCAGCGTCAAGAAATGAAGAAGATGTTGCGCGATTGGGAGCAACGCTTTCCGGGCCGCATCGACAACATGTTCTCGGCGCTGCAAAACGTGATCCCCACCCACCTCATGGATCGCAAACTGCACGATTTCGTCAACCTGCAAGTGACCGGCCAATACAACCCGGGCGGCGACATCGCCTTCGACGAAGACGAAACCTGCGCCAGCTCGACCGAGAGCGCATCGGTATCGGTGGTGTCGATCCAAGGCACACGCCGCAACGACGCCGCCTCGCCCTGGACGAACGAAGACTGATCCCGCCTCTATCTCTGTCCCATCCTTTTTTAGAAAGCCGATCCATGTCGCTCGACATCGTCATCATGGCCGCGGGCAAAGGCACCCGCATGAAATCCAAGCTGCCCAAGGTGCTGCACAAGCTCGCGGGCCGCTCGTTGTTGTCGCACGTGGTGCACACCTGCGCGGGGCTAGGTGCAGAGCGCATTCTGGTGATCACCGGGCACGAGGCAGATCAGGTTGAGGCGGCAATGCAATCGGGTTTTGCCGATCTGCCGCTGGGCTTTGTGCGGCAAGAGCCGCAGCTGGGCACCGGCCACGCCGTGCAACAAGCCGAGCCGCAACTGGCCGGCACCGGCACCACGCTGATCCTCAACGGCGATGTGCCCCTGATTCGCGCCGAAACCGCGCAAGCACTCATCGATGCCTGCGGCGGCAAACAACTGGCCTTGCTCACCATCGAGCTGCACGACCCCACCGGCTATGGCCGCATCGTGCGCAGCGGCGCCTACGATGGAGGCCACGGCGGCCACGTGGTGGGCATCGTTGAACACAAAGACGCCACGCCGGCGCAGCGCCAGATCCGTGAGGTCTACAC
>CAZUCW010000038.1:17353-20968 GCA_964618825.1 uncultured Aquabacterium sp.
GCGCAAGGCGAGTACTACCTCACCGATGTGGTGGCCATGGCACGGCACGATCAAGTGCCCATCGTGGCCACGCATGCCGCCAGCGAAATCGAGGTGCTGGGCGTAAACAGCCCGCTGCAATTGGCCGATCTCGAGCGCCGGTTTCAACGCCATCAGGCCGAACACCTGATGGAGCGCGGCGTGCGTTTGGCTGATCCGGCACGCTTTGATCTGCGTGGCACGCTGGTGGCGGGGCAAGATGTCGAGATCGATATCAACAGCGTGTTTGAAGGCCGTGTCGAGCTGGGCGACAACGTGCGCATCGGCCCCAACTGCCTGATCAAAAACGCCCGCATCGGTGCAGGCACGGTGATTCAGGCCTACACCCACATCGAGGGCGACGCGTCCGGTGTCGAGATCGGTGCGGGCGCCATCATCGGGCCGTTTGCCCGCCTGCGCCCCGGCGCCCAACTGGCCGATGAGGTGCATATCGGCAACTTTGTCGAAGTAAAAAACTCAACGCTGGCGCGCGGTGCCAAGGCCAACCACCTCGCCTACCTGGGCGATGCCACGGTGGGCGAGCGCGTCAACTACGGCGCTGGCAGCATCACCGCCAACTACGACGGCGCCAACAAGCACCGCACCGTGATCGGCAACGATGTGCACGTGGGCTCAAACTGCGTGCTCATCGCACCCGTTACCGTGGGCGATGGCGCCACCATCGGCGGCGGCAGCACCATCAGCAAAGAGGTGCCCGCCGGCCACCTCTGCGTAGCCCGCGCCAAACAGGTGAGCCTCGCGGGCTGGACACGCCCGATCAAGAAAAAATAAGTGCACAGCCCTGCGCTCTGCCCTCTGTTTTTTAAATCCTGAACCGATCCAAAAGGTTTGTTTATATGCCTCGTATCTCTGCCGTTCACCATCTGCTGCTGTCGGTTTTATGCACGGGGCTGCTGGCCGCATCGCCGGCCCACGCGCTTGCACCCGATGCCAAGGCGGGCGCATCGACAGCCACCCCCCCTGCGGCCCAGGTGCGCCCGGCAGAGCTGCTGGCGCCCACGGTCGACCCCGACGCCGAAGCCCGTCGCGCAGTAGCCGATCGCCAACTCGAGTTGATGCTCACCACGCTCGAAGTGGCTGTGAAACGCGATGAATTCATCGAAAACCTCTCGGGGCTGTCGCGCACCTCGGGGCAATTCGACGCCGTGCGCAAAGGGCTGGGTGCCATCTACGCCGATCGCCCGCTGATGCGTTCGCTGCTCAAGGGCATCGACACCGAATCCACCGGCTGGGAGACCAACTTCAGGCGCAATTGGGCCATGCGCATGGCCTCGGGCATGGGCCGCCTGAGCGACGAATCAGCCATGAAACTGCTGCGCCCGCTGGCCGACACCATGAGCCGATTCAGCCCTGAGCAATGCGCCTCGTATGGCAACGGCAAAGCGCGCAAAGTTAAAAACGTCTTCACCGAAATCATGCTGCCGGCCATGAACGCCGCCGAGGTGCAAATGTTTTTTGATGGCTTTCACGATGCGTTGATCGCCGATCTGGCCGCCTTGCCCATGCGCCCGTTGCCCGATGCCACGCAGCTCTCGCAGCTCATGGCCAAGATCGACGGCATGGTGCCCGGCACCAACGGCACCCCCCCCAAAGCCAACGAGTGCGAAGCTCTCGGCCAAGTGGTGAAAGCCATCGATCAGCTCGAGCAACCCCAGCGCAGCCTGGCCATCACCTACCTGATGACGGTGGCCGGTTTTCATGCGCAAAAAGTCAGCGCGCAATAAACAAATAGCCGCGCCACTCAGGCTGGATCTGGCCGCATGCCCGCCAACGCAGCGGGCGTTCGCACCGGCAGCGGCAGCTCGGCCCCAAACTTGGCGCGCTTGATCGCAAAAAAAGCGCGCACCTGCCGCACGTTGGCATCGTCGCTAAACAAGCGCCGGGCCAACGCCTGATAGGCGTCCATATCGGGCACGCAAATCACCAGCACAAAATCAGGCCCGGGCGACACGCGCCACACCTGCTGCACCGCCGATTCGGCCACCGCCCGCGCCTCAAAAGCATCGAGCCGCTCGGCACTTTGCACATCAAGCGACAGCTCAACCAGCGCCTGCAGCCCCTGCCCCAACGCGCGCGCCAACACCTGGGGCGACAGCAGCGCCACCTGCCGCTCGATCACCCCCGCCTCAACCATGCGCCGCACCCGCCGCAAACAAGTGGCCGGCGACACCCCCACCGCTTCGGCCAGCGCCTGATTCGATAGCGAGGCATCGCGCTGCAGCGACTCCAACATCTTCAGATCAACCGCATCGGGCACCCAAACAGGTGGCTCAATCATGAAATTTTCTTTCTTTAAAACACGCATTTGGATTTTATAAATCTACATACGCATGAAAAGCAAGAATATTTCTTATAAATCATAAAAACAAAAACATCTTTCTCATCATCACCCATAGGATGCTCAGCGTTTGCCAGCCCCATCAACCCAAGGAGCTTCTCTTATGTGCGGCATCGTCGGCGCCATCGGCCACCACAACATCGTTCCCATCCTCACGCAAGGCCTGCAGCGGCTCGAATACCGGGGCTACGATTCGTGCGGCGTGGCCGTGCACGATGGGCAGGCACTGCGCCGCTCGCGCAGCACGGCCCGCGTGGCCGAACTCGACACGCAGATCCACACCGAAAACCTGAGCGCCACACTGGGCATCGCCCACACCCGCTGGGCCACCCACGGCGCCCCGGCAGTGCACAACGCCCACCCACATTTCAGCCACGGCCCGGGGGCGCTCACTGAGGCCGATCAGGCCCAACGCCCTGGCCGCATCGCGCTGGTGCACAACGGCATCATCGAAAACCACGATGAGCTGCGCGCCGAGCTGCAGGCCAAGGGCTATGTGTTCGCCAGCCAGACCGACACCGAAGTCATCGCGCACCTGATCGATCGACTCTACGACGGCGATCTCTTCGCCGCCGTCAAAGCCGCCACCGCACAACTCAAAGGCGCCTACGCCATCGCCGTGATCTGCCGTGATGAGCCGCAGCGCATCGTCGGCGCCCGCCAAGGCTCGCCGCTCATTCTGGGCGTGGGGGCGCTCGAGCGCGAAGGCGAGCGCTTTTTGGCGTCTGACGCCATGGCGCTGGCAGGCGTTACCGACCAAATCGTCTACCTCGACGAAGGCGATGTGGTGGATCTGCACGGCGGTCGCCACTGGATCGAAGCACGCGAAGCCAACGGGCAGTTTCGCCGCCTCGCCGAAACCGACCGCCCCGTGCGCACCGTGCAGGCCCACAGCGGCGCCGCCGAGCTGGGGCCCTATCGCCACTACATGCAAAAAGAAATCTTCGAGCAACCGCGCGCCATCGCCGACACACTCGAAGGTATTGAAGGCATCACCCCCGCCCTCTTCGGTGATCAGGCCGAGCGCATATTTGGCGCGGTCGATCGCGTGCTGATCCTGGCCTGTGGCACCAGCTACTACGCCGGCGTTACGGCCAAATACTGGCTCGAATCGATCGCCAAGATCCCCACCAGCGTCGAAATCGCCAGCGAATACCGCTACCGCGACAGCGTGCCCGTGCCCTCAACACTGATCGTCACCATCAGCCAATCGGGCGAAACCGCTGACACCCTGGCTG